>NZ_JBIWKB010000018.1:0-150680 GCF_044765425.1 Streptomyces sp. NPDC102462 | reverse complement strand
GCCTTACGTCTGCCCTGGCTTGGGGATGCCCGGCCCTGCCGCGCCACTCGCGATGTGATCACACTCAGCGAGCACCGCTTACCGGGAAAGACTCACTCCCTGTGCTCTGCCCCACTGGTCGTCGTCGGGCTAATCGCCGGAGACGGCGTCCTTGATGTTGGTGATGGCCTTGGGGGCGATCTTGAGGCTGCCGTCGATGACCCGGCCCATGTCGCTTATCGGGTCCACGTTCCACTTGGTGAAGGTGTTGATCCCCTTGGTGCCGATCCATTGCCCTTCGTGGTAGCCGGCACTGACCAGGCCGCCCATGCGCGATGCCAGCCCGCTACCTGCGTGTGAGACCTCGTAGACGAACTCGGACTTTCCACCGATCTTTACCAAGCCGGCCAGTCCGAGCCCCCCGTCGAGGTCTTTCGACGCAGCGCCCATGGACATCAGGATGCGTGATTGACCAAGCTCCGTGACCCGGAATCCCTTCCCCAGCAGGCCGGCCTTCGCCGTCGCCGCGGCCCTGGCCCCCCTGGCCGTCGCACCGGCAACCTTGATGCCCTTGCCGAACATCCCGATGCCCGGAAGCAGGCCGAGCGCATCGGTGCCCAGGGTCATCCAACTCACGTCCGCCCCCGCGGCCATGGCGATGCCGTGGGCCGCCAGGGACAAGCCGCTGCCGATCAGCGCGGCCGTGCCGAAAATGGCCGCAAGCGGAGGGAAAGGGAGCGTGGCGATGGCCAGCATGCCCAGTACGGCGGTCACGTTGCTGAGTACGTCGCCCACCATCTTGATGAGGTCGGCGTGCTCCTTGAGCCAGTCGCCGGTGGCGTTCCAGGCGTCCGCTATGCCCTTGCCCAGCTTGTCCCAGAAACCGGGCTCGTCCGGGGCGATGTCCGCGGCCTTGTCGAGTTCCTTGCCTATCTGGCGCGCGGCCTGCTTGTACCGCTCCTCAAGGTCGTGGACCTTGTTGATGACCTCGTTGACGGCGCTGGAGGCCTCGCCGAGTTCGTCGCTGCCCTCGCTGCCGGCCTCCGCCTTGGCCTTGTCCTGGGCGCTGAGCTTCTCCCCGGCCAGCTTCTCCAGCCGGTCCGCCTCGTCCTGGAAGTCCTGGAGTTCGCCCGCCCACCGGTGCAGCGCCCGCGAGGCCTTGTCGAAGGATTCGTGGCTCTTGCGGATGAGCGGAGTGACGTCCTCGCCGATGTACTCGGTGAACGCGATCGCGGTCTTGCCCTTCCAGGCGCCGCACTCTATCCGCTCCAGCTCGCGCACCGCCGTGCCCAGTTCGCCGGCCAGACCGCCGAGCCGCTTGGCGAGTTCCCGGGTGTCCGTCACGTTTCCCGGGGTGGGGTCCCACCCGATGTGCGGGAAGGCCGGCCGCTTACCGGTCACGTCACTTGCCCTTCTTCTTCACCTTGAGCGATTCGGCGAGTTCCTGGTCGAGCTTGTCGAATGTGTCGCCGATGGTGTTGATCATCTTCACCGCACCGTGCGTGTGTTTGCCGAGCTGCTTGATGCCGTAGCCCCAGTCGTCGGCGAAGTCCTGGACGTCCTCGATGAGTTTGGCCTCACCGACGGCGGAGGCGTCGGCGCTGCGCAGATCGCGGCGGGCGTCCTCCATGCGGTCGCTGATCGAGGAGAAGGTCTTCTTCAGGTGTTCGAAGACGGTGTCTTCGAGGCGCAGGTCGCTCATGTCGTCTTCCGGTCTCCGTCACGGCCGCACAGTGGGACTTCGCGTGAGGCAGATGGTGGTCGAGTGTCCTGACGGTAGCGACGGGCTGCGTGGGTTCGCCAGCGAACGGCTCCTCCGCCTGGTCCTGCCTCCGCCTGGTCCTGCGGGAAGCGGGCCCCGTCGCAGGCCCGGCGGTTGGTGGGGCCGCCGGGCCGGTCGGTGGGGTGTCAGCGGTTGACCGACTGGATCTCCTCCACCGTGACCGCCTGGTCGTTGCCGAAGGTGCCGTCGGGGAGCCCCGTCGGTTGGGGGTTGCCAGTGCCGGTCCAGGAGATCTGCCATGTGACGGTGGCCCGGAGATTGAAGGTGCCCTTGCCCGAGGACCGCAGATACTTGACCCCACAGGGCGGAGTCCGCTCGGCCTTGCCCCTGGCGTAGGGCTCCCCCACGGAGCCGTCGGCGTTGGCCCGGCAGATTCCCGAGCCGGGGTAGGTCGTGGCGTCGGGGGTGCCGGGTTCGATCCTCAGGGCGACCGGTTTGGCGGTGGTCGTGGCCTGGATGTTGAGACCGGCGATGTTGAGGGAGGCGGTCACGGAGACCTCTTTGAACTTGGCGTCGTCGAGCCAGGCCCAGGTCGCCAGGTTGACCTTGGTGGTGCCCTGCGGCGCGAGGGTCACCTCGGTGGAGGGGAGTTGGATGCGGTTGTAGGCGAGTTCGGCCAGGATCTGGGGGCTCACCGCGTTGTCCACGGGTGGTGCGTCACCGTTCTCCACCCAGAAGGGCTGCTTGTTGCAGGCCTGTGCCGCGGGTTCCATCCAGCGGTCCTCGTCGACGACCGCGACCCACCAGTTGCCCTCGTCCTTGATGTCGAGGTTGTAGTTCTTGTACGTGCCGTCCTTGTACTCGTTCCGGAACATGCCGACGGACGTCTTGGCGTAGCTGTGCTGGCCCGGCGTGTTGACCGTCTCGGTGTACATGTCCTCGACGTACCGCGCGAAGTCCTCGGCACTCCGCGGTTCATACCAGCACGCGGGCGGGGTCCAGTTCGTCACCGGCCGTACCGACGAGCTGGTGCCGCTCCCGCGTACCGAGCCGGAGAATGTGACCCGGGAGGTCAGGGTTCCTCCGCTCGCGCTTCCGGACTGTTCAGTGCGTCCCTGTGTGCCGCTGCTGGGCGGCCAGTCGGCGAACGCGACGCCGGGGGCGGTCAGGGTGAGAGCCCCCGCGAGCAGGCCGGCCAAGGTGATCCTTTTGAGTGACGTCACGGAGTGCATGACTTGTGGCCCCTTTGAGAAGTGAGCTTCGTCGTCTGCCAGACACCCTGCTCGTTCTTTTCCACGCGAGTTGAGTAGAGGACGTAGGAGTTGTTCGTCACCTCGGTCTTGTGGACCTTGTTGGTCTTGCGATCCTTGGCGAAGGCCTTGCCCTGGTCCTCGCAGTAGACGACGCCCGCTGACGCGGAATCGAACACCTCGATCTTGGCGTTGTAGTAGCGGTTGGTCCCGGTGATGCTGTATCCGTCCTTCGTGATGGACTGAACCCAGTCCTTGGCTTCGGCGAGGGCGGTACCGCTGTAGTAGAAGGAGAGCGCCGGAAGGTCGACATCTCCTTGTGTGATGGCGTAGTTGGTGGCGTCGATGCGCTGTGCCACGTCCGCGAGGACGGCGTCCTCGGTCGCGTCACCGGTTTTCCAACTTTCGAAGGTGTCCTTGAGGTCGTTCGGAAGTGTGATCTCGGGGCGTTCGGCCGAGTCGCTTGCGCTCGGCGACGCGGAGGCGGGAGTGTTTCCGTCGTCCGCGCCGGCGATCTTGTCGTTGTCCTTGGAGTTGTCGTTGCCGCCGCAGGCGGTGAGTAGGGCGGCTGCGGCAAGTGCGGCAGCGATGGGCAAAGGTCGGCGCTTCACACTGGGCTCCCCGTGAGACAAGAAGTGAGTCAAGAACTCTGACGTTATAGGCGAGGCCGAGCGGTACGCCAGGATCAACCTCGCCTGACGGACGGTTATTTGAGGTTCTAGAGGGACATTTCGGCGCACCGGATGTGTTCGGATCGTTTCCGAGGGCGCCGGCCACCGACGCCCTCCGGCCGAGCGCACCCCGGCGGATGCTCGGCGGGTCGGGCTTTGCGGGAGTCATCGGTTTCACACCCACCGCAACGACCCCCCGATGGCCGCGCAGAGTTCGCCCATCGGGCCGGCGATGCCGGTCAGCGGGGCGGTGAAGGCCAGCAGCAGGTAGCCGCTGTCGGCGGGCATGTGGACGTAGAGGTCCAGGGTCGTCGCCGTGGTCACGCGGACCGTGTCGCTCGCCGGGAGGGGGACGACGGTGATGTCCGCGTTGTCGCCGCGGCGGGTCGCCAGTGCAGCGGCGAACTCCTTCGGCGGGGTGTTCAGGGCTCCCCGCATCGGCAGCAGCGAGACCAGCAGGGTCGCCGGCATCGCGGACCCCGCCTCCGCGCGCAGGAAGAGTTCCAGGGCGCCCCGCGCCACCCCGCTCTCGGCGGTGTTGCGCAGGGTCGTCCACAGCTCGCGCCTGGCCTCGGCGGACACGGGCCGGCCCGCTGTCTGCCGGTCGACGAACGTCTTCAGCTGGGGCCGCCAGCGTTCCAGGGTGAGGTCGATGCGGAACCAGTCGCGGGGGACGAGCAGCCGGTAGTCCTCCGGTGGCCGGGCGTCCGTGGGGCCGGTCATGCCTCGGGCCCCAGCGGGTTGCCCGCGTCGTCGAAGAAGCAGAGGCTCTTCAGGATGCCCGCGAACATCGCGGAGAAGACCTCCCATCCCTCCTGGGTCGACGTCACCATCTCCAGTACTACGGCGGTTCCGTTGGGCAGCGGCACCTGCACCTGGATGAACGACGTCCAGAACGGCTCGTCGTGACCGGAGGGCATGAGCGCGGCGTCGATGGCCGCCTGCCGCGTGCCGATCCAGGACACGGCCCGCCCGCAGGGCAGGCTGATCTCGGCGACCTCCCCCTGGCCGAGCGCGGTCAGGGCGCCGACCGTGGCGTGCACGGGGTTGAAGCGGGCCTCTTCCGCGGTGTCGAGCAGGGACACGTGCACGGTGGCCGTGCAGCGGGTTCCGTCGACCTCGGTGATGACGAAGCCGGCGTACTGCACGCCCGCCTCGATGAACGTGTCGTAGTTCCCGGCGCACAGGGCGGCCCACTGGTACTGCAGGTCGGCCGGCGCCCCGGGCATCACGTCGCGGGCCAACTCGATCAGCTCGTCGGCCAGTTCCTCGATGGACTCGACGTCCATCGGCAGTTCGAAGAAGCCCTCCGGCATGATCCAGCGGAGGTGTACGGCCTCGCCGTCCACCACCGACGTGGCTGCGGTCTCTGTCGTGATTGTGCTCATCGGCTGTCCGCCTCGCTGGGCAGTTCGGGTTCCCGCCGGCCCGCCCCGCCGGTACGGCGGTGACGGTGACGGCAGTCCATCGGGGTGAGGGGCGTGCTAGTGCGCGAGCGCCGCGTGGAAGGGCGCGGACGCCGGCCGTGGAGGCGCCTGGGGCGACGGGCTCGGGGTGACTCTCGGGTGGTCGCCGGGGTCGCCGGTCCGTTCACCGTTGTGCCCGGTGAACACCTTCACCATGGCGTTGACGAAGCTGCCGCCCTTGATGGCGGCGGTGATCTTCTCGCCGGGGATGGCGGCCTTGCCGGCCTTGGTGAGGACGAAGTTCACGGCGGTGACGGCGACGCCGTTGAAGAACTTGAAACGGACGCCGCCCATGGCCGCCGCGCCGCTGAACCGCAGGCCGCGCAGCCTGGACAGGCCCTTGAGTCCCTTGAGGGCGGTGAAACCCTTGAGCGCGCCGACGCCCGGAATCACCCCGAGGGTGTCGAAGAACAGCTTCACGCCGTTGAATTCGCCGCCGCGCACCGTCATGTCGTAGACGTGCCCGGCGAGCGCCATGGCACTGGTGACGATGGCGAGCCCGGCGAACACCGGGGCGAGGAACTGCAGGGGCGGGACGAACGCGCAGATGACGGCGAGGACGGAGAAGACCGCCGAGAGGTTCGCGAACATGTCGGCCCAGTCGGCGAGCCAGTTCATGAAGCCGCCGGGATCACGGACGCCGTCGTGATGGATGATGTTCTTGATGTGCTGCGCGGCGGCCTTCGCGGCGTCGTCGCGGATGATCTTCGCCCGGCCGATCTCGCTGTGACACTCGCGGATGACGTTCCACGCGGCGTCACGTTTCTTCACCAGCCGGGTCCGGTCGGTGACGTCGTCCTTGCTGGGCACCGTGTCCCGGTACTGGTCCAGCCCGGACAGGGCGCTCTTGTGCTCGCCCTCCGCCTCGCGGAAGTCGCTCAGCGCCTTGTCGGCGATCTTCTGGGCGCGGTGCAGCTCGCTGGCGTACTCCTTGGACTCGCCGCCGTCCACGACCTTGGTGCCGAGCGCCTTCGCGGCCTCGTCGTAGCGGTCGAAGGCCCGCTTCAGCCTGCCCGACGTGCCGTCCGCTATCTCGTGGAAGGCGCGGCCGGCGTCGCTGTCCCAGCCCTCCACGGAGGCGAGCGCCTTGATGTTGCCGGCCTGCTTCTCGATCTCGTCGGCCATGCCGCGCAGCTTCTTGCCGAGCCTGGCGACCTCGTACGGGTCTCCGGGTATGGGATCGCCGTCGTGCAGGGGCTCCCAGTCGCGCGGGCGTGTCACTTCTTTCCCTTCTTGCGGGCGTCACGGAGGGCCTGGGCCACCTTGTGGTCGACGTCGTCGTACGTGTCCGCCGCGGTCTTGGTGTATTCCGCGAGGTTCTCTATGTCCTCCATGAGCTTCTTCCGCGTCTTCTTCCAGGTGTCGGAGAAGTCGTCGAAGACATCGCGGAGCCGGTCGCTGCCGAGATCGTCGCGGAATTCGTCGGCCGGATTTCCGTGCTCCTTGAATTCACGGTGAATCCGGAACAACGAGTCGGAGCAGTCCCTGATGGTGTCCAGGTCTGCCCGCGTCCTGTCAGCCATGCCTACCCCCGTGCGGCCCAGGATCGAAAGGTTCACGTCAAGATGATGAAGGTAGCGGTGCGGCAGGCGGTTTCGCCAGGCCGGACGTGCGGGGGCGGTCGGGGGACGGTGAAGGTCTCACGGCGGGCCGGGGCGGGTTGTGTGCAGCTCCGTGTGCGGTGGGTGCGGCGTGGGTGGTCTGCGGCTCCGTGTGCGGTGCGGCGTGTGGTGGGCGGTTCGGCGGGTGGGCGGGGCGGTCATGGCTTCGCGGTGTCGGGTGGGGCGGTCATGGCTTCGCGGTGCTGGGTGGGGTGGTCATGGCTTTGCGGTGTCGGGTGGGGCGGGGTCGGGGCGTCGTCGTACGACCATGACGGCCAGCGCCACGAGCGCGGCGACCGTCACGACGGTGGTGGCCAGTCCCACCAGCCACAGCCAGGGGCAGTGGCGGAACGCCCAGCTCGGCGGGCCGTTCCGGCTGCCTGCCCGGCCCTCGCCGTCGTCCGTGGCGTTCCACGCGAGGGTGACGAAGGGCAGGAGAGGCGCGGCCGTCGCGACGGCCAGGACGGCGCGGGCCAGGGCGCGGGCCGGTCCGGTCCTCCAGGAGCGGCGGGTCGTCCCGCTCAGCGCCCACAGCGAGACGGCGAACAGGCACGGGGCGGCGACGCCGAGGCACACCGCGAAGCCGTACGCCCCGCCGGGCCAGCGGTCCGCCGCCCAGCGCCATGTGGCGTCGCCCCAGGCCCTGTCGAGGACGGCCAGCAGGACGATCAGACCCACGACCGACGCGACGAAGAGGGACCCGACGACGAAGTCCCGCTTGCCGCGGCGGGCCTTCACCCGGCCGGTGCCCCGCACCCGCGGCCGGTGCTCGTACCGCAGGGCCCCGGCGGCTGCCTTCGGACGCCGCCCTCTGGCCGAACCGCCCACGCTCTGCCCCGTTCCCCGAGGTGTCGTCCCTCGGCTAATCGTCCAGCAACGCCCGCAGCGGAGTGGACAGTTCGGGAACCGGGGCGCCCGCAGCCTGCGCTGCCCTGACCGCCCTGACGTAGCTCAGCGCCTCGGCCCGCAGGCGTTCCTTCTCCAGCCCCTGGCGCCTGCCGAACAGCCAGACCAGGATCGCCAGGGGGATGAGGACCAGGGCGCCGTAGCCGGCGGGCGTGTCCGAGGTGGCGCCCCACACCGCGCCGCCGCCGGCGGCGAGGACCAGCAGGCAGCCCGTCTCGTCGTGCCAGCCGCCCTGGCCGGCGATCGTCTCGTACTCGGTGACCGCCTGGGACTTCGCCGGGACCTGGGCCGCGGGGCCGACCGCCGACGGACCCTCGGCCGGGTGCGGCAGGGCCTCCCCGTCGGCCGTGCCCGCCTGCGGCTCGACGGACGCGTACGACGGGATCGGCGCCACCGCCTTCTCGGACCACGCCCCGGCCGAGTCCTTCCGGCGGCCCTCGAGCCAGCCCGGCGCATACGCCAGCGCCAGGCCGTGCGCCCGGGCCACACCCAGCACCTCGCGGTACCCGGCGAGTGCCGGATGCCGCAACTCCTGCTTCCAGTGGTCCCGTACCCGCACGAGCGCCGCCACGGCGATCACCAGCAGCGGACCCGAGGCGGCGAGGCTCGCCTTCGCGGCCTGCGTGGACGCCGTGGACGCGGCGAACGGCAGCAGCAGCGCGATGACGAGGGCCAGCGCCCCCAGCCAGACCAGCGGACCGCGTTCGGCGGAGCGCAGGGCGGCGCGGCGTTCGGTGAGCAGCGCGGTCACCGCGTCGTCGTCGGTGTAGTCGATGCCGTGGCGGGTGCCTATCGCGCGCACCGCCGCGAGCATGCGGGGATCGGACGCCAGCGCGGCGCCGTCGAGGGGGAGCTGGTCGGCCGGTGTCGGTGTTGTCCCAGTCACCCGAGGATGATGGCATGGGCACCTCCAAACCGCGTGAGTGAACTCCTCCTCGTGGGTGACGTGTGTGACACGTGCGGGCATCGTGTCCGCCCCGTGAACGGGCGTCCGGCCGGGGGTTCGCCGGTGCACAGGCGGCGGGCCCGGCGGCCCCCTTGGTTCAACTGGTCCCCATACGCCCGAAGTTGCAGAGCGTAACGACGATCGGGGCGCGGTCGAGGACCTGGAACGTGCCTTGAGGGGCTTATGTGCGGCTGATACGGTGCGATCGCTTGACACTCACTCTGGCGCTGGGTATCCGCCCAGGTCGAGCGGTGCGTTTAGCGCGTCTCGTGCGTCACGTGCGAGCGTTCGGGGGTGAAGTGTCCGCTTGTGCACGGAACTTGGCAGGCATTTCTTGGGCGTACGGGGAGCGGTTGCGTGAAGATCCAGGAGCGTACGGGGGCGGGCGCGAATCGTGCCGCCGCTCCGGCTCAGCCGTCGGTCGGTGACCGGCTGCCCACTCCGCCTCGCGAGCGCAAACCGGCGTTGGCCGCGCTCGCCGTACTGCTGATCCTGCTCGGCGCGTTGGGCGCCACGACGCTCGTGCTGCGCGCCGGAGACCGGATCGAGGTCGTCAAGATCACGCAGGAGATCCCGGCGGGCGGGTCCGTCACCGACAGCAATGTGACCTCCGTGATGGTGGCCGAGGACAGCGGCATCAACTACGTCCCGTGGGCACAGGTCGACGGACTGAAGAAGCTCAAGGCCAAGAGCACCATCCCGGGCGGGGTGGTTGCGGTCGGCCAGATGTTCACGACGGAGCACGGGCCGGAAGCCGGCAAGGCCACCGTCGGCCTGGCCCTCAAGGAGGGGCAGTACCCGTCCGGGCTCAAGGCCGGAGACATCGTCGCCGCCTACCGCGTCGGCGGCAACAGCGGCTCCTCCGGCGGCGGTTCGTCCGAATCCTCCTCCTCGGCCGGCAGCGGTTCCGTGATCGTCGAGCAGGCCCGTGTCACGTCCGTCCCGAAGAAGAGCGACGAACTCGTCAGCAGCACCAACCTGGCCGTCACCCTGGCCGTGGACGGCGACAAGGCGGCCGCGCTGGCGCAGGCCGCGTCCAACGGCGAAGTGGCCCTCGTCCGCGTCCCCGGCACCGACTAAGAGGCGGAACCCACCCCATGGCGCTCATCGCTCTCGCCGCCGACAAGGGTTCCCCCGGCGTCACCACCGCGGCCGTCGCCCTCGCGGCGGTCTGGCCACGGCGCGCACTGCTCGCCGAGGCCGACCCGGCCGGCGGAGACCTGGTCTACCGCAGCGCCGCCGCGCACGGCGGACCGCTCAACCCGAACACCGGCATGCTGTCCATCGCCGCCACCGCCCGCCGGGGCCTGGTGCCCGACCAACTCTGGGACCACGTCCAGCCGTTGAGCGGCGGTCTCGAAGTGCTCGTCGGGCTCGGCATCGCCGAGCAGGCCGCCGGTCTCGCCGGGCTCTGGCCCACGCTCGGGCACGCCTTCGCCTCCCTCGCCGACTCCCCGAACGCGCCCGCCGACGTCCTCGCCGACTGCGGGCGCATCAGCGGGGACACCCCGGCCGTCGAACTGTTCCCGCACGCCGCCCTCGTGCTGCTCGTCTCGCGCACCGAACCCGAGTCGCTGGCCCGCGTCCGGGACCGCGCCGCCGCCCTCTCCGCCAAGCTGCACGGCGGTCCGCGCGGCGCCGCGACCCTCGCCACCCCGCTCATCGGCGTCGTCCTGATCGCCGACCCGAACAGCTCGGCGAAGATCGCCGACCAGGTCAACGATATGCTGGTGCACGCCCAGACCGGCGCCCGGGTGGTCGGCACCCTCGCCGACGACCCCACCGGCGCCGACCAGTTGGCCGGCCGCAAGCGGGGCCGCCTCGACAAGTCCCTGCTGATCCGCTCCGCCCGCAAGGTGACCGCCGACCTGTACCAGCAGTACGGCGCCGCCTGGGCCGCCTCCGCCCAGGCCCACCAGTCCCACCAGCCCCACCAGGCGCAGCGGCCCCAGCAGGGTCATGCGGGGGCCGGCCGATGACCGCTGTCGACCACCAGTTGGTCAAGCGGTTCCGGCAGGACGCCGGCGACCGCATCGCCGAGCAGCGCCGTCTCGACCAGGTGGGCGGCGTCACGCCGATGTCCACGGAGGACGAACGGCAGTACGCGCGCGCGGTCATCGCCCAGATCCTGGAGGAGTACGCCCGCACCGAGATCAACGCGGGCCGTACCCCCCTCGACGCCGAGACCGAGGAGCAGTACGCGGCCGCCGTGCACGCCGCGCTGTTCGGCGTGGGCCGGCTCCAGCCCCTGCTGGACGACCCCGACGTCGAGAACATCGACATCAACGGCTGCGACCAGGTCTTCGTCGGCTACTCGGACGGGCGGGAGACCAGAGGCGAGCCGGTCGCCGAGACCGACGAGGAACTGATCGAGCTGATCCAGGTGCTGGGCGCCTACTCCGGTCTGTCCTCCCGGCCGTTCGACTCCGCCAACCCGCAGCTCGACCTGCGGCTGCCCGACGGCTCCCGGCTCTCCGCCGTCATGGACGTCGCCCGGCGGCCCGCGCTGTCCATCCGGCGTGCCCGCATGGGCAAGGTGTTCATCTCCGACCTCGTCGGCAACGGCACCCTGGGCCCGGAGTTGGGACACTTCCTCGCCTGCGCCGTGCGCGCCCGCAAGAACATCATGATCGCCGGGGCCACCAACGCGGGCAAGACCACGCTGCTGCGCGCCCTGGCCAACGAGATCCCGCCGAACGAACGGCTCATCACCGTCGAACGCGCCCTGGAACTGGGGCTGGACACCTTCCCCGACCTGCACCCCAACGTGGTGGCGTTCGAGGAGCGGCTGCCCAACTCCGAGGGCCAGGGCGCCATCAGCATGGCCGAACTGGTCCGCCGCTCACTGCGCATGAACCCCTCCCGGGTGATCGTCGGTGAGGTGCTGGGCGACGAGATCGTCACCATGCTCAACGCGATGTCGCAGGGCAACGACGGCTCGCTGTCCACGATCCACGCCAACAGCTCGAGCGAGGTCTTCAACCGCATCTCCACGTATGCGTTGCAGGCATCCGAGCGGCTGCCCATCGAGGCGAGCCAGATGCTGATCGCGGGCGCGGTGAACTTCGTCGTCTTCATCCAGCGGCGCAACGACTACCACAGCGGGGGCCGGCTCCAGCGCATGGTCACCTCCGTCCGCGAGGTCAACGGCGTCGACGGCCGGGTGCTGTCCAGCGAGGTGTTCGCCGAGACCCCCGACGGCCGGGTCGTACCGCACGCGCCCATAGCCTGCCTGGAGGACCTGATGGCCTACGGCTACCAGCCGCACGGGGCGTGGGGGTGACCATGACGTACTTCGCCGCCGACGCGGCCACGCACACGGCGCTCGGCTCGCTCGGCTCCATGGGCGGCCTCTTCTCCACCACCGTCCTGTACTCGATCGGCAGCGGCGTCGCCGTCGGCGGCGGACTCGCGCTGCTGATGCTCGCCGTACGCGGCCTGCCCGCCAAGCCCGCGCACGAGAAGCAGAAGGCCGACGAGCGGTTCGCCGAGCTGATCCGGTTCGCCGGACAGCGCGGCTCGCTCGCCGCCATCGTCGGCCTCGCCGTGCTGCTGCTGACCCGCTGGGCGGTGGCCGGACTCGCGGCCGGCGTCCTCGTCTTCTTCTGGGACCGGCTCTTCGGCGGCGCCGCGGAGGAGCGGGCCGCCATGCGCCGGGTGGAGGCCCTTGCCTCCTGGACGGAGTCACTGCGCGACACCATCGCGGGCGCGGTCGGCCTGGAGCAGGCCATACCGGCGTCCGCGCGCGCCGCGGCCCCCGTCCTGCGGCCCCATCTCGACGCGCTCGTCAACCGGTTGCGCGCCCGCACCCCGCTGCCCGAGGCGCTTCAGCATCTCGCCGACGAGATCGACGACGCGTCCGCCGACATCATCGTGGCCGCGCTGATCCTCAACGCCCGGCTGCGCGGCCCCGGTCTGCGCCAGGTCCTCGGCGCGCTCGCCAAGTCGGCGCGCGAGGAGGTCGACATGCGCCAGCGCGTGATGGCGCAGCGCGCCTCCACCCGCCGCTCGGTGCAGATCGTGGTCGCGGTGTCCATCGCCTTCGTCCTCGGCCTCGCCATCTTCAACCGCGACTTCGTCTCGCCGTACGGCACCCCCGTCGGCCAGCTCGTGCTCGCCGTCGTCTGCGCCCTGTTCGCCCTCGGCTTCTGGTGGCTGCGCAAGCTGTCCACGATCGAGACGCCCGAACGCTTCCTGATCCGCGACGAGTCCTCGGTGCAGTTCGTACGGCCGCGCGCCGCGGCCCCGGGCGGGCCGCAGCCCCAACAGGCCCAGCAGTCCCCGCCGTTCCAGTCGTCCCCGTCGGAAGAAGGTGCACGCCGGTGAACCTGACGATGCCGATCCTGGTCGGCGTGGTCTTCGGACTGGGTGTCTACGTCCTCATCCGCGCCCTGATGCCGTCGAAGCGGAGCGCGGTCGCCCAGGTCGCCCGCATCGACGCGATGCGCGCGAGGGGCGCGGCGTACGAGTCGGCGCGGCAGACCCAGGACACCGGGCGCTTCGGCTCGCTGCGTGCCGAAATCGGCGCCCGTGTCTCCGAGTTCTATCTGCACCAGGGCTGGGAGCAGCGCTCGCTCCGCGCCGACCTCGCGGTCCTCGACCGCAGCTGGGAGAAGTTCCTGGCGACGAAGGTGCTGCTGGCCACGGCCGGGCTGTTCTTCGGGCCGTTCCTGTTCGCGGTGGTCTGGACGCTGGGCTTCGGCCGCAGCCCGCTCATCCCGGTCTGGCTGGCCCTGTTGTGCGGTGCGCTGTTCTTCTTCCTGCCCGATCTGGAGGTACGGCGGGACGCCGCCGACAAGCGCCGGGACCTGCGGCGGGTGATCGGCGCCTATCTGGACCTGGTGTCGATGAGCCTGGCCGGCGGGCGGGGCCTGCCCGAGGCGCTGATGGCGGCGGCCGAGGTGTCCGACGGCTGGGCCAACCAGCGCATCCGCAGCGCGCTTGCCGACGCCCGGATCACCGGCATCAGCCAGTGGCAGGCGCTCGGCCAACTCGGCGAGGAGCTGGGCGTGGAGGAGCTGAAGGACCTCTCGGCCTCGCTGGCGCTGGTCGCGGACGACGGCGCCAAGGTGCGCGAATCGCTGGCCTCCCGCGCCGAGACGATGCGGCACCGCGAACTCGCCGAGATCGAGGGCAGCGCGGGCGAGAAGTCGCAGTCGATGCTCGTGGCGCAACTGCTGCTGTGCGCCGGCTTCCTGGTGTTCCTGATCTTCCCTGCGGCCATGCGGGTGTTCCAGGTGTGAACCGACCCAGACGTACGCCTCGTCCTACGATCCGTGACCCCGGGCCGCCACAGCCGCCCTTGCTTCCCCAGCTTCCATGAGCTCCACTGCCCGAACCACCAGCCGAGTCGAGCTGAGTTGAGAGGACGACTCCCATGACCGAACGCACCGTCCGCACCGGAATCCCGACGGTGGACTTCCTGGTCACCTTCTTGCAGGCCCGGGTGCGGCGCGCCCGCTCCGGCGAACTGGACCGCGGCGCATCCGCCGTCGAGTGGGTCATCATCTCCGCGGTCGTCGTGGCGATCGTCGGCGTGGTGGCCGCGATCATCAACGCCGCGCTGAGCGAGGGCGCGAACAAGGTCGGCGACTGCATCAAGGGCGCCGACGCGGGCAAGACCTGCTGACCGCGCTACGCACCACGTACTGCACGCGACGCACTACGCACGACGACGGGGTGACGGGGGTTGATGGTGGGCGTGGTCAGATGGGCGCGCCGCCGTGCGCGGGCCGCGCACGGCGAGGCCGGTGACTCCGGCATGACCGCGATCGAGTTCGTGCTGCTCACCCCCGTCCTGTTCTTCATGATCTTCGCCACGGTGCAGTTCGCGTTGTACTTCTTCGCCGACCACGTGGCCCAGGCGGCGGCCCAGGCGGGCGCCCGCAAGGCCCGCGCCACGGCTGACGAGCAGCCGGGCGGCTGGCGGGGCGAGGCGCGTGACGTCGTCGACTCCTACATCCGCCAACTCGGCCCGCAACTCGTGCTGGCACCGGACGTGAAGCTGCTCCAGCCCGAACCGAACACGGTGGGCGTGGAGATCTCCGCGCGGGTGCCCACGGTCTTCCCCGGCCTCGACCTGACGGTGCACGCGCGGTCCTCCGGGCCGGTGGAGCGATTCGTACCGGAAGGGGGCAACTGAATGCCCACGGCCCGCTTCTTCGCCGCCTTCGGACGACCGGCCCGAGGCGACCGCGGCCTGTCGACGGTCGAGGTGGTGATCCTGGCCCCGGTGATGATCCTGTTCATCCTGGTCCTGGTGGCCTTCGGGCAACTGGTCGACGGGCGGGGAGCGTTGGACGGCGCCGCGCGCGACGCGGCGCGCGCGGGCTCGATCCAGAAGGACCACGCGACCGCCCTGGCCGAGGCCCGCAGGGCCGCCGAGGCGGACCTGGCCGACGTCTGCTCGGGGCCGGTGTCCGTCGTCCAGACCAGCCAGGGCTTCGCACCCGACACCCTCTTCACGGTCGAGGTGAGCTGCCAGGTGCGGGGCCTGGCCATGCTGGGCCTCGACGTCCCGACCCGGCTGTCGGCGAGCTTCAGTTCCCCGCTGGACCCGTTCCGGAGGACGGCGTGAGGACAGTCGTACGTGCGTGGTGGTCCGCCCGCCGGCCGAGGCTGGACGACCGGGGCTCGGGCGCGGGCGCGGTGATCATCTTCACCCTTGTCTTCCTGTCCCTGTCGGCGTTCGTGATCGACGGCGGCCTGTCCATCTCGAAGCGGGAACGCGCCGCCGACATCGCGGAACAGGCGGCCCGTTACGCCGCCCAGGACATCGACAAGGAAGCCCTCTACGACAACCAGGGCGGCCCCGCGCCGATCAACTACCAGAACTGCGACGCGCGGGTGAAGACCTTCGCCCGCGAGATGGACATGACCGGCCCCGACATCGCCGCGAGCCACTGCGTGGCGGCCGACGCCCAACAGGTCGAGGTCGAGGTGCAGTTGACCTACCAGCCGGTGTTCACGGGCCTGTTCTACGGCGGAAACGTCGTCGTACACGGCCGCGCCCTGGCAGAGAACCAGGTGGGCTGATGCCACGGACGGAACCGGTCCCGGGCGAACCGGCGGAGCCGGGATTCGGTGAACTGGGCTTTCCGGGCGCCGGGTTCGGGTGCCGTCGGGGCTTCGACGGTGTCGGTCCCAGTCCATAGGATCTCTGTAGGTTCCACCCGCCCCCGACCCACGCCTCTCCCACACGACCCAGGACACCCGCCATGGCGCGACGCAGCACATCAAGCTCGACGGGAAGCCCGACCGGCCCGAGGAATCGGACACCGCAGCCGGTACGCGTGCGGCGCCGTACGTTCGGGGACTTCGTCAAGGCGTTCCTCGCGTTCATCGCCCTGCTCGTGCTCGTCGTCGGCGTGCCCGGCGCCCTGGCCGTCCAGGTCGGCTGGCCGCTGCCGAGCGGGGCGCCGAAACTGGACTGGCTGCAACAGGAGATCACCGTCCAGACCTTCCTGAACGTGCTGACGGTGATCGTGTGGCTCGCCTGGGCCCAGTTCACCGCCTGCGTGCTCGTGGAGGCCAAGGCCGCGCTGTCCGGCGTGGGCCTGGCCGGACGCGTCCCCGGCGCCGGCCCCAGCCAGCTGCTCGCCCGTCAACTCGTCGCCGCGCTGCTGCTGGTCGGCGCCACCGCGGCCAGCCTCACCCCGGGCCTTTCGCAGCTGGGGCACAGCCTGGAGGGCAACCAGAAGGGCACGGTCGCCGCCGCCCAGCAGACCCCGGGACTCTTCGCCCAGCAGCAGGAACAGGCCGCCGGCACCGCCGCCGCCCTCGCCGAGCAGGCCGCGCAGGCCGCCGCCCACGCGGACACCGGCGCCGCCTCCGCCAGGGACGGCGGGACCAAGTACTACCGGATCCAGCCGCCCGAGGGACGCCACCACGACTCCCTGTGGGAGATAGCGCAGCGACACCTCGGCGACGGCCGCCGGTACAAGGAGATCTACGAACTCAACAAGGACCGCGTACAGCCCGACGGTTCGCGGCTGTCCGAGGCGAGCCTGATCCGGCCCGGCTGGATCATGGAGATGCCCGCCGACGCACGCGGCGGCGAACTGGTCGAGATGCCCGACGCCCAGGTCTCCCCGGACGTCCAGCAGCAGATCCACGACTACGCGAGGACCGGCGACCAGGACCAGGGCCACGCCCAGGAGGGCGGCGGCAGCGGCGGCGCGGACGCCTCCCACGCCTCGCGGCCCGAGCAGCGGCCCGGCACGGACGCCGGCGCCGGGCACGGGGAGGCGCACGAGCGCGGGCAGCAGCACGCGAGCCCCGCAGGGAACGGCTCCACCCGCCACGCCGCCGACGGCTTCGGCCTGCCCGAAGCCCTCATCGGCGCGCCCCTCCTCGCCGCCGGCCTGCTCGGTGCCCTCGGACGCCGGCGCCGGCAGGCGCTGTGGCAGGCGGCGCTCGGGGCCGTCGGCGGCCGGCGCGGCATGGAGCCGCCCACACCGTCCGGCGACGCCCAGGACGCGCAGGACGCGCTGCTGGTCGGCGCCGACCCCGAGGGCGTACGGCTGCTCGACCGGTCGCTGCGCGGCCTGGCCGCCGCCCTCGCCGCCGAGTCGCGGGCCCTGCCCGTCGTCTACGCCGCCTGGCTGAGCAACGGCGACCTGCACCTCCAGCTCGCCCAGCCGGCCGGGAAACCGCCCGCGCCCTGGCAGCTCGGGCAGGACCAGACGTTCTGGATGCTCGCCCGGGCCGACGCCGAGCGGTACGACGACGTGGACACCGCGGCGCCCTACCCGGGTCTGGTCAGCCTCGGCACCATGGACGACTCCCGGCTGCTGCTCAACCTGGAGGCGGTGCCCGGCATCGTCTCGCTCAGCGGACGCGAGGCCGACCGGGCCGCCGTGTTCGCCTCGGTCGCCGCCGAACTCGCCACCAACGGCTGGTCGGACCGCATGACCATCACCCTCGTCGGCTTCGGCGCCGACCTCACCCCGCTCGCCCCGAACCGGCTGCGCCACCTCGACGGCATCGACGCGCTCATCGAGACCATGGAGGCCGAGACCCGGCAGCGCCGCGGGGCACTGGGCGCCGCCGGGCACGACTCCGTCCTCACCGGCCGTACCGGGCCCGCCCAGCACACCCGTTGGGCGCCACACCTGGTGCTGCTCGCCGCACAGCCCTCCGCCGAGGACGCGCTCCGGCTCGCCGAACTCGCCGCCGACGCCGGCCGCCTCGGCATCGGCTACCTGGTCGGCACCGAGACCGGCGAACTGCCCGGCGCCGCCTGGGAGATGGAGATCACGGCCGAGGGCAGGCTGCTCGCTCCGCTGCTCGGCCTCGAACTGGACGCCCAGATGCTGCCCGCCGTCCAGCAGCGCGCCGTCGTCGAACTGTTCGTCGACGCCGATCCCGACCGCGATCCGGACGGCCCGGTCAACGCCCCGCCGTTCCTCGTGGACATCAGCGAGCAGGGCCGGCCCGCGGTGTACGCCCGGCTCGTCGGACCGTACGAGATCATCGGCCTGGACACCCCGGACGGCGAGCGCAGCGCGCTGCTCCACGAGGCGCTGGCCCTGCTGCTCCTGCACCGCGAGGGTGTCCACCCGCGCGTGCTGGCCTCCGCGCTGTGGCCGCGCGGTGTCACCGAGGACGTACGGGCCGCGCTCGTCGAGCGGCTGCGCGGCTGGCTCGGCAGCGACCCGGACGGCACGGCACGGCTCGGCACCGACGCGACCGGCCGGCTCACGCTCGCCAAGTCCGTGGTCTCCGACCTGGACGTGCTGCGCTCCCTCTACCACGAGGCCACGCAGGGCAAGGGCGTGGACAGCCGGGCGGTGCGCGGACGGCTGCTCACCGACGCGCTGGTCCTGGTCCGCGGGCCGCTGCTCGCGGACCGCCCCGAGGACCGCTACCGCTGGCTCACCCACGAGATCATCGACGCCCGGCTCCCGCTGCTGGTCGCCGACATCGGGCTCGCGCTGTCCGCGTTCCACCTGGAGAAGGACCGCGCGGAGAAGGCGATCGAGGCGCTGGACGCGGCGCTGCGGACCGCGCCGTCCGACGAGCGGCTGTGGAACGAGCTGCTGCGCGCCACCCACGCCACCGGAGAACCCGGACGGGTCCGTTCGCTCGCCGCCGATCTGCTCGCCCGCAGCGGTGCCCGCGGCCTGCCGCCGCGCACGGAAGCGCTCCTCGACGAGCTGCTGCCGTCGTGGCGCGACGGCGCCGTCGCGGGATGAGCGACTTCGCGACGATCGTCGCCGCCGCGCTGTGGGGCGCGGCGGCGGGCGCGCTGCTGCCCCGGGCCGCCTACCGCTTCTCCGCCCCGGCGGGCGAGCCCTGGCAGCACCTCTGCCCGGCCGGCCACCCGGTACGGGGCTGGCTCGGCCCGGCCCACTGCACCGCCTGCCCCCCACCCCCGGCCGGCGGTGTGGGCGCGGACGGCGCGGGCGCCGACGCGGTCGGTGGTGGGGCTTCGGCGGGCCGGACCGCGTGGACCGTCGGCAGGGCGTCACGGTACGGCCCCCGTGTCCCCGTCCTCGCCGTCGTCACCGCGCTGCTCTGCGCCGCTCTCGCCGCCGCCACCGGCACCCGTCCCGAACTTGGCGTCTGGCTGCTGCTCGCGCCCCTCGGGGTGCTGCTCGCGGTCGTGGACTTCCGGGTGCAGCGGCTGCCGGACCCGCTGACCCTGCCGCTGGCCGCCGCCGCGCTCGGCCTGCTCGCCCTGGCGGCCCTCGTGCCCGAGCACGCCGGCCACTGGCTCACCGCGCTCTACGGCGCCCTCGCGCTCGGCGGCGGCTACTTCGTGCTGTTCCTGATCAACCCCGGCGGCATGGGCTTCGGCGATGTGAAGCTGGCCCTCGGGGCGGGCGCGGCGCTCGGCTGGTACGGCTGGCCGACCCTGCTGCTCGGCACCTTCGCCGGCTTCCTGTTCGGCGCGGTGTACGCCGGCGCCCTCGTGGCCGGCCGGCGGGCGGGCCGCAAGACGGCGATCCCGTTCGGACCGTTCCTGATCGCCGGGGCGTACGCGGGCCTGCTGATCGGCGCGTACGCGGCCTGAAGGCGGGCCGGTGAGGGGGCTGGCGTAGGCTGGTTCGGTCCGTCCGCCCGTCTTCCTCCTGTACCGACCCCCTTGTACCGAGCGCTTCGCGCGCACCTTTTGATTTCCTTGACGAAAGGGACGCCCCGGTGACCGAGAAGGCCGACCTCCAGTCCGTCCTCGACCGTGCGGCCGCCGGGGGGCGGATCACCCCCGAGGAAGCGCTCGACCTCTACCGCGACGCCCCGCTGCACGCGCTGGGCGCCGCCGCGGACGCGGTACGCCGGCGCAAGTACGCGGGCATCGAGCACATCGCGACGTACATCATCGAGCGCAACATCAACTACACCAACGTCTGCGTGACCGCGTGCAAGTTCTGCGCCTTCTACGCCGCCCCCAAGGACACCGCCAAGGGCTGGACCCGCGACCTCGACGACATCCTGCGGCGCTGCGCCGAGACCGTCGAACTGGGCGGCACGCAGATCATGTTCCAGGGCGGCCACCACCCCGACTACGGCGTCGAGTACTACGAGAAGCACTTCCGGGCCATCAAAGAGGCGTTCCCCCAGCTGGTGATCCACTCGCTGGGCGCCTCGGAGGTCGAGCACATGGCCCGGATCTCCGGGGTGACGGTCGAGGAGGCCATCACCCGGATCCACGAGGCGGGCCTCGACTCCTTCGCGGGCGCGGGCGCCGAACTGCTGCCGGAGCGGCCGCGCAAGGCCATCGCGCCGCTGAAGGAGAGCGGCGAGCGCTGGCTGGAGATCATGGAGACCGCGCACCGGCTGGGCGTGGAGTCCACGTCGACCATGCTGATGGGCACGGGCGAGACCAACGCCGAGCGGATCGAGCACCTGCGGATGATCCGGGACGTGCAGGACCGCACGGGCGGCTTCCGGGCGTTCATCCCGTACACCTACCAGCCCGAGAACAACCATCTGAAGGGCCGCACCCAGGCCACGCTCTTCGAGTACCTGCGGATGATCGCGATCGCCCGCGTCTTCCTCGACAACGTCCAGCACATTCAGGGGTCCTGGCTGACCACGGGCAAGGAGGTCGGCCAGCTGTCCCTGCACTACGGCGCCGACGACCTCGGCTCGATCATGCTGGAGGAGAACGTGGTCTCCTCCGCGGGCGCCAAGCACCGCTCCAACCGGCTGGAGATCATCGACCTGATCCGCAAGGCGGGCCGGGTCCCGGCGCAGCGCGCGACGACGTACGAGCACCTTGTCGTGCACGACGACCCGGCGAACGACCCCGTCGACGAGCGGGTGATGTCGCACATCTCGTCCACGGCCATCGAGGGCGGCACGGCCCACCCCGAACTGAAGCTGCTCGCGTCCAACTGACGGGCGGGAGCGAGGTGGAGACCATCCACGCGGCCGACCGGGTGTATGTGACCTGGGAGTCGACTCCGGTCGAGAACGGTGCCGTGGTGGTGGGGAACGACCGGATCGGCGCGGTGGGGACGTTCGAGGACCTGCGGGAGCGGTACCCGGGCGCGCGGGTGCGCAGATGGCCGGGCGCGCTGGGCCCTGCCCGTGTCCACGAAGGACCGCTCCCGGACGCCCCGAGCCCGCGCGAACGTGTCCACGCGGTGCTGAAGCTCGGCGCGGTGGCGGTCCTGGCGGAGCACGTCGACTCGCCCGAACTGCGGGCCGCCGCCGAGCGGAACGACGTGGTCGTGCTGCCGGCTCCCGGGCCGACCGCGGTCCGTCCGACGGGGCGCGCCGATCTCGCCGTCCTGGACGACTCCGGCGCCTGTATCGCGACGGTCTGCGCGGGGCGCCTCGTGCACCGCAGGCGCTGAGCGAGTGCCCGGCCGGGCGCCAGGGCGCCCGGCCGTCGGCTGTCTTGAGGCGCCGACTGCCGGCCGCCGTGGGGCGGTCCGCGGCCGGGTTCAGCCCGCGAACGCCGTCGCGAAGGCTCCCGTTCGCTGGGACACGCCGCTGCAGTTCGTCGCCGCTTCCTCCCGCACCGACGCCCCGTCCTCGCAGGGCCGGTCGCGGAACGTCGCCCACATCGACACCCAGGCCAGCTCCTTCTCCTTCGCGAACGTACGCACCTGGGCCGCGTCGGAGAGCGTGAACGTCTCGCCGGAGACGTCGTTGACGCCGATCATCGAGGTCACGGCCATGCCCCGCCAGGCGCCCGCGTCGGTCAGGCCGAAGACCTTCTTCAGCTGACTGTGCGCGGCCTTCGCGGAGGCGAGGGCGTAGCCGCCCATGTCGCCCGTGAACGACTCGCCGTAGTTCATGGTCATGATGTTGACGGTCGACACCTGGACGTCGTGCGTGTTCGCGGACTCCAGCAGGGAAAGGCCCTCGGCGTCGAGCCCGGACGGCATCACCGGCAGGGTGAAGGAGACCTTCAGGCCGGGGCGTTCCTGCTGCAACAGCGCGATCGCCGCCGAGCGCAGGGCGACCGAGGAGGAGTCGGCGAGCGTGTCGCCCTCGATGTCGAAGTCGGCCTGGTCGGCGCCCGCGGCGTCCAGTGCCGCACCGTAGGCCGCCGCCAGTTCTGACGCACTGTCGCAGGTCCGTGCGAGTTCCGTCCCGGACGCCCCGCCGAAGGAGACCCGGACCGTCGCGCCGTCCCGCTTCAGCCGGGAGATACGGGAGGCCACCGCGGAGTCGGTGACCGACCGGGTGCCGTTCCACTTCGGCGTGCAACGGCTGCCGTCAGAGAGCACGAAGGCGAGGTTGTACGTCGCCGGAGAGCCTGTGGCGTCGTTGCCGGACGCCTCGGTGGCGCTGACGTAGGGGGCGTAGGCGGTGCTGTGGGAAGTCGACGAGCCGGGCGTGCCGGTCGAGCCGGGCGTGCCGGTCGCGGCGGGCGCTGCGTCCGATGTGCCCCCGGAGCCCCCGGAGCATCCCGTGACGGCCAGTGCGATCACACCGGCGAACCCGGCCGCCGGCCCCAGGAATCTCCCCATCGCGCATGCTCCCGCTCTCGTGATGTCGGTCTCACGATCCGTCTCGGGACGGTATCGGACCGCCTTTTCCGAGGGGAAATGTCTCACACTCGACCGGCCGCCCGCCGGGCTTTTGCGTCACAGACGACGCACAGTCAACTCGCCGACAAATACGGGCAAGGCGGGAAAATCTGGTGTTCAATTCGGAGGATTGAGGCCAGTTCTCGGGGTGAGGTCCGGGTGGCCGTCCGGGGAATCTCTCAGGAAAGTGACAGGTTGGCCGTTCTCTCATGGGCGGTTCACAACAATTCCAGAGAACGGGACACATAAAGGCTCCCTAATATCCGGGGAATGCATTCCGAGACTGTCATCGAAAGCCGTGCCGCCGGGCGCGGTCGCCGCCGCAAACGCGGCAACGGCTCCGCCGAGGGACCCGTGTTCGTGGACGCCTCAGGACGCCGGTCGAAGGTGCTGCGCCGCCTCGGCGTCCTCCTCGGCGTCGTCTGTCTCGCGTACGCGGGCGTGCTCGGCGCCGCCTTCATGGGCTGGGGCACCTCGCTGAGCCCGTCCTCCCTGCTCCCCTTCGCGGGCGGCGGAAACGGGCGGGTCCCCGGCGGCGGGCAGGTTCCCGACGGCTTCGGGCCGGGCGGCGGCACCGGCAGCCAGGCCCGTCCGACCGGCGCCGAGCCGTCGGCCCCTCCCTCGGGCGCCGCCACCCCGTCGCCGGTCTCTTCCTCTTCCTCGTCCCCTTCCCCGTCCTCCTCCCCGTCCTCGGCCGCGTACGCGGTGGCCCACTGACCGGAACGCAGCCATCCCATGACCCATCAGACGCCCTCCCGGGGCCGCCGCCGCGCCCCCACCCGCATGGAGCGCGCGGCCGGCCGCGCCGCGGCCCTGCACAAGCCGCGCGTCATCCTCGCCCTGCTGCTCCTGCTCGCGCTGACCTGTGTGCTGCTGCTCGACGGCTATCTGCGCGCCGAGGTCGGCGGCGACCAGCGGGTGCGCACCGGGGCCGGCTCCAGCGACGTACCGGACACGGTGCTCGACGGCGGCCCCATCCTCACCTTCCGGGGCGGCCGGGCGACCGCCGTCTCCGTCCCGGCCAAGACCATCGCGCTCACCTTCGACGACGGCCCCGACCCGACCTGGACCCCCAAGGTCCTCGACATCCTGCGCGAGTACGGGGTCCCCGGCACGTTCTTCCTCGTCGGCTCGATGGTGTCGCGCCACCCCGGCATCGTGCGGACCATGGTCGACCAGGGCAACGAGGTCGGCATCCACACGTTCACGCACGTCGACCTGTCCTACCAGAGCGACGCGCGCATCAAGCGTGAGATGGAGCAGACGCAACTCGCCCTCGCGGGCGCCGCGGGCATCACCACGACCCTCTTCCGCGCGCCGTACTCGTCGGAGACCGACGCCATCGACGACTACAGCTGGCCCGTCTACAAGAAGCTCGGCGCCGACGGCTACACCAGCGTCTTCGTCGACACCGACAGCGACGACTGGAAGCGGCCGGGCGTCTCGAAGATCGTCAAGTGGGCCACACCGAAGGCCGGCGAGGGCGCCGCGGTCCTCTTCCACGACGCGGGCGGCGAGCGCTCCCAGACCATCGCCGCGCTGTCGCGCTACATCGAGAAGATGCGCGCGAAGGGATACACCTTCACCACCATCAGCGGCGTCCTGGGGCAGCGGAACGCGGCGGCGACGGGGGCGGCCGGTGCGGTGCGGGACGGCGGCACCGGCACCGCGGGCGGCGCATCCGAGGCGTCCGCCGTCTCCGGGTCGCAGGCCGCCCACCGCATCGCCACCGGCACGACCCTCTACGAGGGCAGGGCCCTCATCGCGGCGGTGGCCGTCGCCGAGTGGACCGTGCCCGCGCTGTCCGCCGGGCTGATCGTCGTCGGCGTCGCCGTGCTGGGCCGCTTCGCGATGATGCTGGTCCTCGCCCGGCGCCACCACAGGCAGCGCAACAGGCGCCGGTTCGGCTGGGGCCCGCCGGTCACCCGCCCGGTGAGCGTGATCGTCCCGGCGTACAACGAGAAGGAGTGCATCGCCGCCACCCTCGGATCGCTGGCCAGAAGCACGCATCCCATCGAGATCATCGTGGTGGACGACGGCTCGACAGACGGCACCGCCGAGATCGCCGAGTCCCTCGGCCTGCCGAACCTCCGAGTCGTACGGCAGGAGAACGCGGGCAAACCGGCGGCCCTCAACAACGGCGTCCGGCACGCCCGTCACGACATCGTCGTGATGATGGACGGCGACACCGTCTTCGAGCCGGACACCGTACGGCAGCTCGTGCAGCCCTTCGCCGATCCGGAGGTCGGCGCGGTCGCCGGCAACGCCAAGGTCGGCAACCGCGACACGGTCATCGGGGCCTGGCAGCACATCGAGTACGTGATGGGCTTCAACCTGGACCGGCGCATGTACGACCTGCTGCGCTGCATGCCGACGATCCCTGGCGCGATCGGCGCCTTCCGCCGCGAGGCGGTGCTGGAGGCCGGCGGGATGAGCCACGACACGCTCGCCGAGGACACCGACATCACCATCGCCCTGCACCGCGCGGGACGGCGGGTCGTCTACCAGGAGCACGCCAGGGCCTGGACGGAGGCGCCCGGTTCGCTGGGGCAGCTGTGGTCGCAGCGCTACCGTTGGTCGTACGGCACCATGCAGGCGCTGTGGAAGCACCGCAAGTCCCTGACGGACCGGGGGCCTTCGGGACGGTTCGGCCGGGTCGGCATGCCGCTGGTGGTGCTCTTCCAGATCGTCACGCCGCTCTTCGCCCCGCTCATCGACGTGTTCACCGTCTACTCGATGCTCTTCGTCGACTTCCGGGCCGCCCTGCTGGCCTGGCTCGCGGTCCTCGGCGTCCAACTGCTGTGCGCCGCCTACGCGTTCCGGCTGGATCGGGAGAAGTACCGCTACCTGCTGATGATGCCGCTCCAGCAACTGGCCTACCGGCAGCTGATGTACCTCGTCCTCATCCACTCCTGCGTCACCGCCCTCACCGGCGGCCGGCTGCGCTGGCAGAAGCTGAAGCGGACCGGCGAGGCCGGCACCGCGGCGGGGGTGGGCTGAGTGGGCGCGCACAGCAAGGGCGGAACCAGGTCGCCGGTGCCGGCCGCGGCGCCGGTCCCGGTGCCCGACGCCGGCCCGGAGCCCGGCGGGCCGCCGCGGGCGCTGCCCTCCCGGTCGCGGACGGGCCGCCGGGACCGGTACTTCGACACGCTGCGCGCGGTCGCCCTCGTCCGCGTCGTCACGTACCACACCTTCGGCTGGGCCTGGTGCGGCATGGTCTTCCCGTCCATGGGGATCATGTTCGGCCTGGCCGGCTCCCTGATGGCCAGGTCCCTGGAGCGGCCCGCGCGCACGGTCCTCCGCAGCCGGCTGCGCAGACTCCTCGTGCCGTTCTGGTTCTGGGGCCTCTTCGTCGTCCTCGCGATGCTGGTGCACGGCTGGCTGCCGGGCCGCCAGGTCGTCTACTGGGTCGTGCCGCTCGGCGATCCCCCGGGCGACGCGTGGGCCGAGCAGGTCTGGGAAGTCCTCTGGTACCTGCGGACGTACCTCTGGTTCGTGCTGCTCTCCCCGGGCCTGCTGTGGCTGTTCCGCAGGGCTCCGGTCCCGGTCCTGCTGCTGTCCCTCGCGCCCGTCTCGGTGCTGGCCTTCCTCTGGTCGCCCCCGGACGGCAGGCTGGGCAGCGCCCTGTGGGACCTGTCGACGTACCTGTTCTGCTGGATCCTGGGCTTCGCCCACCACGACGGGGTGCTCCGGCGGATCCGACCGGCCGCCGTCGTCACCTTCTCGCTCGCCGCGCTCGGCTACGGCGGCTGGTACGCCCTCGCGCACCGGGCCGAGTTCGGCACGTACGACCTGGACGAGATCCCGCTGGCGCAGGCGTACTGGTCGGCCGGATTCGGCACGCTGCTGATGTGGGCGAAGGCGTACTTCCGGATCGACTTCGCGCGGCTTGCCCGGCTGCCCCGGACCGACCGGCTCGTGGCGGTCTTCAACGCCCGCGCGATGACGATCTACCTCTGGCACGAGATCGCGCTCGTCCTCGCCGTACCGCTGATCGACCGGCTCTGGGACGTGCCCGCCTTCGAGAGGTATCTGCCGCTGGACAGCCAGTGGTTCCTGTTCGGCATCGGCTGGATCCTGATCGCGGTCTTCGTCCTGCTGTGCGGCTGGGTGGAGGACGTGGCCGCGCGCAAGCGGCCGAGGCTGCTGCCCGCGCCGCCGACGCCGCCGGAGCCGAGGGCCCGCCGACCGGCCGGGCGCACGGCGTGACGACGCCGAGGGCGCCGCGCGGCCGGCCCACCCCCTGCTGCCACAATGGGCGGGTGACCCGCGCATCCCTGGACAAGCAGCCGCACGAAGTCGCCTCGATGTTCGACGTCGTGGCGGAACGGTACGACCTGACCAACGACGTCCTGTCGCTCGGCCAGGACCGGCGCTGGCGCAAGGAGGTCGCGAGCGCGGTCGACGCGCGCCCCGCTCAGAAGGTCCTGGACCTCGCGGCGGGCACGGCCACCTCGTCGCTGCCCTTCACCCGGACCGGCGCCTACGTCGTGCCCTGCGACTTCTCCCTCGGCATGCTCCAGGTCGGCAAGAAGCGCCACGCCTGGCTGCCCTTCACCGCGGGCGACGCGACACGGCTGCCGTTCAAGGACGACACCTTCGACGCCGTGACGATCTCCTTCGGACTGCGCAACGTGCAGGACACGGACGCCGCACTGCGCGAGATGCACCGGGTGACCCGGCCCGGCGGGCGCGTCGTGATCTGCGAGTTCTCGCATCCCACGTGGGCGCCCTTCCGCACCGTCTACACCGAGTACCTGATGCGCGCGCTGCCGCCGGTGGCGCGGGCGGTCTCCTCCAGCCCGGACGCCTACGTCTACCTCGCCGAGTCCATCCGTGCCTGGCCCGACCAGGCCGGACTGGCCGAGCGGCTGCGCCGCGCGGGCTGGTCGAAGGTGGCCTGGCGCAACCTCACCGGCGGTGTGGTGGCCCTGCACCGGGGCTTCAAGGAGTCCTGACCGCGCGCCCGTCCGCTAGCGGTTGGTCATCTCGAAGGCGCCGCCCGGTTCGTCCAGTTCCCGTTGCAGCCCGCCCGCGGGCGGTCTCGGGATGCGTGGCTCGCGGACGCCTCCGCCGCCGTCGCCCTCACCGAAGTCGAACCACACGTACACCATCGACTCTCGCGGCACCTCGGCACCGGGCTGCGGGTACTGGCGCACGACATAGTCGACGACCGTGCGGTGGAAATCCGGTCGGTCCGGCGCGTTGAGGAACAGGCCCTGTGCCCGGGCCCGCTCGCGTGCGTCCACGGCCATCAGGCCGATGAGGCGCGGGACGCGCACTTCGGGTGTTTTGGGTGGTATGTGCACAGATGTCACCCCCAGCGGTACTGGAAGGGTAACGCCGGTGCAGGGCACCCGGAAGCGACAGGTGGCTTTCTGTGACAGACGACTACCGTACGTCACGGATCAAGGCGGTAGTGGACGGTTCACGGGGCAGCCCTTCAGCCGGGTGATCAGCGCCGCTGAATAGACTGCCCATGTCCAGTGCCGGTCGGCACGCACCGTACGAACCTTGGGGAGATCCCGCCGTGACCGAGCCCCTCTCCGACAACACCGCCGATGTGATCGTCGTCGGCGCGGGGCCAGCCGGCTCCACGACCGCGTACCACCTCGCCAGGGCCGGACTCGGCGTACTCCTGCTGGAGAAGACCGAGTTCCCACGGGAGAAGGTCTGCGGCGACGGCCTCACCCCGCGCGCCGTCAAGCAGCTCGTGTCGATGGGCATCGACATCTCCGAGGAGGCCGGCTGGCTGCGCAACAAGGGCCTGAGGATCATCGGCGGCGGGGTCCGCCTCCAGCTGGACTGGCCGGACCTCGCCTCCTACCCGGACTACGGACTGGTCCGCAAACGCGACGACTTCGACGAGCAGCTGGCCCGCCAGGCGCAGAAGGCGGGCGCCCGGCTGTACGAGCGCTGCAACGTCTCCGGCCCGATCGTCGACGACCGCACCGGCCGCATCACCGGTGTGACGGCCAAGCTCGGCGAGGAGAAGCGGGAGGTCACCTTTCACGCGCCCCTGGTGGTCGCCGCCGACGGCAACTCCACCCGGCTGTCCCTCGCGATGGGACTGCACCGCCGCGAGGACCGCCCGATGGGCGTCGCCGTCCGTACGTACTTCACCTCCCCGCGTCACGACGACGACTACCTGGAGTCCTGGCTGGAGCTGTGGGACCGGCGCGGCCCGCAGGACCGGCTGCTGCCCGGCTACGGCTGGATCTTCGGCATGGGCGACGGCACCTCCAACGTCGGCCTTGGCGTGCTCAACACCTCCGCCTCCTTCAAGGACCTGGACTGGCGAGAGATCCTGAAGGCCTGGTGCGCGTCCATGCCGGAGGACTGGGGCTACACCCCCGAGAACATGACCGGCCCGATCCGCGGCGCCGCGCTCCCCATGGCCTTCAACCGCCAGCCGCACTACACCAAGGGCCTGCTGCTCGTCGGCGACGCCGGCGGCCTGGTGAACCCCTTCAACGGCGAGGGCATCGCCTATGCCATGGAATCCGGCCAGATCGCCGCCGAGGTCATCGCCCAGGCGCACGCCCGGTCCACGCCGGGCCAGCGCGAACTGGCCCTCCAGCGCTACCCGCGCGTCCTCAAGGACACCTACGGCGGCTACTACACGCTGGGCCGCGCCTTCGTGAAGCTCATCGGCAACCCCAAGGTCATGCAGATCGCCACCCAGCGCGGCCTGAGCCACCCGGTGCTGATGAGGTTCGCCCTGAAACTCCTGGCCAACCTCACCGACCCGACGGGCGGCGACGCAATGGACCGAATCATCAACGGCCTGACAAAGGTGACCCCAAGGGCCTGACAAAGCCACACCCGGCTTGCCCGGGGCCCACCCCGGAGCGCCCCGAAGGGGCGCGGGGAACTGCGCGCCCAGCCACGTCGACGCCGCAGCCGCCGGACGACGCCGCGTGGCTCTCTGGTGGGCGCCGGCGGGAACAGCGCGACTGGCTATGTCAGCGCCGTAGCCGCTCGGCTGGCGTGGGCGCCGAGGGTCTACCCCGGGGCGCCGCGCCGCGGTGGGGCAGCGCCCCGAAGGGGCGCGGGGAACTGCGCGCCCAGCCCCATCGATGCCGCAGCCGCCCGACGACGCTGGGAGGCTTTCTGGTGGGCGCCGGCGGGGGACTGCGCGCCCAGCCGCATCGGCGCCGCAGCCGCCGGACGGCACTGGGCGTCGTAGCCGACCGGCGCCGCACGGCCCCCCGCGGAGCGCTCACGTGAACGCCGCCGTGCGGGTGGCGCGCCGGGCGAACACGTCCGCCCGGCGGTCCGCCATCTGCCGCAGCGCCTCCTTGCGGTCCCGCTGGGAGAGCCGGTCCAGATACAGCCGCCCGTTCACATGGTCGGTCTCATGGGCGAGGCAGCGCGCGAAGTACCCCGTGCCCTCGATGACGAGCGGCCGGCCCTCCCGGTCAAGACCGCGCACCACGGCCCGGTCCGGACGCGGCACCTCCATCACGGCGCCCGGTACGGACAGACAGCCCTCGTCCCCGTCGAGCAGCCGCCGGCCGGCCGGGCCGATACGGTCCAGCACGGGGTTGACGATGTGCCCGACATGCCGGCCACCGTCGTCGTCGGGACAGTCGTAGACGAACAGCCTGATGCCGAAGCCGACTTGGTTCGCCGCGAGCCCCGCGCCCTCGGCGACGTACATCGTCAGGAACATGTCCGCGATGAGCGCGGCCAGGTCCGGCCCGAACTCGGTGACGTCCCGGCAGGGCTTGTGCAGGACCTCCTCGCCGACCTCGGTGATCCGCCGGACCGCACCCCGCCCGGCCTCGGGCGCGAGCCGCGGATACGAGTCGACGGGCCTGCCCTGGACGAAGACGCTGGGCATCTGCTGCCTCCTTGTGATTGTGAGGATGCTGTGGGTGACGGGACTTCGGGGTTCCGGCCTGCCGGGCCCCTGCCTACCCTCCGGTTCTCATGACAACAGAACACGCCCAGCACTCCCAGGGGCACGTCGGACACTCCCGCAGACGCTTCCTGGCCGCCGCGGGCGGGGTGGCGGCCGGGGGAGCGGCCGCAGCCCTGGGCACGGCGGGTCGCGCCGCCGCGGCCCCCGGCGCCGCAGGCAAGCGTGTCGCCGTCCTCGGCGGCGGCGTCTCGGGCCTCAGTGCCGCCCACGAACTGGCCGAACGCGGCTACGCCGTCACCGTCTACGAGTACTACGACGCCCTCGGCGGCAAGGCCCGCTCGATGGACGTCCCCGGCACGGGCACCGAAGGCCGCAGGCCGCTCCCCGGCGAGCACGGCTTCCGGTTCTTCCCCGGCTTCTACCGGAACCTGCCCGACACGATGCGCCGCATCCCCGTCCCCGGCAACCCGGGCGGAGTCCGCGACAACCTCCGCAGCGGCACGGAGGCGCTGTTCGCGCGCGGTGCCGGCCGCCCCGATCTGCACTTCCCGCTGCGCCGGGCCACCACCCCGCCCGCGCCGGGCGACCTCACCCCCTCCTGGATCCGCGACCAGATCCTGTCCGTCCTCGACCTCGGCACCCGCCTGCCCGCCCACGAGGCCGCCTATTTCGCCGACCGTCTCCTGGTCCACCTCACCAGCTGCGACGCCCGCCGCGAGGGCCAGTGGGAGCAGGTCGCGTGGTGGGACTTCATCCGGGCCGGCGAGATGAGCCGCGAATACCAGGTGCTCCTCGGCATCGGCCAGACCCGCAACCTGGTCGCCACCCGGGCCGAGATCGCCTCCACCCGCACGGTCGGCCGGGTCATCATCGAGGCCCTGCTGCTGTGGGGCCTGCTGGGCCGGGGCATGGACGGCGACGCCGACGTCGACCGCGTCCTCAACGCCCCCACGAGCGAGGCGTGGATCGATCCCTGGGAGAGGTATCTGCGCTCCCGGGGCGTCGAGTTCGTGCTCGGCACCGAGGTGCGCGAGGTGGTCTACGAAGCAGGCCGGGTGACCGGAGTGCGCCTGCGCGGGCGTGAGGGCGGCGCGGAGCGCACCGTCACCGCCGACCACTACGTCTCCGCGCTCCCCGTCGAACACGCCCGCGCGACCTGGGGGCGGGCCCTGCGCGCCGCCGACCCCCAGCTGGGCCGGTGCGACGCGCTGAAGACGGACTGGATGACCGGCGTCATGTTCTATCTGCGCACCCCGACGCCCGTCGTGCACGGGCACATCAACTGCATGGACTCGCCCTGGGCGGTGACCGCCATCGGGCAGGCGCAGTTCTGGGACGGGCGGGACTTCGCGCGTGACTACGGGGACGGGCAGGCCCACGACTGTCTGTCGGCGATCGTCTCGGAATGGGACAAGCCCGGCATCCTGTACGGCAAGACGGCCCGTGAGTGCACCCGCGAGGAGATCGTCGCCGAGCTGTGGGCGCAGCTGAAGGACGGGCTGAACGACTCGGGCAAGACCACGCTCACGGACGGGGACCGGCTCGGCTGGTTCATGGACCCCGCGGTGACGGGGCTCGGCGGCCCCGACCCGCGAAACCGCGAGCAGCTGCTCATCCACCCCACGGGCACGCTCTACAACCGCCCGTCGGCGAAGACCGCCGTGCCGAACTTCTTCCTCGCGGGCGACTACGTCCGCACGGACGTGGACCTGGCGACGATGGAGGGCGCCAACGAGTCGGCGCGACGGGCCGTCAACGCGCTCCTGGATGCGGACAATTCGGACGCGGAACGGTGCCGGCTGTGGGAGCTGTTCCGTCCACCGGAGCTGGAACCCCTCAAGCGCCTCGACGAGGTGCGCTACCGGCTCGGCCTGCCCAACACCTTCGACCTGGGGTGAACCGTAAGGGCCGCAGTCCCCGAGCGGCTGCGGCCCTTACGGAAGCGGGTGTGCTCAGAGCACCCGTACCGCGCCGGACGGCGGGTCGTACGACAGCGGCCTCTCGACGACGCCCGTGGAGGGGTTCTGCGCGCCGACGAACATGCCGTCCCCGACGTACACCCCCACGTGGTACGCGCTGCCCGCGCCACCCCAGTACAGGATGTCGCCCGGCTGGAGGTTGCTCAGCGAGACCTGAGTGCCCGCGGTCGACTGGTCCTGGGAGACGCGCGGCAGGCTGATGCCGACCTGCTTGAAGGCGGTCTGCACGAGCCCGGAGCAGTCGTAGGCGGACGGGCCGGTGGCGCCGGAGACATACGCCTTGCCGACCTGGGCCTTCACGAACGAGATGACGGCGGCGGCCGAACCGGTCGCCGTGGAGCTGCCGGTGGAGACGCTCGCGGAGGCGCCCGAACCGGAATCGGAGGCGGAAGCGGAGGCGGAAGCGGTCAGGGTGGTCCGCTCGGCGGTGCGTGAGGCGCGCTCGGCGGCGGCCTTGCGGGCGGCCTCCTCGGCCTTCTTCTTCGCCTCGGCCTTCTTCTTGGCGTCGGCAAGGTCCGCCTTGGCCTGCTTCGCGGCCTTTGCGGCGGCCGCGTCGCGCTCGGCCTGGAGCTGGTAGTTCGCGGCGGCCTGCTGCGTGACCTCCGCGGACTGGGCGACCTGGACGGACATGTCGGCCGTCAGGGTGGGCAGTTCGAGGGTCTGCGTCACGGGTTCGGCGGCGTTCGCCGAACCGGACGCACCGGCGACTGCCAGGGTGCCGAGGACGCCACCGGCAACTCCGGCCCGCATCGCCACTTTCGAGGCGCTGCGGCGGGGCTTCCGGTGGCTGCGTATGTGAGCGGTGTGGGACATGGGAATAAGCGGTACCAGGGGCTCCTTCATATCTTCAAGAAACGTGTGCTCTGCCACAGTTGCTCAATCGCGACGGCGAATCCCGGGCGTGTCACTCTTTATTGACGCCGTAACGGACATTGCGGACGCAGGTGATCAAGCCTGTGATCTTGGGCTTTCGCTAATACGCCCGAATTGCCCCGCACCTACCATCCGTTGAGGCCCAGGCCAAGCTCCTCTCTCAGCCGGCTCTCATCGATGTGGCGGAGGTCACGGAACGATTACCGCCGCGGGCGCGTCCGGTGTCCGGTTTGCACCCTGTCGACTTCGTGAACGCGTGCACGCGTCCACACCCCGCCCCGCGTCTCCCTCTGGTGTGTGAACGCGCTCCTCTATCAGCACGTCCGGTCCAGCGCCAATTTGCATGCAAGGGAAGTCTCTTGATATGGAGACGCCCCCTCTTGCCTGGGATGACGAGCGAAAATGTCACCTCTGGTGATCACTCGGACGCTTCGCGTGCGAAGATCACCGCTCATCCGACTTCATGATCCTTCGTCAGGTGGTGGAGATCACAAAGCTCGTCCAATACCCCGTGTCGCAGATCACAGAGTGGCGGGCATAAGATGCGAGGCAGTTGGGCTTGTGACCTGCTTCACATGTTCTCGATCTTCGCCCGGGACCAGCGGGGCTCGTGGGACCGGTGGGGCGGATGTGAGCCCGATGCCAACCGCCAGCAGTCAGTGCCGACTGAGAGGAGCGAGGAGCGGTGAACGCGTATGCGCCCATCCTCGTACTGGGAGCCCTCGGGGCAGGCTTTGCGATCTTCTCCGTGGTCATGGCCACGCTGATCGGGCCCAAGCGGTACAACCGCGCCAAGCTCGAAGCCTACGAGTGCGGCATCGAGCCGACCCCCACGCCGGCCGGCGGCGGGCGCTTCCCGATCAAGTACTACCTGACGGCGATGCTCTTCATCGTCTTCGACATCGAGATCGTCTTCCTCTACCCCTGGGCCGTCACCTTCGACGCCCTGGGTGTTTTCGGGCTCGTGGAGATGCTGCTCTTCGTGCTCACCGTCTTCGTCGCGTACGCGTACGTATGGCGGCGCGGCGGCCTGGAATGGGACTGAGGGGCCTTAGGACATGGGACTCGAAGAAAAGCTGCCGAGCGGATTCCTGCTGACCACCGTCGAGCAGGCCGCGGGCTGGGTGCGCAAGTCGTCCGTCTTCCCCGCGACGTTCGGCCTCGCCTGCTGTGCCATCGAGATGATGACGACCGGCGCCGGCCGCTACGACCTGGCGCGCTTCGGCATGGAGGTCTTCCGCGGCTCACCGCGCCAGGCTGACCTCATGATCGTCGCGGGCCGGGTCAGCCAGAAGATGGCGCCGGTGCTGCGCCAGGTCTACGACCAGATGCCCAACCCGAAGTGGGTGATCTCCATGGGCGTCTGCGCCTCCTCGGGCGGCATGTTCAACAACTACGCGATCGTCCAGGGCGTCGACCACATCGTCCCCGTCGACATCTATCTCCCCGGCTGCCCGCCCCGGCCCGAGATGCTGATGGACGCGATCCTCAAGCTCCACAAGAAGATCCAGTCCTCCAAGCTGGGCGTGAACGCGGAGGAAGCGGCCCGCGAGGCGGAGGAAGCGGCGCTCAAGGCCCTGCCCACGATCGAGATGAAGGGGCTGCTGCGATGAGCGACGCGAACGGCACCGGCGGCGCGAACGGCGTGAACCCCGAGAAGGACCTCTCCGCCTCCAACCTCCCCGGCCAGCGCGGCGAGGGCGGTGAGGAGATCCGCGTCCAGCGCGGCATGTTCGGCGCCAACAACGGCGGTGACACCTCCGGCTACGGCGGCCTGGTGCGTTCGGTCCGACTCCCGGGACCGGCCACCCGCCCCTACGGGGGCTGGTTCGACGAGGTCGCCGACGAACTCGAAGGAGCCCTGGAGGAGCAGGGACTCGTCCCGGACAACGCCATCGAGAAGACGGTCGTCGACCGGGGCGAGCTGACCTTCCACATCGAGCGCGAGTACCTGGTCCGGGTCGCCCGCACCCTGCGCGACGACCCGGCCCTGCGCTTCGAGCTGTGCACCGGCGTCAGCGGCGTCCACTACCCGCACGACAAGGGCCGCGAGCTGCACGCCGTCTACCACCTGCGCTCGATCACCCACAACCGGCTGATCCGTCTCGAAGTCAGCGCCCCGGACAGCGAGCCGCACATCCCCTCGCTGGTCGCCGTCTACCCGACCAACGACTGGCACGAGCGCGAGACCTACGACTTCTTCGGCATCGTCTTCGACGGTCACCCGGCCCTGACCCGGATCATGATGCCGGACGACTGGCAGGGCCATCCGCAGCGCAAGGACTACCCCCTCGGCGGCATCCCCGTCGAGTACAAGGGCGCCCAGATCCCGGCTCCGGACCAGCGGAGGTCTTACTCGTGAGCACGCAGTCAGCATCCGCGGCGTCGGCGGCTTCGGCGCGCGAGACCACCGAGGGCACCGTATACACGGTCACCGGTGGCGACTGGGACGAGGTCGTCCAGACGGCGGCCCGCGCCGACGACGAACGCATCGTCGTCAACATGGGACCCCAGCACCCCTCCACCCACGGAGTGCTCCGGCTCATCCTGGAGATCGAGGGCGAGACGGTCACCGAGGCCCGCTGCGGCATTGGCTACCTGCACACCGGCATCGAGAAGAACCTCGAATACCGGACATGGACCCAGGGCACCACGTTCGTGACGCGCATGGACTACCTGACGTCCTTCTTCAACGAGACCGCCTACTGCCTCGCCGTGGAAAAGCTCCTCGGCATCGAGGACGACATCACCGAACGGGCCAAGATCATCCGGGTACTCCTGATGGAGCTGAACCGGTTGTCCTCCCACCTGGTGTGCATCGCCACCGGCGGCATGGAGCTGGGCGCCACCACGATCATGATCTACGGCTTCCGTGACCGGGAAATGATCCTCGACATCTACGAGCTCATCACGGGCCTCAGGATGAACCACGCGTACATCCGTCCCGGCGGACTCGCCCAGGACCTGCCGCCCGGGGCGGTGGACCAGATCCGCGAGTTCGTGAAGAAGATGAAGAAGAACCTCCCGGAGTACGACAAGCTCGCCACCGGCAACCCCATCTTCAAGGGCCGCATGCAGGACATCGGCTACCTCGACCTGGCCGGCTGCATGGCCCTCGGCGCCACCGGCCCGATCCTGCGCTCCACCGGCCTGCCGCACGACCTGCGCAAGACGCAGCCGTACTGCGACTACGAGACGTACGACTTCGACGTCCCGACCGCCGACAGCTGCGACGCCTACGGGCGCTTCCTGGTCCGCCTGGAGGAGATGCGCCAGTCGCTCAGGATCGTGGAGCAGTGCCTGGACCGGCTCCAGCCGGGACCGGTGATGGTCGCCGACAAGAAGATCGCCTGGCCCGCCCAGCTCGCCCTGGGACCGGACGGGCTCGGCAACTCCCTCGACCACATCAAGAAGATCATGGGCACCTCCATGGAGGCCCTGATCCACCACTTCAAGCTCGTCACGGAGGGCTTCCGCGTCCCGCCGGGACAGGCGTACGCGGCGGTCGAATCACCCAAGGGCGAGCTAGGCGTGCACGCCGTCTCCGATGGCGGCACCCGCCCCTTCCGGGTCCACTTCCGGGACCCGTCCTTCACCAACCTGCAGGCCATGGCGGCGATGTGCGAGGGCGGCCAGGTCGCCGACGTGATCGTCGCCGTAGCGTCCATCGACCCCGTGATGGGAGGCGTCGACCGGTGACCACCTCTTCTTCGGAGCGGGGCGTCAGCCTGGGCATGCCCGAACTGCCCGCGCCCGCGTACCCGGACGACGTACGGGCCCGGCTGGAGGCCGACGCGCGCGAGGTCATCGCGCGCTACCCCGACTCCCGCTCCGCCCTGCTGCCGCTGCTGCACCTCGTGCAGTCGCAGGAGGGCCACGTCACGCGCACCGGGATGCAGTTCTGCGCGGACATGCTGGGGCTGACCACGGCCGAGGTCACCGCGGTCGCCACCTTCTACACCATGTACCGGCGCAGGCCGTCCGGTGACTACCAGGTGGGCGTGTGCACCAACACGCTGTGTGCGGTGATGGGCGGCGACGCGATCTTCGAAACGCTTCAGGAGCACCTGGGTGTCGGCAACGGCGAGACCACCGACGACGGCAAGGTCACCCTGGAACACATCGAGTGCAACGCGGCCTGCGACTTCGCGCCGGTCGTGATGGTCAACTGGGAGTTCTTCGACAACCAGACCCCGGCGAGCGCCACGCGCCTGGTCGACGACCTGCGCGCGGACCGGCCCGTGCAGCCCACGCGCGGGGCCCGGCTGTGCACCTTCAAGGAGACCGCGCGGATTCTGGCCGGCTTCCCCGACGAGCGGCCAGGGGCCGTCGAGGAGGGCGGCAGTGCGGGACCCGCGTCGCTGGTGGGCCTCCGCCTGGCAAGGGGGGAGGACGCACCCGCGCGCGTGGTCCATCCGCGCGGCGGTCCGCAGGAGGCGCCGCAGGACACGGTGCACGAGCCGTCGCCGGCCGAACACCTCAGTTCCCATGACGCGCCGCAGGAGACATCGGCATCCGACCCGGCCCACCCGGCAGGGCCTACCGCCGAGGAGGGGGAGTGATGACCGTGGCAGCCGAACTCAAGGACCACAGCCCCGAGAAGCTGCTCGCACCCGTGCTGTCGGCCTTCTGGGACGAGGACAGGTCCTGGACGCTGGACGTGTACCGAAGGCACGAGGGATACGAGGGACTGCGCACGGCGCTCGCCATGTCGCCGGACGACCTGATCGCGTACGTCAAGGACTCCGGTCTGCGTGGGCGCGGCGGCGCGGGGTTCCCGACGGGAATGAAATGGCAGTTCATTCCCCAGGGTGATGGAAAACCACACTATCTAGTTGTCAACGCCGACGAATCGGAGCCCGGGACGTGCAAGGACATCCCGCTCCTCTTCGCGAACCCGCATAGCCTCATCGAGGGCATTGTCATCGCGTGTTATGCCATCAGGTCGTCGCATGCCTTCATCTATCTGCGTGGTGAAGTCGTCCCCGTTCTGCGGCGGTTGCACGAGGCCGTGCGCGAGGCCTACGCGGCCGGCTACCTCGGCGAGAACATCCTGGGCAGCGGACTCGACCTCGAACTCACCGTGCACGCCGGCGCCGGCGCGTACATCTGCGGTGAGGAGACCGCGCTGCTCGACTCGCTCGAAGGCCGCCGCGGCCAACCGCGGCTGCGTCCCCCTTTCCCTGCTGTCGAAGGGCTCTATGCCTGCCCGACTGTGGTGAATAACGTCGAATCCATCGCGTCGGTTCCCGCCATCCTGAAAAACGGCAAGGAATGGTTCAGGTCGATGGGCAGCGAGAAGTCCCCCGGCTTCACGCTCTACTCGCTCAGCGGCCACGTCGCCAGCCCCGGCCAGTACGAGGCGCCGCTCGGCATCACCCTGCGCCAGCTCCTGGAAATGAGCGGCGGGATGCGCCCCGGCCACCGCCTCAAGTTCTGGACGCCGGGCGGCTCCTCGACGCCGATGTTCACCGACGAGCACCTCGACGTCCCTCTTGATTACGAAGGAGTGGGCGCCGCGGGTTCCATGCTCGGCACCAAGGCCCTGCAGTGCTTCGACGAGACGACCTGCGTCGTGCGCGCGGTGACCCGCTGGACCGAGTTCTACGCCCACGAGTCCTGCGGCAAGTGCACCCCCTGCCGCGAAGGAACGTACTGGCTCGTGCAGTTGCTGCGGGACATCGAGGCCGGCAAGGGTGCCATGGCCGACCTCGACAAGCTCGCCGACATCGCCGACAACATCAACGGCAAGTCCTTCTGCGCCCTCGGCGACGGCGCCGCCTCGCCGATCTTCTCCTCGCTCAAGTACTTCCGCGAGGAGTACGAGCAGCACATCACGGGCCGGGGCTGCCCCTTCGACCCGGCCAAGTCGACGGCCTGGGCCGACCGCCCGGAGGTGAACGCATGACCGTGACCACCAGCGCTCCCTCAGGCGGGGGAGAAGCGGCGGTCCCGCCGGAAGACCTCGTCACGCTGACGATCGACGGCGTCGAGATCAGTGTGCCCAAGGGCACCCTGGTCATCCGGGCCGCCGAGCAACTCGGCATCGAGATCCCCCGCTTCTGCGACCATCCCCTGCTCGACCCGGCCGGCGCCTGCCGGCAGTGCATCGTGGAGGTCGAGGGCCAGCGCAAGCCCATGGCGTCCTGCACGATCACCTGCACCGACGGGATGGTGGTGAAGACCCACCTCACCTCGCCGGTCGCCGAGAAGGCCCAGCACGGCGTGATGGAGCTGCTGCTCATCAACCACCCGCTGGACTGCCCGGTCTGCGACAAGGGCGGCGAGTGCCCGCTGCAGAACCAGGCGATGTCGCACGGCAACGCCGAGTCCCGCTTCGAGGGGCGCAAGCGGACCTACGAGAAGCCCGTCCCCATCTCCGCGCAGGTGCTGCTCGACCGCGAACGGTGCGTGCTGTGCGCCCGCTGCACCCGGTTCTCCAACCAGATCGCGGGCGACCCGATGATCGAACTGGTCGAGCGGGGCGCGCTCCAGCAGGTCGGCACCGGCGAGGGCGACCCCTTCGAGTCGTACTTCTCCGGGAACACGATCCAGATCTGCCCGGTCGGCGCGCTCACGTCGGCGGCCTACCGGTTCCGCTCCCGCCCGTTCGACCTGGTGTCCTCACCGTCCGTGTGCGAGCACTGCTCCGGCGGCTGCGCGACGCGCACGGACCACCGGCGCGGCAAGGTCATGCGGCGGCTCGCCGGACTCGACCCCGAGGTCAACGAGGAGTGGATCTGCGACAAGGGGCGGTTCGCCTTCCGGTACGCCCAGTTGAAGGACCGGCTCGACACCCCGCTGGTGCGCAACGCGGAGGGCGAGCTGGAGCCGGCGTCGTGGCCGGACGCCCTGCAGATCGCCGCCCAGGGGTTGCTGGCGTCGCGCGGCAGGACCGGCGTCCTCACCGGCGGCCGGCTGACCGTCGAGGACGCGTACGCCTACAGCAAGTTCGCGCGCGTGGCGCTCGACACCAACGACATCGACTTCCGCGCGCGCGTGCACAGCAGCGAGGAGGCCGACTTCCTGGCCTCCCGGGTCGCCGGCCGCGGCCGTGACCTGGACGGTACGGGTGTCACGTACACCTCCTTGGAGAAGGCGCCCGCCGTCCTGCTGGTCGGGTTCGAGTCGGAGGAGGAGGCGCCCGGCGTCTTCCTGCGGCTGCGCAAGGCGTGGCGCAAGCACAAGCAGCAGGTGTTCTCGGTGGCCACACACGCCACCCGGGGCCTGGAGAAGGCCGGCGGCACGCTGCTGGCCGCGGCTCCGGGCACCGAGACCGAATGGCTGGACGCGCTCGCCAGTGGCTTCGGCCTGGAAGGGGCCGGGACCAGTGCGGCCGAGGCGCTGCGTGCCGAGGGCGCGGTGATCGTCGTCGGAGAGCGGCTTGCCGGGGTGGCCGGCGGCCTCACCGCCGCCGTGCGGGCCGCGTCCGCGACCGGCGCCCGGCTGGTGTGGATTCCGCGCCGGGCCGGGGAGCGCGGGGCGATCGAGGCGGGCGCGCTGCCGTCGCTGCTGCCCGGCGGTCGTCCGGCGACCGACCCGCGCGCGCGTGAGGAAGTCGCGGCCGTCTGGGGCCTGTCCGAACTCCCGCACCGCTACGGCCGCGACACCGGCGAGATCGTGGCCGCCGCCGCGAACGGCGAACTGCAGGCGCTGCTCGTCGCGGGCGTGGAGATCGCCGACCTGCCCGATCCGGCACGCGCGCGTGCGGCGCTGTCCGAGGCCGGTTTCGTGGTGTCGCTGGAGCAACGGCCCAGCGAGGTCAGCGAGCACGCCGACGTCGTGCTCCCGGTCGCCGCGGTCGCCGAGAAGGCGGGCACCTTCCTCAACTGGGAGGGCCGGGTCCGCTTCTTCGAGGCGGCGCTCAAGCCCGACCAGATGACCCGGCGGCTGCCGCCGACCGATGCGCGCGTCCTGCAGATGCTGGCCGACGCCATGGACGTCCACCTGGGCCTGCCGGACCTGCGCACCACGCGCGCGGAACTGGACCGGCTCGGCGGCTGGGACGGACCGCGGGCCTCCGAGCCGCTGGAGACGGCCTTCGCGCCGCCGCGTCCGGCCGCGGGCGAGGCACTGCTCGCCGGGCACCGGCTGCTGCTCGACCAGGGTGTCCTGCAGCAGGGAGACGAGGCGCTGGCCGGAACCCGGCACGCGGCACGCGCGCGCGTGTCGGCCGCGACAGCTGCCGAGGCGGGCGTCGCGGACGGCGACATCCTCACCGTCACCGGCCCCGCCGGGTCGGTCGAACTCCCCCTGAAGATCACCGAGATGCCCGACCGGGTGGTGTGGCTCCCGCTGAACTCCGTGGGCGGCGGCGTCGCCTCCGACACCGGGTCCCGGCCCGGCTCCCTCGTCCGCATCGGCCCGGCGACGCCCGCCGACCAGGCCCCCAAGGAGGTGGAGGCATGAGCCCGTACGTCGCCGCTGAAGACCTCTCGATGTTCGGCACCGACCCCTGGTGGCTGGTCGTCGTCAAGGCGGTGTTCTGCTTCGCCTTCCTGATGGTGACCGTGCTGTTCTCCATCGTGTGGGAACGCAAGGTCGTCGCCTGGATGCAGCTGCGCATCGGCCCCAACCGGCACGGCCCCTGGGGCATGCTCCAGTCGCTCGCCGACGGCATCAAGCTGATGCTCAAGGAGGACGTCGTCGTCAAACGCGCGGACAAGGTGGTGTACGTCCTCGCGCCGATCGTCGCCGCCATCCCGGCGTTCATGGCGATCGCGGTGATCCCGTTCGGCCCGGCGGGCAACGAGGTCTCGATCTTCGGCCACCGCACCACGATGCAGCTCACTGACCTGCCGATCGCGATGCTGTACATCCTCGCGGTCGCCTCGGTCGGCATCTACGGCATCGTCCTCGCCGGCTGGAGCTCGGGATCGACCTACCCGCTCCTCGGCGGCCTGCGCTCCTGCGCGCAGATGATCTCCTACGAGATCGCCATGGGCGCCGCGTTCGCCTCGGTGTTCCTCTACTCGGGGTCGATGTCCACGTCGACGATCGTCGAACGGCAGCACGACCAGTGGTACATCCTGCTGCTGCCGGTCTCCTTCATCCTGTACATCGTCACGATGGTCGGCGAGACCAACCGCGCCCCGTTCGACATGCCGGAGTCCGAGGGCGACCTGGTGGGCGGCTTCAACACCGAGTACTCGTCGATCAAGTTCGCGATGTTCATGCTCGCCGAGTACGTGAACATGGTGACGGTCTCGGCCGTGGCGACCACGCTCTTCCTCGGCGGCTGGCGGGCTCCCTGGCCGATCAGCACGTTCTGGGAGGGCGCGAACCACGGCTGGTGGCCGCTGCTCTGGTTCGTCATCAAGGTCCAGTTGCTGCTGTTCTTCTTCATCTGGCTGCGCGGCACGCTCCCGCGCGTCCGCTACGACCAGCTGATGAAGCTCGGCTGGAAGGTCCTCATCCCGGTCTCCGTGGTGTGGCTGATGCTCGTCGCCTCCGTGCGGGCCCTGCGGAACGAGAACTACGACTTCGGCGACATCGTGCTCTACGTGGGCGGTGGCGTCCTCGCCCTGCTGCTTCTGTCCTTCGTCGTCGACATGTTCATGGAGAAGGCGAAGGCGGCCGAGCGGCCGGCCGGGGAGGCGGGATTCGACCCGATGGCGGGCGGATTCCCGGTGCCGCCGCTGCCCGGACAGGATCTGCCGCCGGTGCCGCGGCGCCGCCCGCGCCGCGACCGGGAGCTGATTGTCAGTGGTGGGTCGGACACTGTCAGTGACGGATCTTCGGATGGAAAGGAGGCGTCCGATGGCTGAGGAGCCCAAGGAGGCCGGGCACACGTCGCCTGGTTTCCAGAACCCCGTGGCCGGCTTCGGCGTGACCTTCAAGGCCATGTTCAAGAAGCGGCTGACCGAGCAGTACCCGGAACAGAAGAAGACCACGGCCCCGCGGTTCCACGGACGGCACCAGCTCAACCGCCATCCGGACGGCCTGGAGAAGTGCGTCGGCTGCGAGCTGTGCGCCTGGGCCTGCCCCGCCGACGCCATCTACGTGGAGGGCGCCGACAACACCGACGAGGAACGCTACTCGCCGGGCGAGCGGTACGGCCGCGTCTACCAGATCAACTACGCCCGCTGCATCCTGTGCGGCCTGTGCATCGAGGCGTGCCCCACACGCGCGCTCACGATGACCAACGAGTTCGAACTGGCCGACTCCAGCCGGGCCAACCTCATCTACACCAAGGAGCAACTGCTCGCCGGACTCGAAGAGGGCATGGTGGACACCCCGCACGCGATCTTCCCGGGCATGGACGAGCAGGACTACTACCGCGGGCTCGTCACGGAGGCCGCGCCGGGCACCGTACGCCAGGTCGCCGACTCCAAGGGTGAGAAGCCCGAGGAGGAGGGGGTGGAGGCATGACCGCGCCACTCGCCGCGTACACCACCTCCACCGGGGAGGCCTTCCAGTTCTGGGTGCTCGGCACCATCGCCGTGCTCGGCGCCCTGGGCACCGTCTTCATGAAGAAGGCCGTGCACAGCGCGCTCTGCCTCGCCGGAACCATGATCGTCCTGGCGGTGTTCTACCTCGCCAACGGCGCCTACTTCCTGGGCATCGTGCAGATCGTCGTCTACACCGGCGCGATCATGATGCTGTTCCTGTTCGTGGTGATGCTCGTCGGCGTGACCGCGGCGGACTCCCTGAAGGAGACCATCAAGGGGCAGCGCTGGCTGGCCCTCCTGTGCGGGCTCGGCTTCGGCGTCCTGTTGTTCGCGGGCATCGCGAACGCTTCCCTGAAGGAGTTCAACGGCACCGGCCGGGCGAACGCGAACGGCAATGTGGAGGGCCTCGCCTCCCTCATCTTCACCAAGTACGTCTTCGCCTTCGAGATCACTGGCGCCCTGCTCATCACAGCCGCCGTCGGCGCTATGGTGCTCACCCACCGGGAGCGCACCGAGCGTGCCAAGACCCAGCGGGAGCTGGCCGAGCAGCGGGTGCGTGAGGGAGCGCACCTGCCGCCGCTGCCGGCCCCCGGCGTGTACGCCCGGCACAACGCGGTGGACATCGCGGGTCTGCTGCCCGACGGCACCCCGTCCGAGCTGACGGTCAACAAGACGCTGCGTGAGCGCGGTCAGATCCGTGACGTGTCGGCGGAGGCGCTGAACGACCTGCGTGCCCTCGAACAGCGCGCGGAGGAGCGGCTGGAGCGCACCGAGATCGAGCCGTCGATCGCCAAGCGGCCCGAGGAGGCGTCGAAGTGAATCCCGTCAACTACCTCTATCTCGCCGCCCTCTTGTTCACGATCGGCGCCACGGGCGTGCTCATCAGGCGCAACGCGATCGTCGTGTTCATGTGTATCGAGCTGATGCTCAACGCGTGCAACCTGACGCTCGTCACCTTCTCCCGGATGCACGGCAATCTCGACGGCCAGATCATCGCCTTCTTCACGATGGTCGTCGCCGCCGCGGAGGTCGTGGTCGGGCTCGCGATCATCGTGTCGCTGTTCCGTACCCGCCATTCGGCCTCGGTCGACGACGCCAGCCTGATGAAGCTGTAAGGGGCGCTGGACCGTATGAACGCAGAGAACCTGATCGCGCTGCTGATCGCGGCGCCCCTGCTCGGAGCGGCCGTCCTGCTGGTCGGCGGCCGGCGTCTGGACGCCGTCGGCCACTGGGTCGGCACGGTCCTGTCGGCGGCCTCCTTCGTGATCGGCGTGATCCTCTTCACCGACCTGCTCGGCAAGGACGCCGAACACCGCACCCTCACCCAGCACCTGTTCAGCTGGATCCCGGTCGAGGGCTTCCAGGCCGACGTGGCCTTCCGCCTCGACCAGTTGTCGATGACGTTCGTCCTGCTGATCACCGGCGTCGGCTCGCTGATCCATCTGTACTCGGTCGGGTACATGGAGCACGACGAGCGGCGCCGCCGGTTCTTCGGCTATCTGAACCTGTTCCTCGCGGCGATGCTGCTGCTCGTCCTCGCCGACAACTACCTGCTGCTGTACGTCGGCTGGGAGGGCGTCGGTCTCGCCTCCTACCTGCTGATCGGCTTCTGGCAGCACAAGCCCAGCGCGGCGACCGCGGCGAAGAAGGCATTCCTGGTCAACCGCGTCGGCGACATGGGCCTGTCGATCGCGATCATGCTGATGTTCACCACCTTCGGCACCTTCGCCTTCGGCCCGCTGCTCGGCACCCACACCGAACCCGGTCTCGCGGGCGGCGCCACCGAGGGCAAGCTCACCGCGATCGCCCTGATGCTGCTGCTCGCCGCGTGCGGCAAGTCCGCGCAGGTGCCGCTGCAGTCCTGGCTCGGGGACGCGATGGAGGGCCCGACCCCGGTCTCGGCCCTCATCCACGCGGCGACCATGGTGACCGCCGGTGTGTACCTGATCGTCCGCTCGGCGGCGATCTTCAACGCCGCGCCGGACGCGCAGCTCGTGGTGACCATCGTGGGCGCGGTCACGCTGCTGTTCGGTGCGATCGTCGGTTGTGCGAAGGACGACATCAAGAAGGCCCTGGCCGGTTCGACGATGTCGCAGATCGGCTACATGGTGCTGGCGGCGGGCCTCGGCCCGATCGGCTACGTCTTCGCGATCATGCACCTGGTGACGCACGGCTTCTTCAAGGCCGGGCTGTTCCTCGGCGCCGGTTCGGTCATGCACGGCATGAACGACGAGGTCGACATGAGGAAGTACGGCGGCCTGCGGAAGTACATGCCGGTCACCTTCGTCACCTTCGGCCTCGGCTACCTCGCCATCATCGGCTTCCCGGGTCTGTCCGGCTTCTTCTCCAAGGACAAGATCATCGAGGCGGCCTTCGCCAAGGGCGGCACCGAGGGCTGGATCCTCGGCGGCGCGGCCCTGCTCGGCGCGGCCATCACCGCGTACTACATGACCCGCGTGATGCTGATGACGTTCTTCGGAGAAGAGCGCTGGCGGCACGCCAGGACCGCCTCCCCGGCGGAGCCCAGCGTGGAGCCGGCCGCCGAGCATCGCGGCGAACACGCCGAACCGCACCCGCACGAATCACCCAGGGTCATGACGATCCCGATGATCGTGCTGGCCGTCGGCTCGGTCTTCGGCGGTGCGCTCTTCAGCGTCGGCGACCGTTTCCTGCACTGGCTGGAGCCGGTCACCGGCCACTCGCACGGCGATTCACCGGTCAGCGCCCTCACCGTCACCCTCGCCACGATGGTGGTGCTGGTGATCGGTGTCGCGATCGCCTACGCGCAGTACGGCCGCCGCCCGGTCCCGGCCCTCGCCCCGCGCGGCTCGCTGCTCACCCGGGCCGCCCGGCGCGACCTGCTCCAGGACGACTTCAACCACGTCGTCCTGGTCCGCGGCGGAGAGCACCTGACGCGCTCCCTGGTGTACGTCGACCACACCCTGGTCGACGGGGTCGTCAACGGCACGGCGGCCGGATTCGGCGGTCTTTCCGGACGGCTGCGCCGCCTGCAGAACGGCTTCGCGCGCAGTTACGCGGTCTCGATGTTCGGCGGTGCGGCACTCCTGGTCGCCGCGACCCTGCTGATGAGGGCGGTCTGATACCGATGTCCTTTCCCCTGCTGACAGCGACGGCGGTGCTCCCGGCCGTCGGGGCGGTCGCCACGGCGGCCGTGCCGGCCGCGCGACGCACCGCCGCCAAGTGGCTGGCCCTGCTGGTCTCGCTCGCCACGCTCGCCCTGGCGATCGTCATCCTGGTCCGCTTCGACCCGGGCGGCGACCGCTACCAGCTCACCGAGTCCCGCACCTGGATCAAGGCCTTCGGGGTCAGATACGAGCTGGGCGTGGACGGCATCGCGGTCGCCCTCATCGCGCTGACCGCCCTGCTGATCCCGTTCATCATCCTCGCGGGCTGGCACGACGCCGACCCGCTGGAGACCGGCAGCCGCCGCTGGCGGCCGACCCAGGGCTTCTTCGCCCTGATCCTGGCCGTCGAGGCGATGGTGATCATCTCCTTCGAGGCGACCGACGTCTTCCTCTTCTACATCTTCTTCGAAGCCATGCTGATCCCGATGTACTTCCTCATCGGCGGCTTCGGGGACCGTGCTCACGAACACGGGGAGAAGGCGGCGGCGACACAGCGGTCGTACGCCGCGGTGAAGTTCCTGCTCTACAACCTGGTCGGCGGTCTGATCATGCTGGCCGCGGTGATCGGGCTCTACGTGGTCGCCGGGAACTTCAGCCTCCAGGAGATCGCGCAGGCGCGGGCCAACGGCTCACTGCACATGGCGACCAGCACCGAGCGCTGGCTGTTCCTGGGCTTCTTCTTCGCGTTCGCGGTGAAGGCGCCCCTGTGGCCGCTGCACACCTGGCTGCCCAACGCCATGGGTGAGGCAACCGCCCCGGTCGCCGTCCTCATCACCGCGGTCGTCGACAAGGTGGGCACCTTCGCGATGCTCCGCTTCTGCCTCCAACTGTTCCCGGAGGCGAGCAAGTGGGCGACACCGGTCATCCTCGTCCTGGCCCTGATCAGCATCATCTACGGGGCACTGCTCGCCGTGGGCCAGCGTGACATCAAGCGGCTGGTGGCCTACGCGTCGATCTCGCACTTCGGCTTCATCATCATGGGCATCTTCGCGATGACCAGCCAGGGCCAGTCCGGCGCCACGCTCTACATGGTCAACCACGGCATCTCCACGGCCGCGCTGATGCTGGTCGCGGGCTTCCTGATCTCCCGGCGCGGCTCGCGGCTCATCGCGGACTACGGTGGCGTGCAGAAGGTCGCCCCGGTGCTCGCGGGCACATTCCTGATCGGCGGCCTGGCGACCCTGTCCCTGCCGGGCCTCGCGCCCTTCGTGAGCGAGTTCCTGGTCCTGGTCGGCACGTTCACGCGCTACCCGGTGATCGGGATCATCGCCACCTTCGGCATCGTCCTCGCCGCGCTCTACACCCTCGTGCTGTACCAGCGGACGATGACGGGCCCGGTGAAGGCGGAGGTCGCCAAGATGCCCGACCTGCGGGTGCGTGAGCTGCTGGTGGTGGCCCCGCTGGTGGTGCTGCTGATCTTCCTGGGCGTCTACCCGAAGCCCGTCACGGACATCGTCAACCCGGCGGTCAAGCAGACCATGTCCGATGTACAGAAGACCGACCCCAAGCCCGAGGTGGAGGCGGCCAAGTGAGCGCAGCAGCCGTCCACAGCCTGTGGACAACCGCGGCCGACCCGATCTCGAAGATCGACGCGCCGAAGATCGAGTACGCACAGCTGTCGCCGACCCTGATCATCGTCGGCGCGGCGATCGTCGGGGTGCTGATCGAGGCGTTCGTGCCGCGCAGATCCCGTTACTACGCCCAGGTGTTCGTGTCCGTCGTGGCACTGTGCGCCGCCTTCGCCGCGGTGGTCGCGCTCGCGGCGGACGGGTACGGCACGACGAAGGCGCACATCGCGGCGATGGGCGCGATCGCCGTCGACGGGCCGTCGCTGTTCCTGCAGGGCACCATCCTGCTGGCCGGTCTGGTCGGCCTGTTCACCTTCGCCGAGCGTCGCCTGGACCCGGCGGCGCACGGCAACCGGGTCGACTCCTTCGCCGCGCAGGCCTCGTCCGTACCGGGCAGCGACAGCGAGCAGGCCGCCGTGAAGGCCGGGTTCACCACCACCGAGGTGTTCCCGCTGCTGATGTTCGCGGTCGCCGGCATGCTGGTCTTCCCCTCGGCGAACGACCTGCTGACCCTGTTCATCGCCCTGGAGGTCTTCTCCCTCCCGCTCTACCTGCTGTGCGCCCTGGCCCGCCGCAAGCGTCTGATGTCGCAGGAGGCCGCGGTCAAGTACTTCCTGCTCGGCGCGTTCGCCTCCGCCTTCACCCTGTTCGGCATCGCGCTGCTGTACGGCTACGCGGGCTCGGTGTCGTACGCGACGATCGCGCAGGTCGTCGACGGCACCGTCACCAGCGTCGACCCGGCCCTGGCCAACACGATGGGCAACGACGCGCTGCTGCTGATCGGCGGCGCGATGGTCGTCATGGGCCTGCTGTTCAAGGTGGGCGCGGTGCCCTTCCACATGTGGACGCCGGACGTCTACCAGGGCGCGCCGACCCCGGTGACCGGCTTCATGGCGGCGGCGACCAAGGTGGCGGCGTTCGGCGCGCTGCTGCGGCTGCTGTACGTCGTCCTGCCCGGTCTGCGCTGGGACTGGCGGCCGGTCATGTGGGCGGTCGCGATCGTCACCATGCTGGGCGGCGCGATCGTGGCGATCACCCAGACCGACATCAAGCGGCTGCTGGCGTACTCGTCGATCGCGCACGCGGGCTTCATCCTCGCCGGTGTCATCGCGACCTCGAAGGACGGCGTCTCCTCCGTCCTCTTCTACCTGGCGGCGTACTCCTTCGTGACGATCGGCGCGTTCGCCGTGGTCACCCTGGTGCGCGACGCGGGCGGCGAGGCGACGCACCTGTCCAGGTGGGCCGGGCTCGGCCGGCGTTCGCCGCTGGTCGCGGCCGTGTTCGCGGTGTTCCTGCTGGCCTTCGCCGGCATTCCGCTGACGTCCGGGTTCGCCGGGAAGTTCGCCGTGTTCAAGGCGGCGGCCGAGGGCGGCGCGGTCCCGCTGGTGGTCATCGGTGTGATCTCGTCGGCGATCGCGGCGTTCTTCTACATCCGGGTGATCGTGCTGATGTTCTTCAGCGAGCCCCGGCCGGAGGGACCGACCGTCGCCGTGCCCTCGCCGCTGACGATGGCGGCGATCGGCATCGGCGTCGCCGTCACGGTGGTGCTCGGTGTGGCGCCGCAGTACTTCCTGGACCTGGCGAACCAGGCGGGCGTCTTCGTGCGCTGACGCGTGCTGCGGACACACCGCGGCCCGGCACCGCTCGGGGGTGCCGGGCCTCCGCCGTCTCCTGCCGGACTACTGCGGCGCGCTACGACGCGTCCTGATCTGGGTGAGGTCCAGGTCCACGGAGAAGGGGACGTCCGCCTTCATCCGCTCGCGGAAGATCCCCACGCTGGTGTACGTGCCGGTCGTCGGCTCCAGCTCGAAGGCGTGCACGGCGGCGCGGCCCTTCGCGTTCTCGACCCGCCAGTAGTGGGGGATCTTCGCCCGGGCGTACTTCAGGGGCTTGGTCTCGCGGTCGCGGGAGACGGAGTCCTCCGAGACGACCTCGATGGCCAGGATGACGGCCTGCGCCGGGAAGCGGGTCTGTTCGGCGCCCTCCACGGCGTCCCCGCGCACGACGACCACGTCCGGTTCGGGCCGGTTCTGGCGGTCGATGTCGATGGTGAAGTCCCGCACCACCTCAAGATCCTCAGGCGCCACGGAATGAAGCCGCTCGTTGAAGAAGTCGACCGTGCGTGAGTGAAAGACGGTCTGCGGACTGACGACGACCAGGCTCCCGTCGATCAGCTCCGTGTGCGGAGGAAGATCCGGAATCCGGTCCAGGTCGTCGGCGGTCCAGCCGCCCTCAGGTGGGATCGGCCAGCTGGAGGCGGCCACCTGTGATGCTCCCATGGGACGGAGTCTCGCCGGTCCGATCAGACTATCGGCCGGAATCGGGGCAGGTCTCCCGCGAACGTGTGAACGATGGTCGTGTCCTTGACGCGGTGGGAAGCCGGAGCCTGTGGATAACTCCGGGGCTGTCGGTCCGGGCCCCTATCGTGGAGGCAGTGGTCGAGGGACGACGTACGGGGGCACGGTGATGGGCGGGACGGGCGGGATGTCAGGGGTGACCGAGAGCGAGGCGCTGGCCACGCTGCACCGGGTCTTCGGATACGAGGAATTCCGGGGCGAGCAGGAAGCGATCATCGAGCATGTGGTGGCGGGCGGCGACGCGGTCGTCCTCATGCCGACCGGCGGCGGAAAGTCGCTGTGCTACCAGATCCCGGCCCTGGTCAGACCCGGTACGGGCGTCGTGGTCTCGCCGCTCATCGCGCTGATGCAGGACCAGGTGGACGCGCTGCGTGCGCTCGGCGTACGCGCCGGGTTCGTCAACTCCACCCAGGACTTCGACGAGCGCCGCGTGGTCGAGGCGGAGTTTCTGGCGGGCGAGCTGGACCTGCTCTACCTCGCCCCGGAGCGGCTGCGCCTGGACTCCACCCTCGATCTGCTCTCCCGCGGCAAGGTCTCCGTCTTCGCGATCGACGAGGCGCACTGCGTGTCCCAGTGGGGCCACGACTTCCGGCCCGACTACCTCGCCCTGTCCCTGCTCGGCGAGCGCTGGCCGGAGGTCCCGCGGATCGCGCTGACCGCCACGGCCACCCGCGCCACCCACGAGGAGATCACCGGCCGGCTGAACATGCCGTCGGCCCGGCACTTCGTGGCCAGCTTCGACCGGCCCAACATCCAGTACCGGATCGTCCCGAAGGCGGACCCCAAGAAGCAGCTGCTCGCCTTCCTGCGCGAGGAGCACGCGGGGGACGCGGGCATCGTGTACTGCCTGTCGCGCAACTCGGTCGACAAGACGGCGGAGTTCCTGAGCCGCAACGGCATCGAGGCGGTGCCCTATCACGCGGGCCTGGACGCGGGCACGCGCGCGGCGCACCAGGCCCGGTTCCTGCGGGAGGACGGCCTGGTCGTGGTGGCGACCATCGCCTTCGGCATGGGCATCGACAAACCGGACGTGCGCTTCGTCGCCCATCTCGACCTGCCCAAGTCCATCGAGGGCTACTACCAGGAGACGGGCCGGGCGGGCCGCGACGGACTCCCCTCCACGGCCTGGATGGCCTACGGGCTCAACGACGTCATACAGCAGCGCAAGCTGATCCAGTCCGGCGAGGGCGACGAGGCGTTCCGCCGCCGGGCCGCCGCCCACCTGGACTCGATGCTCGCGCTGTGCGAGACGGCCACCTGCCGCCGCGGTCAACTGCTCGCCTACTTCGGGCAGGATCCCGATTTGGCGGGCTGCGGCAACTGCGACACCTGCCTCACCCCGCCCGAGACCTGGGACGGCACGATCGCCGCCCAGAAGGTGCTGTCGACGATCGTGCGGCTGCAGCGGGAGCGCGGGCAGAAGTTCGGCGCGGTGCAGATCGTGGACATCCTGCTCGGCAAGCGCACGGCGAAGGTGATCCAGTTCGACCATGACCAGCTGTCCGTCTTCGGCATCGGAGAGGAGCTGACCGAGGGCGAGTGGCGGGGCGTGGTACGGCAGTTGCTGGCCCAGGGGCTGCTCGCGGTCGAGGGGGAGTACGGCACGCTGGTGCTGTCCGAGGCGAGCGGCTCGGTGCTGCGCGGGGGCCGGGAGGTGCCGCTGCGCAAGGAGCCGAAGAAGCAGGCCGCCGCGCGCACGACGTCCTCCGCGTCCGGCCGGGGGGAGCGCAAGCCCAGGGCGGCCGCGGCCGAGCTGCCCGACGAACTGCTCCCCGCCTTCGAGGCGTTGCGTGCCTGGCGCGCCGAACAGGCCCGTGAGCAGGGCGTTCCGGCCTATGTCATCTTCCATGACGCGACCCTGCGGGAGATCGTCAGCAGATGGCCCGGCTCGGTGCGGGACCTCGGCACGGTGAGCGGTGTCGGCGAGAAGAAGCTGGCGACATACGGGGAGGGCGTGATCGAGGTGTTGTCCTCGCTCGGCGCTCCCCCCGCGGCCGACCCGACCGTCACCGCGCCCGCCGCGGGCGGTGCGGCTGCGGACGACGGCGGCGGGCCCGACCCGGACGCCGAGCCCGAGCCGGAGGACTGGTTCTAGGCGGGCACCGCAGGCACCGGGGACGCTTGCCCGGGGCTCGGTCCCGCCCTTGGCCCGGGGTGTGTCAGGACAGCGCCGTCAGCCCCGGGGCGAAGGTGATCAGCAGCGGCAGCAGGGGCACCAGCGCGGCCACCGTCGTCGTCAGGGCCCGGTGCCTGCGCAGCAGCCGGGGCGGAGGCTCCAGCAGGCGGTCCACGCGCTCGCCCAGCAGGCGTCGGCTGGAGGCGCAGGACAGCACCCCGCGGTGCTGGTTCAGCTCGATCAGGGCGAGGGCCGTGGTGAGGTGGCCGCAGCGGCGTGACGCCGTGTCGTCGGCGGCCAGCTCCACCAGCCGGTGGGTCTGGTCGCAGAAGTGGGCGAACAGCGGGACCCGGGGAAAGCCGGTGGCCAGCGCGGTGGACAGGTGCAGCAGCCAGTCGTGGTGGGCGCGGGCGTGGCCGCGCTCGTGGGTGAGGACGGCATCCAGCTGGTGGTCGGTGAGACGGTGCAGCGCCCCGGTGGTGACGACCAGCTGCGGCGGATGGCCCGGCATCCACCAGGCGTCGGGGTATTCGTCCTCCAGCACCAGCATGGGTCCGCGGGCCGTGGGCAGCCCCGCCGGCAGGTCGGGGGCGCGTTCGCGCAGGTGCGCGCGGGTCCGGCCGCGGCGTCGGCGCGCCTCGGTCAGCTCACGGGCGAGCATCGCCGTCGTCCACGCGGCACCGCACGCCAGCAGCAGGGTGAGGGCGACGGCCCAGACCGGGGCGGTGGACAGGTCGTAGGCGGCGGCGACGGCCGGCGGAGCGGGGGCGAAGACCTGGTCGCGCACGGTGTGGAAGACGGCCGCGGCACCCAGGGTCAGCGCGGCCAGGCAGCACAGCAGCACGGTGGCGACCAGGCACTGCCACACCCACAGGGCGACCACGGGTTCCCGCTCGGTCCAGGCCGCCCGGGTCAGCGCGCGGGGTGCCGGCACGGCGGACGTCACGGCTACGACGCTCAGCAGGAGCAGGCAGACGGTCATGCCAGGGGCTCCGGTTCCTGGTCGGAAGGAAGGGGCGGGTGCCGGTGGTGCACGGCAGTCGGTGCGTCGGGTGGTGCGGTGTCCCGCCCGCAAGTATGACGGCGATGGGCGGCCGGAGTCAGGGGTCAACGCCGAACAGACCCCTCACCTGTTCCGGCCTGCCCATCGCCCCGCCGCCGGCCCGAGCCCCGCTGTGGGCCCCCGCCCCGGTGTCGGCCGGGTCCCGTCTGTTGGCCGGGTCCCGTCGCCGGTCGCCGGGCTGGGGGCGGCTGCCGGTGGCGGGTGGGTGCGTATCAGGAGTTCGGTGTCTGGCGGGTGCGCGTCAGGAGTTCCGGTCAGGCTGTGCGGTCACGCGGCCGGTGACGTCGCCGAGTCCCACGCGGGCGCCGCCGGGGCCCGGTGCCCAGGCGGAGAGGGTCACGACGTCCCCGTCCTCCAGGAACGCCCGCTTGCCGTCGGGGAGTTCGAGGGGGTCCTGGCCGTTCCAGGTCAGTTCGAGGAGCGAGCCGCGCTGGTCCGGCTCGAGCCCGCTCACCGTTCCCGACCCGTACAGGTCGCCGGTGCGCAGCGAGGCACCGTTCACCGTCAGGTGGGCCAGCTGCTGTGCGGCGGTCCAGTACATGGCGGAGAACGGCGGCTCGGACACCACATGACCGTTGATCGCGACGGTGATCCGCAGGTCGTAGCCGCCGGGCTCGTCGCCGGAGCCGGAGTCGTCCAGATACGGCAGCAGGGGATGGGTGCGCGGCGGCGGTGCCACCCGGGCGTCCTCCAGGGCCTCCAGCGGGGTGATCCACGCCGACACGGACGTGGCGAAGGACTTGCCGAGGAACGGGCCGAGGGGGACGTACTCCCAGGCCTGGATGTCCCGCGCGGACCAGTCGTTGAGGAGGCACAGCCCGAAGACGTGCTCCCGGAAGTCGCCGAGCGCCACCGGCTCGCCGCGCGTGGACGGCACGCCGACCACGAAACCGACCTCGGCCTCGATGTCCAGCCGGACCGAGGGGCCGAAGACCGGTGCCGGGTCCGCGGGGGCCTTGCGCTGGCCCGACGGCCGCACGATGTCGGTGCCGGAGACCACGACCGTGCCGGCGCGGCCGTGGTAGCCGATCGGCAGGTGCTTCCAGTTCGGGGGCAGCGAGTCCGGGGCGTCGGGGCGGAAGATCCGGCCGACGTTCCGGGCGTGGTGTTCGGAGGAGTAGAAGTCGACGTAGTCGGCGACCTCGAAGGGGAGGTGCAGAGCCACCGACGACAGGGGGTGGAAGAGCGGTTCGATCGTCTCCCGGTGGGAGGGGACCGTCAGCCACGCAGTCAGGGCGCGCCGGACGTCCGACCACGTGGTGCGGCCCGCGGCGAGCAGCGGGCCGAGAGTGGGCCGCGCGAGCAGCGAGACGTACGGCGAGCCGAGCGCGGCCGCCGCGGCGCCCGCGTCGAGCACATGGTCGCCGAGCCGCACGCCGACCCGCCGCTCCTGGCTGCCGGTGGGCGAGAACACACCGTACGGAAGGTTGTGCGGTCCGAAGGGATCGCCCTCGGGGACGTCGAAGGGGGGCATGGGTGCTGCCTCACTCTCATCCGTGCCGTGCATGGTCATGTGTGCCGTGGATCGCGGACCACGTTACGGGTGGGTTGCCTCCCTGGGCAGTGTCTGAAGAGTGCGCAATGCCCGAATAGGCCCTGTTGTCGGAGGGGGCAATTCCGGCTTAGCGTCCTTTGAGGGGACACGGGCGGGGTGGGTCCGGTCCCTTGGGGAACAACAACCGGCCACACAAGCCACAGGCCGCAGGCGTGGACCCGCCGTGCGGGACGGGCCCGGCCACCTCTGTCAGATCCGGCGGGCCGGCCCGCCGCGGCAGTACGACCAGCGCCACGAAGTAGGCGTCACGTCCGGGGAGGGACCACGTGATCCAACCGGTAGCAGTCATCGGTGCCGGACCCTTCGGCCTGTCCACCGCTGCCCATCTCAAGGCGCGCGGGATCCCCGTGCGTGTCTTCGGCGACCCCATGGCGAGCTGGCGTGACCACATGCCCGCCGGGATGCTCCTGAAGTCGACCCCGGCGGCCTCCAGCATCGACGCCCCGCAGCCCGGCCACACCCTGGCCGACTACTGCGACGCGGCGGGCATACCCCGGCTGGTCGCCGACGAGGACATCGTCCCCGTCGAGACGTTCCTCTCCTACGGGGAGTGGTTCCAGCGGGAGCTGGTGCCCGACCTGGAGCGGGTCCGGGTCGTCTCGGTCGACCGGCGCCCAGGCGGCGGTTTCGACGTCAGGCCGGCCTCGGGCGAGTCGTTCCCGGCCCGCGCCGTCGTGATCGCCACCGGGCTGTCGGGCCTGTCCCATCTGCCCCCGGTGCTGGCCGCCGCCGCGGCGGACGGACCCGCCCCGACGGGCCCGGTCTCCCACAGCTCCCAGCACCATGACCTCACCCGGTTCGCCGGCAAGGAGCTGATCGTCGTGGGCGCCGGGCAGTCCGCGCTGGAGACCGCGGCGCTGGCGGCCGAGGCGGGCGCACGCGTGCGCGTGGTCGCGCGGCGCCGCGTCGGCTTCGATGCCCCGCCGTGGCAGCAGCCGCGGCTGCGTCCCGAGTCGCCGTTCGGCCGCGCCTGGTCGCTGTGGGCCCTCAGCCGCTACGCGCACTCCTATCGCCACCTCCCCGCGCACACCCGGCACTACCTGGTCCGCAGGGTGTGCGGCCCGCTCGGCGCCTGGTGGCTGCGGGACCGCTTCGAAGGCAAGGTGCGGGTCGCGGAGATCGACCGCGTCATGGGCGCGGAGGCCCCCGACGGCACGCCGGTCCTCACGGTCCGCACCCGCACCGGAGCCACCGGCCGGTTGCCGGCCGACCATCTCATCGCGGCGACCGGCTACCGCGTCGACATAGCCGCGATGGGCTTTTTGAGCCAGGGCATCCGAGCCGGGCTCGCCGCCAGCCGGGGCACTCCGGAACTCGGCCCCGGCCATGTCTCCTCGGTCCCCGGCCTCTACTTCACCGGTCTGCCCGCCGCGGCCTCCTACGGCCCGGTGATGCGCTTCGTGTGCGGCACCGAGTTCGCCTCGCCGCGCCTGGCGCAGCACCTGGTGGCGGCACACGCCTGAGGACGCGCCACACCGGACGAGCGTGTCGCCGCGGCCTCCGTCTCAAGCAGGAGGAACGCAAGGGGCCGCGAGGAGCGGTGAGTCGCGGCGGCCCGCTGTCCGTATTCTCTGGTCATGGCCGCTCCTCCCGCATATTCACTCGTCGCCACCGACCTTGACGGAACGCTCCTGCGTGGCGACGACACGCTCTCCGACCGGTCCCTCGCCGCGCTCGCGCGCGTGGCACGGGCCGGCGCCCGGCACCTGGTGGTCACGGGGCGCCCGGCGCCACGGGTGCGGCCGTTGCTCGACACGCTGGGCCGCGGGGGGCTCGCGGTGTGCGGACAGGGCGCGCAGGTGTACGACGCCGCCACGGACCGCCTGCTGTGGTCGGTCACCCTGGACCGGGAGTTGGCCGAGACCGCGCTCGGCAAGATCGAGGCCGAGGTGGGGCAGGTGTACGCGGCCGTCGACCAGGACGGGGTGAGCGGGCTCACGCTCATCGAGCCCGGTTATCTGATGCCGCATCCGACGCTGCCCGCCGTCCGCGTCGAGCGGCGCGACGATCTGTGGTGTGCGCCCATCAGCAAGGTGCTGCTGCGTCACCCCGCCCTGTCGGACGACGAGTTGGCGGCGACGGCGCGCGCGGTCGTGGGTTCCCTGGCGACCGTGACGATGTCGGGGCCCGGGACCGTCGAGCTGCAGCCCTGCGGCATCACCAAGGCCACGGGTCTGGCGCTGGCCGCCGAGCACCTTCGGCTGGCTCCTGAAGGGGCCGTCGCCTTCGGCGACATGCCGAACGACATCCCGATGTTCGACTGGGCCGCCCACGGGGTGGCGATGGCCGGCGCACACCCCGAGTTGAAGGCGGTGGCCGACGAGGTCACCCTGTCGAACGAGGACGACGGCGTGGCCGTCGTCCTCGAAAGACTGTTTCCGTGACGGGGTGCGTCAGTAGGCGCCGTTGACGTTGTCGATCGAGCCGTAGCGCTTGGCGGCGTAGTTGCAGGCGGCCGTGATGTTGGCGACCGGGTCGTAGATGTCGTACGACGTCCCGTCCACGTGGTAGGCGTTGAACGTCGGGTCGATCACCTGGAGCAGGCCCTTGGACGGGATGCCCTTGGCGGCGTTGGAGTCCCAGAGGTTGATGGCCCGCGGGTTGCCCGAGGACTCGCGCATGATGTTGCGGTGGATGCCGTTGTAGGTGCCGGGGATGTTCTTCTCCGCCATGATCGCGAGCGATTCGCGGATCCAGCCGTCGAGGTTGTCCGGGTACCCGGCAGGCGTCGTGCCGGCCGTCGTCACGGTCGCGGGGGTGGCCGCGTGGGCGCCGGTGGCGCCGAGGAGCGGCAGGGCGAGCACGGCGGCTCCGGTGCCGGCCACGGCGAGGGTGCGGACGAGGCGGTTGGTGCGGGGGCGGCGGTGCCGAGCGGCTGCAGACATGGCGTTGTTCCTCTCCGGCGCCTGCGAGGTGAGCTGTCGGGTTCGGGCTGGGGAGATGCCCGGCCGGCCGCCGAAAGGCGGCGCGACTTCACCCCTAGCCGTTCCGGTCGGCTGTGCCGTCCGGCCCGGCGGCCTACCTGGGTCCCCCGCTCCTGCCGTACGAAATGTGGTTCGTCGATGGGTCACGTCGGGTGGCGGCAGGATTCGGCGTCCATCCGACTGGCCCGGAAGCTATGCGACCGCACATGTCGGAAACAAGTGGTGGATTCCCTGCTCGTACCAATTGACATGCGATTGAGATGTATGGGTCGCTTGATCCTTTGCTATTGCCAAGGGTCAACTGGGCATTAGGGAAAGGGTGGTGGGGGGTGCGGGTGGGGTGTGGCGCTACGGTAAAGGGTGACCCAAGTCACTCCCCTTGAGGCTCAAGTGCATTCGGCATCAAGGGGAATTGAGGCGCCAATAGCGGCAAATCGGTCACTTCATCCCATGGGTCGCGGAATTCGCTTCCCCGGGTGGCCGACGTCACAGGAAATCTCCGAACGGACTTGGACCGTCGCCTCCCACGGCGGATCCGGGCGGTGCGGCCGCACCGGGCGCTGCGAACGGGCGCGGGCCGACGGCAGGTCGTTCCCGGCGGTCGAGTACGTCTCCGCCGCGTCCTCGGTCCACTCCAGACCGCCCGGGTACGCGCGCGTGCCCTCGCGGCACGGGGACACCTCCGGCCGCCACTCGTCCACGGCGACGTCCCGCACCACCGGCTCCGCCGATTCGGGCCATGGCCAGACCTGCGGCCAGTACTCGGAGGAGACCGTGCGGCGGATGCGGTGACCGGGCGGGAAGACGTATCCGGCGCCGCCCAGTTCGACGATCGCCTCCTTCGCTTCCTTCGCCTCCTGAGTGGCAACCGGGGCCGGGGCGCCGCCTCCTGGTGGTCAGGTGACGCCGGGTCCAGTACGCCCCTGGCGACCAGGGTCGACGCGCCGTCCGGGGCGACGTCGCAGCCCAGATGGCCAGTTGCGTCCGCGGCGCCCGGCGGATCAGACGCAGCCGCATCCTGGGCCGCCCGAGCGCCCAGCTCTCCTCGGTCACGCAGGCGGACCGTACGTCCTCGGCCCGCTGGTCGGGCGGCACGTCGGTCTCGTTGCCGACCGGGCGGAAGCGGCCTGCGTCCACGCCGGTGTGCACAGGGAGCGCGCCAGGACCGGGGTGCCCGATAGCTCGTGGGCGATGCTCGTCACGTTGGGGGACGGCCAGCCGGGTTCGCCGACCCGGCGGCGCGGGGCGCGCCCGGGCGGTGGACTCGACGACGTACGCGCGCAGGACCGGTTCGGACATCACCGGACGCGCGCCCACGGAGCCAGGGGGGCGGCGCCCGCGGGGCCACGGGAAGTGGCGGACACGGAGCCGTGGGGAGGGTCGGACGGCGGGCCGCCCTTCAGTCAGTGGTCCCACCAGCGCAGGGTCTGCTGGAGGAAGCCGATCGCCGGTCCGGGTGACAGGTCCCGGTCGGGGTAGGGGTGCGACCAGGGGCCGATCGACCCGCGGACGCGGTCGTGGGGAAGGCGTTCGACCAGACGGAGGACAGTGTCGTGGCAGGGGTCGTACCAGCCGCCGACCGCCGGCACCGCTGCCTTGACGGTACCGAGGGCCAAAGGCTGGCCGGTGGTGTGCGGGGCGGAGGTCAGCGCCTTCAGGTGGGCCTGCCGGACGGCCTGCCAGGAGTCGCCGGTGTACCGCGGGTCGGGCGGGAGGGCGGCGGCCGACAGCGCCGCGGCGGAACGGGCGTGCAGACGGGCCGCGACGGCGGAACCTCCGGGGCCCTGCCGTTCGTTCTCGTAGCGGCCGTCCGGGCAGCGGACGGCGACGACCGCCTTGAGCGGCTCGGGCGCGAGGGCCGCGATCCGGAGGGAGGCGGAGCCGCTCCGGGAGATGCCGAACACGCCCACGTTGCCGCCGTACCCATGCGCGTCCACGCGGACGGAGACGTAGCCGTGACCCGCGTACCAGGGGTGCCGCTGGGCGCCGCGCGGCGCGGTCCGGTCGGTGAGGCGGTCCGGTGCGTACTCCAGGAGGGTCGGTTCGTCCGTCAGGGGGCGCCACACGCGCGCGTACAGCCGTGTCCCGTCGGCGAGGGGGATCCGGAGGTCCGTGTGAACGGTTTCGTAGGGGAAGCACGTACGGATGTGCGGGGGCGGCGTTCCGGGGCATTAGCGGGGCAAAAGGTGTCGTATCCCCATGAGTCCATGAATATCGGATTGTATCGGCTGATAGGCGACATACCGGTCGTGATCCGATACCGCCCGGGCTGCACGGTGGGCGCTATCGGTGATCGAAACCTGACCGGATACGCTGACTTGAGTGATGGCAGCGACCTATCGACAAACCGTGTAATCGCCAGCAGACACCAGCAGACAGGAGACCCCTCGTGACCGTCGTCGGGCCGTTCGGGCTGAGCGTGCGGGACCAGGCTCTGGAAGCCGATGTCCAGGCCGGATTGGCGGCTGTCGAGGAAGGCTTGCTCGAAGCCACCAAGAGCGAGGTGCCGTTCATCACGGGGGCCGCGCAGCACCTGGTCCGGGCGGGTGGCAAGCGGTTCCGCCCGCTCCTCGTGATGCTTGCGGCGCAGTTCGGCGACCCGTACGCGCCCGGGGTGGTGCCGTCGGCCGTGGTGGTGGAGCTGACCCATCTGGCGACGCTGTACCACGACGATGTGATGGACGAGGCCGCGGTGCGGCGCGGGGTGGACAGCGCGAACACCCGCTGGGGCAATTCGGTCGCTGTCCTGACCGGCGACTTCCTGTTCGCGCGCGCCTCGCAGATCCTCGCCGACCTCGGTCCGGAGGCGGTGCGGGTGCAGGCCGTCGCGTTCGAGAGGCTGGTCACCGGGCAGATCCTGGAGACGGCCGGGCCCTCGGACGGCCGCGACCCGGTCGAGCACTACCTGGACGTGCTCGCCGGCAAGACGGGTTCGCTGGTCGCGGTGTCGTGCCGGTTCGGGGCGATGATGTCCGGCGCCGACGAGACGGTCGTGGACGTGCTCACGCAGTACGGCGAGCGGCTGGGCGTCGCCTTCCAGCTCGCCGACGACGTCCTGGACATCGCGTCGGACTCCCACGAATCCGGCAAGACCCCGGGTACGGACCTGCGGGAGGGCATCCCCACGCTCCCCGTACTGCGGCTGCGGGAGCGGGCGGCGCGGCTGGGGCTGCCCGAGGACCTCGCGCTGTGCGAGTTGCTGGACTCCGACCTGTCCGACGACGGCCGGCACGCGCAGGCGCTGGAGGCCCTGCGCGCACACCCCGCACTGGAGCAGGCCCGACGGGACACCGTGCGGTACGCGAAGGAGGCACGGGCCGCGCTGGCCCCGCTCCGGGAGTGCGACGCGAAGGCGGCCCTACTGGAACTGTGCGACGCGGTGGTCCACCGAGCGGGATAACCACCGGACCGTCCGCCCACCGGCCAGGACGGCCGACGAGCAACGACCATCCGGCGGAACGACCGGCGAGCGGCCGACCACCTGGCGGAAGAGCGATGCGTGCGTGGAACGACCGGTGAGCGACGACCAGCGGGCGGGGCGGCCGGCGGGCAGAACGGGCCCCCGGTCACCGATCCCGGCACCTGGACCGCGCACTGACCCGCCAGTCCGTCTGTCGCGCCCGTCCGTGCGCCCGAGCTGGTTGTGTGTCCCGGCGACCTGCTGGGGCGTCCGCCGGTCGCGACCGTCCCCCGCGCCCGCCCGTTCCGGCCGCCCGGTCCACCCGCCCGCCCCCGACGCCCCTCTGCCCTGCGCCCCTCTGTCCCGGCCGTCCGTATCGGTTGTCCCGGTCGTCCGTGCCCCCGGGCGTATGACTGGCTCAACCCCCGGCCGTCGCACAGTCTGACCGCGTTGACCTGGGAAAGGCCCGCCCGCACTCCCGTTACCCCTACGGGTCGGGGGAGGCGCATCCTCCGCGCGTCATACCGGAGGTGTACGTGGAGTTGCGTCCGCGGGGTGACGCATCCGCGCACCGGATTTGGTCAGATGGAAGCCACGGAAATCACCACTCCTCACCGATTCGGGTGAGAATGGCGGCTCAGGGTGGGAACAGTGCATTGGGCGTAGAAGGCCGCCGCCGACGACGGAGGTAAGCCACACATGGCACGGAACGAATCCGCTGACAACTCGGGCGCCGAGGAGACCGAGGAGCTGCGCTCCGGACGGCGCAAAGCCGCTCGGTACGTCGTCCCGGTCGCGGTCGTGGGGGTGACGGCGGCGACCATCGGACTGGTCCCGGCACTCGCCGACTCCGGCGACCCCAGTCTGCCGAAGATCACCGCACAGCAGCTCATAGAGAAGATCGCCAAGTCGGATGTCGAGCAGCTGTCCGGCACAGTGAAGATCAGCACCGACCTGGGCCTTCCGAACCTGGGCGGTCTGGAGAGCCGCCTGGCCTCGGGCATCGCCCCGTCCGGCGACGGATCCTCGGCCGACCCGACGTCCAAGCTCACCGAGCTGGTCTCCGGCACGCACACCCTGCGCGTCGCCGCCGACGGCCCGGACAAGCAGAAGCTGTCGCTGATCGAGAGCGCGGCCGAGTACAGCCTCATTCACAACGGCAAGGACGTCTGGGGCTACGACAGCAAGTCGAACGAGGTCTACCACGGCACCGCGGCCCAGGACGGCGCGGAGCACAGGAACGAGGCTCCGGCCACGCCCAAGGACTTCGCCGACGAGGCACTGAAGTCCGTCGACGACACCACGTCCGTGACGGTCGACGGCACCATGCAGGTCGCCGGCCGGGACGCCTACAAGCTGCTCGTCCAGCCTAAGCAGTCCGGCACCACGGTCGGCGCGATCAGCATCGCGGTGGACGCGAAGACCGGCCTGCCGCTGAAGTTCACGCTCACCCCGGCCAGCGGCGGCGCGGCGGTCGTCGACGCGGGCTTCACCCAGGTCAGCTTCGGCAAGCCGGCCGCCTCGACCTTCGACTTCACCCCGCCTAAGGGCGCCAAGGTGACCGAGGAGGACAGGTCCAAGTCCGCCGAGATCCCGGAGTCCAAGTCCGGCCACGACCTCGCCAAGGGTCCGCAGGGCCACGAGGTGCTGGGCGAGGGCTGGAACGCGATAGCCACCTTCGACACGGGTGAGAAGGGCGGCCTGCCGTCCGGTTCCGCCGGCGGTGACCTGGGCGGCTTCCTCGGCTCGCTCGGCGACCAGGTGAGCGGCAAGTTCGGCAAGGGCACGGTCTTCTCCACCCGCCTGGTCAACGCCCTGATCACGGACGACGGCAAGGTGTACGTCGGCGCCGTGACCAAGGACGCCCTGGTGAAGGCGGCGGACTCGGGGCAGTAAATACCCTGCGGGCACGATGAATCGAGGGAGCCGATGGACGAACCGTCCACCACGGGGCGAAGGACGACGCGGGAGCCGGAGGACGCGGGGCCGAGCGTCATCGACACCCGCGGCCTGACCAAGCGCTACCGCGGCGGACAGCTCGCCGTCGACGGTCTCGACCTGACGGTCCCGGCGGGCAGCGTCTTCGGCTTCCTCGGTCCGAACGGCTCGGGCAAGACCACCACCATCCGCATGCTGATGGGACTCATCGAGCCCACCTCCGGCACCGCGCGGGTACTCGGGCGGCCCATGCCCCGCTCGGCGCGCGCGGTGCTGCCGCAGGTGGGCGCGCTCATCGAGGGCCCCGCCCTGTACGGCTTCCTCTCCGGCCGGGACAACCTCATACGCTACGACGCCGCCGATCCGACCGCCGACCCGCGCACCCGCCGGGCCCGGGTCGCCGCCGCCCTTGACCGGGTGGGCCTGGCCGCCGCCGCGGGCAAGAAGGCCAGGGCGTACTCGCTGGGCATGAAGCAGCGGCTCGGGCTGGCCGCCGCGCTGCTCCAGCCGCGCAGGCTCCTGGTCCTGGACGAGCCGACCAACGGGCTCGACCCGCAGGGCATGCGCGAAATCCGTTCGCTGGTCCGGGAGCTGGCGTCCGACGGCACGACCGTCTTCCTCTCCTCCCATCTCCTCGACGAGATCGAGCAGGTGTGCACGCACGCGGCGGTGATGGCGCAGGGCCGGCTCATCACCCAGGGCGCGGTGGCGGACCTGGCCGCCGGGGCGCGCGGCCGGCTGGTCGTGACCACGCCGGACACCGGGGACGCGGCCCGGGTGCTCAAGGAGCGGGGCGTGGGCGATGTCGTGGTCGCCGAGGACCGGGTGACCGCGGAGCCCCCGGAGGGCGAACTCGCCGACCTGAACGCCGCGTTGGTGTCGGCCGGAGTCCGTGTCCGCGGCTTCGGGGTGGAACGGGCATCGCTGGAGGACGCGTTCGTGGCGCTGACCGGAGAGGGGTTCGATGTCACAGGTTGACGCCGGGGCGGACGAGTCCACGGTCGCCGTGCCGGCGGCCGGGCCCGGGGCGGGACGCGCCCCGAACCCGCTGTGGACCTTCGGGTTCCTGCGCAGCGAACTGCTCACCACCTTCCGGCGCTGGCGCACGCTCGCACTGCTGGGCGTGCTGGCCGCGGTGCCGATCCTGGTCGGTATCGCCGTCAAGATCGAGACGCGGGACGGTTCATCGGTCGGCGCAGGCGGCGGCGAGGGGCCGGCGTTCATCACGCAGATCACCAACAACGGCCTGTTCCTGGTGTTCACCGCGCTGGCCGCGACGCTCCCGTTCTTCCTTCCGATGGCGATCGGGGTCGTCGCGGGCGACGCGATCGCCGGCGAGGCCAACGCCGGAACCCTTCGCTATCTCCTGGTGGCCCCGGCGGGCCGCACCCGTCTGCTGCTCACCAAGTACGCGACGACGATGGCGTTCTGCCTGGTGGCCACGCTGGTGGTGGCGGTCTCGGCGCTGGCCGTCGGGGCGCTGCTGTTTCCGCTGGGCGATCTGACGACCATCTCCGGCACGCGGATAGGTTTCGCCGACGGCCTGGCGCGTGCGCTGCTGATCGCCCTGGTCGTGGCCGCGTCGTTGATCGGTCTTGCCGCCCTCGGGCTGTTCGTCTCCACCCTGACCAACAGCGGGATCGCGGCGATGGCCACCACGGTGGGGCTGCTGATCACCGTTCAGATCCTCGACCAGATACCGCAACTGCACGCGATCCAGCCGTACTTCTTCTCGCACTACTGGCTGTCCTTCGCCGACCTGATGCGCGACCCGGTCTACTGGGACGATCTGGTCAGGAACCTCGGGTTGCAGGGGCTGTACGCGGTGGTGTTCGGCTCGGCGGCCTGGGCGCGGTTCACGACGAAGGACATCACCGCGTAAGGGCGCCCTCCTTACGGGGCCGGGGCGCCTGGACGGCCGCCTCCGTCTCGTGCGGGAAGTGGGCGAGCGGCGCCTCCTGTGCGAAGAAGGTCTTCGCGCGGGTCAGCGCCTCCGCGTCCTTGAGGACGTCGCCCTGCGCGCTGCCGCAGCCGAGCAGGACGCCGCCGAAGCGCATCTTCATGTATGCGGCCGAGTTGTTGAGCGTGCCGATCAGCGGGGCGGCGACATCGGGTTCGCGGGCCGCGAGCACGGTGACGCCCCAGAGGGTGCGTCCGGCCAGGGTCGCCTTGAAGTCGATGCCGGGGGTGCGCAGCCAGCCGGACCAGTAGTCCAGGTAGCGCTTGGTCGGGCCGGACACCGAGTACCAGTACAGCGGCGAGGCGATCACGATGTCCGTGGCGGCGAGGGTGGCGTCCAGGAGCCGGCCGGTGGTGGTGTCGGAGGGCGGCCGCACATGGTCGCTGTCGTGGCGCAGGTCGGTGAACTCGGGCAGCGGGTGGTCGAGCAGGCGGATCCACTCCTGCTCGACGTCCACGGGCAACTGCTCGGCGGCCCTGTGGGTGAGCAGTTCGGTGTTGCCGTCGAGACGGCTGCTGCCCAGCACGAACAGAAAACGGCGGGTCATCGATCCCCCAGATGATCGGCACGCGAGGAATACAGGCTTGCGCATTATATGCACGCGCAAGGATGTTTCGTCGAGTGTGCGGGGAGCGTGCTGGGCGGGGGCTGCCGGGGCCGTGGGGAGGGCCCGCTGAAGCGGGTCGTCGGCCGGACCGTCGTGTTGCCGCGGCCGGGAGGGCTCCTGGTGCGAGTCTGTGACGTCGCGGTGACGCGGAATCGGTGGTGAGCGGCGACACTCGACAGTACGCATGGGTACGACCGGATCGTGACGCCGGGGGAGTGAGGGGGCAGATGTCTCGACTCAGCCGCGAGGAGAAGCGGGAAGAACGGCGCGGCGCGGGTCCGGCGGAACCGGTGGACGTCCGCGTCTCGGCCGCGGGCGAGGCGACCGTCGACGGCGTACCCCTTGCCGCAGCCCCCGGCCGGGAGATCCAGCATGCCGTCCTGGACCACCTCCACCGCCTGGCCCGCACGCTCGGCCACCCCGTACGGGCGGCGATCCACGACGCCCGCGTCGGCTACGTGGTCCCCCTCCAGGTCGACACCGACGGCGCCAGCCGCTTCACGGCCGACCCGGCCAAGATGACTCCGCAGACCAAGGCGGGGGCGCAGGCGCCGGGGAAGTCCGGGGCGGCTTCGGAGCCCGGGCTGCCGGAAGAGCCGGAAGAGCCGGAAGGGCAGGAGGAGCCGGCGGAGCCGGCCGACGGTTCGGGCGAGCCGGCCGACGGCTTCTCCTCGGGCTCCGGTCATGGCTCCGCCGCCGCCGAACGGCCGCCGTATCGCGACAGGCCCACCCACTTTCTGCGGCCCGTCGCCGAACCGGTACGGGAGGCCGCTCCGACGTACCCGCTGCGGGCGCTATCTGAGCCGACGCCGCCCGCGCAGCCCCCGCTACCGGAGTCGACGCCACACGCGCAGGCTGCGGTCACGTTCGCACCCGGGCTGGTGGCGGATGTCGCTCCCGGCACGGTCCGGCCCCCCACCGGCGTCTTCGGACCGCCCCCGGTCATGCCCGGCCACCCGTCCCGCCCGGCGGACCCGCCTCACCTCACGGACCCGCCTCACCTCGCGGAGCCGCCTCACCTCGCGGAGCCGCGGCCTACGGAGCCGCCGCGTCCCGCCGAGGTGTCCCCGCCTGCCGGACCGAGCACGGCCGCGGTGCTGAAGCAGCCGGGGGCACCCGGGGTGGACGGTGTGTCCGGTTCCGCGCCGGACTGGGTGGCCGACGCGGCCGTTTCGGGGGCGAGTTCCGCCTTCGTGCTCAGCGTTCCCGAGTCACCCCGCACCACCCCCCGGCCGCACGCCGCCGAGGTTCCCGCCGGGGCCGATCCCGATCCCAGGCCCACGCCGGCCCGCGGGTTCGATGCCGTGGCCGAGGCCGTGCTCGGAGACGGGGACGGAGAGGGCGTCGGGGCCGTGTTCGGGGAGGCGACCGCGCGGATCAACGAGGCCGTCAGGGCGGGGCGGATCGACACGGCGGCCGAGCTGGCGAAGCGCACCGTCGAGGAGGCCGCAGCCCACCTGGGGCCCGATCACCCCGAAGTGCTCCGGCTGCGCGAACTGACCGCCTACATCGCCTACTTGTCCGGCGATCCGCTGCACGCCTTCCGGTTGTCGCTGGACCTCGCCCGGCTCCGCCGCGGCAGCCGGGACCCCGAGGGGGCCTACGGCAACGTCCAGAGCGCGGTGGCGGCCTGGCGCGCCGTACGCGACCCCGAGCAGGGACTCAGTCTCGGCCGTGACCTGATCGCCCTGTGGACGGAACTCACCGCCGAGGACGGTCCGGCGGCCGACGACATCGAGCAACTGGAGTCCGCCCGCGCCCGCATGGTCCGCCTGACCGAACGCGCTGCCCGGGCGGCCGACTAGGCCGGCCGGGATCCGCCGCCCGTCACTGGACGCAGAACTCGTTGCCCTCCGGGTCCGTCATCACCACCCACTCCCCGCCGTTCTCCCGCACCCGCCGCAGCACCCGCGCGCCCAGCCGCTCCAGTCGCCCGACCTCGTCCTCGCGTCCGCCCGCGCCCGCGTGCACGTCGATGTGGAGCCGGTTCTTGCCGGACTTCGATTCCGGGACCCGCTGGAACAGCAGCCGCCGCCCCAGCCCGGTACCGCTGTCCTCGTCGTACGGATCGTCGGGATGCCGTACGGCGATCAGGTCCCGGAAGGCGGGGCGGCCGTGGTGCTCGACGGTCGCCGCGCCGGGCAGCGCGCCCAGCCCGAGCAGCCGTTCGACGAGCGCGCTGTTGTCCTCGACCTCGTAGTGCAGCGCGGCGGCCCAGAAGTCGGCTTGCGCGTGCGGGTCGGCCGCGTCGATGACCAGTTTCCAGTGGAGCGGGACGGGGACCGGTGCGGATGTCTGCGTCATACGGTCACTTATAGCCGACGCCACTGACAGTCCCACCGGACGCCGGCGGGCCCCCGGCTCAACGTGGTCGTGCGCGTGCGGCGGGCCGCGCTCCGGGTTCCAGCGTGGCGAGGAAGCTCTCGGCCGCGTCCTGGACCCGGTCACGGTCGCCGGTGGCGAGCAGGTCGAGCAGCAGCCCGCGGATCGTGGCGATCACCAGGGTGGCCGTGCGCGTCGCGGTCACCGGGTCGGTGTCCGGTCCCTGCGCGGCACACAGGGCGCTCATCCAGTCGGCCACCACGTGCTCAAGGAAGTCCGCGAACTGCTGCGGTGCTTGGAGGGCGCGTCCGTAGGCCGCGAAGAACAGCCGGAACTCCGCGCCCCGTCGCGGGTCGGAGGTCCGCGTCCACACCCAGCGCGCGGCCGTCGCCAGATCGGGCCTCGCGCCGAGCGCGTCGCTGGCCGCGAGGATGCGCTCCCGCAGGCGTGCGAGGACCGCCTGGAGCATCTGCTCCTTGGTGCCGAAGCGATGCACCAGTGTCGTGGTGGAGACTCCGACGGCGGCGGCGACGGGCCGCCACGACAGCTCGGAGAAGCCGTGCTCGACCGTGTAGTCGACCACCGCGTCGAGCAGTTCGGCACGTCTTTGGTGGTCGATGGGCCGCCCCGCCATCACTGCCTCCGGGTGCTGGTCGCGCCTTGACATTTCTAGAACGATCGTACAAAGAATAGTGCCTGGCTTCAAGGGTCGCCCGCCGCGGATCCGCCCGGCAGGCGCCGCCCGTCATCTGGAGGTTCCCCATGCACGTTTTCGTCACCGGAGCGTCGGGCTGGGTCGGCCGCGGGCTCGTCCCCGAACTGACCGCCGCCGGCCACACGGTCACCGCACTCGCCCGCTCCGACGCCGCGGCCCGGGCCCTGCGGGCCGCGGGAGCCGAGGTCCGTCCGGGATCGCTCGACGACCTCGACACCCTGCGCTCGGCCGCCGCCTCGTCCGACGGCGTCGTCCACCTGGCCTTCAAGCACGACATCGCCTTCGCCGGTGACTACGCCGGAGCCACCGACGCCGACCGTGCGGCGATCGACGCCTTCGGTGAGGCCCTTGCGGGCACCGGCAAGCCGTTCGTCATCGCGTCCGGCATCCTCGGTGTGCTCGGGCTCCCGCCGGGAGCCGTGGCCACCGAACGCGACGGGCTGGCGGCCGACACCGGCGAGCGCGAGGGGCCGATCAGCGGTGGGGGCGGGCGGATGGCCAACGCCCACCGCGCCCTCGCGCTCGCCGACCACGGGGTCCGGTCCTCCGTCGTGCGGCTTCCGCCGGCCACGCACGGCAACGGCGACAACGGGTTCATCCCGACCCTGGTCGGCTTCGCGCGCGACAAGGGCGCCGCGGCCTACGTCGGCGACGGCAGCAACCGCTGGCCCGCGGTCCACCGCGACGACGCCGCGCTCCTGTTCCGGCTCGCGCTGGAGTCCGCGCCGGCCGGTTCGGTGCTGCACGCGGTCGGCGACGAGGGCGTGCCGATCCGCGAGGTCGCCGAGGTCTTCGCCGCCCGTCTCGGTGTTCCCGCCGTCTCCGTCGCCCCCGAGCAGGTCGCGGAGTACGTGGGCTGGCTCAGCGGCTTCTGGGGAGTCGACGGTCCCGCCTCGGCGGCGATCACCCGCGACCTGCTCGGTTGGCGGCCGACCCGTCCAGGGCTGATCGCCGACCTGAAGGCGGGCCACTACTTCGCCTGAAGCACCCCGGGGCCGGAGAACGAGCCGGATACGACCTGCCCGTCGGCCGCGCGCCCGCCCAGCGGGGTCCGACCGGCGTGGCCGAGGACGCCGGGCGGGTTCAGTGGGTGGTGGTCTGCTGGACGCGGGTGTCGTAGGCCGTGCGGGCCGCCGCGATCTCCTCCTGGTGGTCCTCGGTCCAGGTCACCAGGGACCGGATGGTGGCGTGCAGGGTCCCGCCGAGCGGGGTCAGCTCGTACTCGACCCGCGGCGGCACCACCGGATGGACGGTGCGTTCGACCAGTCCGTCCCGTTCCAGCTGGCGCAGCGTCACCGTCAGCATGCGCTGGCTGACCCCGTCGATCTCCCGCCGCAGCTCGGTGAAGCGCAGCCGCCGGTTGTCCAGCAGCGCGATGACGAGGAGCGACCACTTGTCGGCGACCCGGTCGAGGATCTGCCGGACCTGGCAGTCCTCCCGGGTGTCCCACTGGAAGGGGTCGGCGTCGCCGTAGTCCACGGTGCTCGCGCAGTTACTCGGTGACTTAGAAGTGCCTTCTTCCATACCTGTCGATGCTGCCCCAGGCTGGATCCCGGTTACAAGAGGGAACCGACCCACAAGGGGGAACCGACCCTCGATCCGGTAACCGCACCCCCCTTGCTCCCCGTCCTAGGAGTGTTCTCATGGGCACCCGTGCCTGGGCCCTGCTGCTCGTGCTGTGCGGAACGATCTTCCTGGAGGGCATCGACATCGCCATGATGGCCGTGGCGATCCCCGCGATCCGCGCCGACCTCGGCCTCGCCACCGACACCGCGGCCTGGGTGATGAGCGCCTACGTCCTCGGCTACGCCGGTTTCACCCTGCTCGGCGGGCGCGCGGCCGACCTGCTCGGCCGCCGCCGGATGTTCCTGCTCTGGCTGATCGTGCTCGTCGCGTTCTCCGGCCTCGGCGGACTCGCGACGGCGGGCTGGATGCTGGTCGTGGCACGGTTCGCCACCGGTGTCTCGGCCGCGTTCATGACACCGGCCGCGCTCTCCCTCATCACCACCTCCTACGAGCAGGGCCCGCGGCGCGACAAGGCCCTGCTGGTCTTCGCCGGCACGGCCGCGGGCGGTTTCTCGCTCGGCCTGGTCATCGGCGGTCTGCTCACCCAACTCGGCTGGCGCTGGGTGTTCTTCGCCCCGGTGCTGCTGGCCGCCGCGCTGCTGCTCGCGGCCGTGCGGCTGATCCCGGCGCAGGCCGCCCCGCCGTTCCGGCTCCGCGGCTTCGACCTGCCCGGCGCGATCACGGCCGCCGCCGCGATGCTGCTCGCCGCCTACGCCGTCGTACGCCTCGAACACGGCCTCGACGGCTGGCCGTCGACCGCCTCGGCGGCCGTCGCCGCGATGCTGCTGGCCGCCGCCTTCCTCGCGATCGAGCGGCGTTCCGCGCAGCCGCTGGTGAGGCTCGGCATCCTGTGCAACGGCCCGGTCGTACGCGCCGACCTGGGGGCACTGCTGTTCGTCGGCGCCTTCTTCGGCTTCCAGTTCGTGCTCACGCTCTACCTACAGGAACTGCGCGGCTGGTCGTCCCTGCGGACGGCGCTCGCGCTCGTCGTCATGGGCTGCGACGCCGTCCTCGCCCCGACCCTCACCCCGAAACTGGTCGCCCGCTACGGCAACGCCCGCGTGATCGTCGGCGGCTTCCTGCTGGCCGTGCTCGCCTACGGGCTGTTTCTGCCGGTCGGCCCGGACTGGCCGTACCTGGCGATGTTCCCCACGTTGATCATCGCGGGTATGGCCTTCGCGCTGGCCTACGGGCCGCTGACGATCGCCGCGACGGACGGGGTCGCCGAGCAGGAGCAGGGCCTGGCGGGCGGGCTGCTGCACACCTCGACCCAGTTCGGTTCGGCGATCGGGATCTCGGCGGTGACCGCGGTCTACGGCCTGGCGGCCTCCGGATCCGGCCCGGGTCCCGAGGCGACGCTCTCCGCCTTCCGGGCGGCGCTCGCCGTACCGGTCGTCATGGTCCTGCTGGGCACGGCGCTCTCGCTGGCGACCGTGCGGGCCGTGCGGGCCGCGCGCAGGGCGTCCCAGGTCAGCAGTGACAGCGCCAGCCACACCAGCGCGAACCCGGCCCAGCGCTCGGGCGGCATGGCCTCGTCGAAGTAGAGGACGCCCAGCAGGAACTGGAAGACGGGCGCCAGGTACTGCAGCAGCCCCAGCGTCGACAGCGGCACCCGTATCGCCGCCGCGCCGAAGCAGACGAGGGGGAGCGCGGTGACCACGCCGGTGGCGGCGAGCAGGGCCGCGTGCCCGGCGCCGTCACCGGTGAAGGTGGAGCCGCCGTGCGCGGTCAGCCACAGCAGATAGCCGAGCGCGGGCAGGAACTGGACCGCGGTCTCGGCGGCCAGCGACTCGATGCCGCCGAGGTTGACCTTCTTCTTCACCAGCCCGTATGTGGCGAAGGAGAAGGCGAGGCTCAGGGAGATCCACGGCGGGCGGCCGTACCCGACGGTCAGCACCAGCACCGCGGCGAAGCCGACCCCGACCGCCACCCACTGCGCGGGCCGCAGCCGCTCCTTCAGGATCAGCACGCCCATCGCGATGGTCACCAGGGGATTGATGAAGTACCCGAGGGACGCCTCGACCACGTGTCCGGCGTTCACGGCCCAGATGTAGACACCCCAGTTGACCGTGATCACCGCTGCCGCGACCGCGATGAGTCCGAGTCGGCGCGGCTGGCGCAGCAGTTCCCCGGCCCAGGCCCAGCGCCGCACGACGAGCAGCAGTACGCCGACGAAGACCAGGGACCACACCATCCGGTGGGCAAGGATCTCCAGCGCTCCGGCCGGCTTCAGCAGGGGCCAGAACAGCGGCACGAGCCCCCACATCCCGTAGGCCGCGAAGCCGTTCAGCAGACCTGTCCGCCGCTCACCCCTCGACTCGCCGGCCACGGGCCCCTCCCTCTCACGTCCTCGCGCGCGTGTTCGCCTGGACGAAGGTAACGCCGAGCGCCCCCGCCTGTCATACCCGTATTGGCATACGGTCATGACAGGGCAGGGGTGCTGGACCAGGGCCCGGGGCCCGGGGCTCGCGGTGCGGCCGGTCAGTCCTTGAGCGCGGCGGTCACGGCCTCCGCGATCGGGCTGGTCGGCCGCCCGGCCAGGCGGGACAGATCGCCGGTGGAGACGACCAGCTCGCCCTTGGCGATCGACGCGTCGACGCCGACGAGGATCGCGGCCATCGGCTCGGGCACCCCGGCGCCGGTCAGGATGCCCAGCAAGGTCTCGCCCGGCACGGAGTTGTAGGCGATCTCCTTGCCGGTCTGCCGGCTCAGCTCGGCCGCGTACTCCTCCAGGCTCCACGCCTCGTCGCCGCCCAGCTCGTACGTCTTGTTCTCGTGCCCCTCACCGGTGAGCACGGCGACGGCGGCGGCCGCGTAATCGGCGCGCGAGGCCGAGGAGATCCGGCCCTCGCCCGCCGCCGCGACGACGGCGTCGTGCGCCAGCACCGGGGCCAGGTTCTCCGTGTAGTTCTCGTGGTACCAGCCGTTGCGCAGCAGCGTGTAGGGCAGGCCGGAGGCCAGCAGCACCTGCTCGGTGGCCCGGTGGTCGTCGGCGAGGGCGGCCGTCAGGCTGCCGGGGGCGCTGGTGTAGGCGAGCAGGGCGACGCCGGCCGCCCTGGCGGCGTCGATGACGACGGTGTGCTGTTGGACCCGGCCCTTGTCGAACTCGTTGCCGGAGATCAGCAGCACCCTGTCGCCTGCGGCGAAGAGGCCGTCGAAGGTCTCGGGCCTGTTGTAGTCGGCCACGGCGATCCGCACGCCGCGGGCCGCGAAGTCGGCGGCCTTCGCCGCGTCGCGTACGACGGCGGTGATCTGCTCGGCCGGAACCTTCTCCAGCAACTGGTTGACGACGTGGCGGCCGAGGTGGCCGGTGGCTCCGGTGACGACGATGCTCATGGTGGAGAACTCCTAGTGGGGGTGCCTGTGTCGCTAACCCTAGGAGCGGCGCTAACCCTGGGAAAGTACCCACTTTGAAGTAAGGTACGGGTATGGGAGTTAGTGCTGTGGAGAAGACGGCCCGGGACGCCGGCGAGGCGATGTGCCCCTACCGCCTGGTCCTCGAACACGTCACCAGCCGCTGGGGCGTCCTCGTCCTGATCGAACTGCTGGACCGCCCCCACCGGTTCAGCGAGCTGCGCCGTGCGGTCGGGCGCTTCGGCCGGGGCGTCAGCGAGAAGATGCTCGCCCAGACCCTCCAGGTCCTGGAACGCGACGGGTTCGTGCACCGGGACGCCAAGCCGGTGATCCCGCCCCGGGTCGACTACTCGCTCACCCCGCTCGGCCGTGAGGCGGCCCACCAGGTCCGGACGCTGGCCCGGTGGACCGAGACCCGGATGGACCAGGTACGGGAGGCCCGGGACCGGTACGACGAGACAAAGCGGCCGGCACAACCCACCACACGAGACGCCTGACCGGCCTGGGGCGAGCTGCCTGGTCCAGCCGCTCGTGGGGAGGAGGCGTCGGCTGCTTGGGTTGTTGGGTGGCGGTCCTGGGCGTGGTGCGGGCGAGGGCCCGGGCGCTGTGGTGCGTCCGGGCCCTCGTTCTGCCACCCTGCCGTGCGGTCGGTCGCCGGCACCGGATCGGTCTGCCCGCGGCGGTCAGCCGATGACGGTCCAGGTGTCGTTGCCGGCCAGCAGGGCCGCGAGGTCGCCCTTGCCGTGCTGCTCGACGGCCGCGTCCAGCTGCTCGGCCATCCGCGTCTCGTACACCGGGCGCTCGACGCTGCGCAGCACGCCGATGGGCGTGTGGTGCAGGGTGTCCGGGTCGGCCAGCCGGGACAGGGCGAAAGCAGTGGCCGACGAGGCCGCGTGGGCGTCGTGGACGAGGATGCGGTCCTCGTTGTCGGGCGTCACGGTGACGATCTCCAGATCGCCGGTGAGCGGGTCGCGCACCACACCCCGGCCGCTGTCGGGCCCGAACCGGACCGGCTGCCCGTGCTCCAGGCGGATCACCGCCTCCTGGGCGCCGTGCTGGTCCTTGAGCGCGTCGAAGGCACCGTCGTTGAAGATGTTGCAGTTCTGGTAGATCTCCACCAGCGCGGTGCCCGGGTGGGCCGCGGCCTCCCGCAGCACGCCGGTGAGGTGCTTGCGGTCGGAGTCGATGGTCCGCGCCACGAACGACGCCTCCGCGCCGAGCGCCAGCGAGACCGGGTTGAACGGCGCGTCCAGGGAGCCCATCGGGGTCGACTTGGTGATCTTGCCGACCTCGGAGGTGGGGGAGTACTGGCCCTTGGTCAGACCGTAGATCCGGTTGTTGAACAGGAGGATCTTCAGGTTGACGTTGCGGCGCAGCGCGTGGATGAGGTGGTTGCCGCCGATCGACAGCGCGTCGCCGTCGCCCGTGACGACCCAGACGGACAGATCGCGCCGGGTGGCGGCCAGACCGGTCGCGATCGCGGGAGCGCGGCCGTGGATGGAGTGCATCCCGTAGGTGTTCATGTAGTACGGGAAGCGGGAGGAGCACCCGATGCCCGACACGAACACGATGTTCTCCCGGGCCAGCCCGAGTTCCGGCATGAAGCCCTGCACCGCCGCCAGGATCGCGTAGTCACCGCACCCCGGGCACCAGCGCACCTCCTGGTCCGACTTGAAGTCCTTCATCGACTGCCGGGCCCCGGCCTTCGGCACGAGCGAAAGCGCCTCGATCGTGTCCGTGCCGCTCGTGGACGTCTCAGCCATCGATGGCCTCCTTCAGCGCCGCGGCGAGCTGTTCCGCCTTGAACGGCATTCCGCTGACCTGGTTGTAGGAGCGGGCGTCGACCAGATACTTCGCCCGGATCAGCAGGGCGAGCTGCCCCAGGTTCATCTCCGGGACCAACACCTTCTCGTAACGTCTCAGCACCTCCCCGAGATTCCCCGGGAACGGGTTGAGATGGCGCAGATGGGCCTGTGCCACCGGCACCCCCTGAACCCGCAGCCGCCGCACCGCCGCGGTGATCGGCCCGTAGGTGGAACCCCAGCCCAGGACGAGGAGGCGCGCGCCGTCCGGATCGTCGACCTCGATGTCGGGCACCTCGATGCCGTCGACCTTCGCCTGCCGGGTGCGGACCATGAAGTCGTGGTTGGCCGGGTCGTAGGAGATGTTCCCCGTGCCGTCCTGCTTCTCGATGCCGCCGATGCGGTGCTCCAGACCCGGTGTGCCCGGAACGGCCCACGGGCGCGCGAGCGTCTCGGGGTCGCGCTTGTACGGCCAGAACACCTCGGTGCCGTCGTCCAGGGTGTGGTTGGGGCCCTGCGCGAACCGCACGCGCAGATCGGGCAGCTCCTCCAGCGCGGGGATACGCCACGGCTCGGAGCCGTTGGCCAGGTAGCCGTCGGACAGCAGCAGCACCGGCGTACGGTACGTCAGCGCGATCCGCGCCGCCTCCAGGGCCGCGTCGAAGCAGTCGGCCGGCGTACGCGGCGCGACGATCGGCACCGGGGCCTCGCCGTTGCGGCCGAACATCGCCTGCAACAGGTCGGCCTGCTCGGTCTTGGTCGGCAGACCGGTCGAGGGCCCGCCGCGCTGGATGTCGATCACCAGCAGCGGCAGCTCCAGCGAGACGGCGAGCCCGATGGTCTCGGACTTCAGCGCCACACCGGGGCCGCTCGTCGTCGTCACCGCCAGGGAGCCGCCGAAGGCCGCCCCGAGCGCGGCGCCGATGCCGGCGATCTCGTCCTCGGCCTGGAAGGTCCGCACACCGAAGTTCTTGTGCTTGGACAGCTCGTGCAGGATGTCCGAGGCCGGGGTGATCGGATACGAGCCGAGGAACAGCGGCAGGTCCGCCTGGCGGGAGGCGCTGACCAGGCCGTAGGCCAGGGCCAGGTTCCCGGAGATGTTGCGGTAGGTGCCCACGGGGAAGGCCTTCGCGGCCGGGGCGACCTCGTAGGAGACGGCGAAGTCCTCCGTGGTCTCGCCGAAGTTCCAGCCCGCGCGGAAGGCCGTCAGGTTGGCCTCGGCGATCTCCGGCTTCTTCGCGAACTTGGTCCGCAGGAACCTCTCCGTGCCCTCGGTCGGCCGGTGGTACATCCACGACAGCAGGCCCAGCGCGAACATGTTCTTGCTGCGCTCGGCCTCCTTGCGGGTGAGGTCGAAGTCCTTCAGCGCCTCCACCGTCAGCGTGGTCAGCGGCACCGGGTGCAGCCCGTAGCCGTCCAGCGAGCCGTCCTCCAGCGGGCTGGTGGCGTAGCCGACCTTCTGCATCGCCCGTTTGGTGAACTCGTCCGTGTTGACGATGATCTCCGCGCCGCGCGGCAGGTCGCCGATGTTCGCCTTCAGCGCCGCCGGATTCATCGCCACGAGGACGTTCGGCGCGTCGCCGGGCGTGAGGATGTCGTGGTCGGCGAAGTGCAGCTGGAACGACGAGACACCCGGCAGGGTGCCGGCGGGGGCCCGGATCTCCGCCGGGAAGTTCGGCAGCGTCGACAGGTCGTTGCCGAACGACGCCGTCTCCGAAGTGAACCGGTCACCCGTGAGCTGCATACCGTCACCCGAGTCGCCCGCGAACCGGATGACCACCCGTTCCAGACGCCGGACGTCCTTCGTACCGCCCGGTTTGCGCTGCTCTCCTACGACGGCACCGTCGGCCTGCTCCGCTGGGCTGCTGACCTGGCTGGTCACTGAACTGGACCTCCTTCGAGGCTGCTGTCCGGGCATGGTCGTCCCAGGGACCTTCCCAGGATCAACCCTACGTCGCTTAGGGTCGCCTTCCCGCGGCCATTCGCATGATGGACGGCATTCCGAGACGGCCCGTCGTCCTGACGTGTCACGCTGTCCCGCCCCCCGGCTCTCACGAAGACGCTCCCGGCTCGTTCCCCCGTTCTCACTTCCCGTTCTGGCACACGGCCATCCCGCATCCCGGGAAACACGACCGGGCGGCCCGCCGCCGGCGCCCTGTCAGGCCGGCCCGGTCAGGACAGGCCCTCACGAGTTCAGATAGGTGAGAACGGCCAGAACCCGCCGGTGGTCCCCCTCGCTCTGCGACAGGCCCAGCTTCAGGAAGATGTTGCTGACGTGCTTCTCCACGGCCCCGTCGCTGACCACCAGCTGCTTGGCGATCGCCGAGTTCGTCCGCCCCTCCGCCATCAGCCCCAGAACCTCCCGCTCCCGCGGCGTGAGCCCCGCGAGCACGTCCTGCTTGCGGCTGCGGCCGAGCAGCTGCGCGACGACCTCCGGGTCCAGGGCCGTACCGCCCCGCGCCACCCGCACCACCGCGTCCACGAACTCCCGCACCTCGGCGACCCGGTCCTTGAGCAGATATCCGACGCCGCGGCTGGAACCGGCCAGCAGTTCGGTGGCGTAGCGCTCCTCCACGTACTGCGACAGCACCAGCACCCCGAGGTCCGGGTGCGCCTTGCGCAGCCGTACGGCGGCCCGCACCCCCTCGTCCGTGTGCGTCGGCGGCATCCGCACGTCCGCGACCACCACGTCCGGCAGCGCACCCTGCGCCGCCAGGTCCGCAATGGTCTTGATCAGCGCCTCGGCGTCGCCGACACCGGCCACCACCTCGTGCCCACGGTCGGTCAGCAACCGGGTCAGGCCCTCTCTGAGCAGCACCGAATCCTCGGCGATGACCACCCGCACCCTGTCCTCCACGTCCTGCACGATCTTTTGGCCCCCCACAGCCCGAATCTCCGACGGTGCCCGTCCGTACGGAGGTCCAGCATTCCAGCAATCCCACCGCACCGCGCCCGCGGCATCGGAACAACGGCACGAAATACCGGCGCCGCACGAGCGGCACCGGAAGAGGGGACCGCGTCATGCCGGATCCGGTTGCCTGCCGCCTCGTGCCGCACGCGCGTGTGGTGCGGAGCCATGTGCTGCCGGGCTGTGTGCCGTGGACCCATGTGCGGGGGACCCATGTGCCGCGCGCCTGTGTGCCGCGGACTGTGAGCTTGCGGTCTGTGTGGTGAGTTCCTGTGTGCTGTGCGCCTGTGTGTTGTCGGCCTGTGGGGCGGCGTGCCCGTGTGTCGCGCAGTCGGCACGGCATGTCCGCGCGGCCCGGTCGCCACCCATGTCGGGCGGTGGCCGGGCCGCGTACGACGGCCGTGGTCAGCCACGCCAGGGCAGTTCCGCCGTCACCCGGGTCGGGCCGCCCGGCGGGGAATCCACCACCAGGACCCCGTCCACCGCGTCCAGCCGCTCCGCCAGCCCGGCCAGACCCGAACCCCCGGACACATCGGCTCCGCCCACCCCGTCGTCCACGACCTGCAGCATCAGCCGGTCGTCCGACCGCCAGACATCCACCGACGCCCAACTCGCCCGGGAATGCTTGCTGATGTTCTGCAGCAGCTCCGACACCGTGAAGTAGGCGATCCCCTCGATCGCCGGCGCGGGACGCTGCGTCAGGTCCACCTCTACCTGCACCGGCACGGTGCAGCGGGAGGCGACCGCGGAGAGGGCCGCGTCCAGACCGCGGTCCGTCAGCACGGCGGGATGGATACCGCGGGCCAGGTCCCGCAGCTCCTGGAGCGCCGTCTTCACCTCGCCGTGCGCGTCCTCCACCATCTGCGCCGCCGACTGCGGATCCTCGGCCAGCTTCTCCTTCGCCAGCCCCAGGTCCATGGCCAGCGCCACCAGCCGGGCCTGCGCCCCGTCGTGCAGGTCCCGTTCGATCCGCCGGAGGTCCGCCGCCGCCGTGTCGACCACCACACCCCGGTCCGACTCCAGCTCCACCACCCGCGCCGACAGCCGCGACGGCCCGAGCAGCCCGTGCACCAGCAGCCGGTCCACCATCGTCAGCGCCCGCACGATCCACGGCGTGGCCAGTGTGAACAGCAGCCCGACCAGCGCGGTGACGGTGATCTCGAAGGGGTTGTCGAGGTAGATCCGGTGGTGTTCGTCGCCGTAGAGCTGGATGCCGCCCTGCCCGCCGTATACCGGGAAGACCCAGAACCACAGCGGATACGTCACCAGCGACCAGCCGATCGCCCAGAAGTTCACCGCGACGACGAAGGAGAACAGCGCCCAGGGGAAGTGCAGCAGCGCGTACAGCACGTGCCGCCACGACGTGCCGCTCTTCAGGACCGCGCCCATCCAGGCCATGACGCCCGGCTTGCGCATCCGCAGCGGCTCCGGTTCGGCGACCTCCAGGCCGAGCAGTCCCCGCGCCCGTGCCCGCTCCAGCACGCCCAGACCGCGGCACCCCGCCAGCGCCCCCGCCAGGACCGGAATCCCGAGGAAGGTCACCAGCAGCCCCGCCCCGAGCGACACCATGGTCACCGCGTACGTGAACATCAGGATGCTGATCGGCAGGCTCAGCAGCACATAGCCGAACTCGCGCCAGCTGCGCGCCGCGAACGGCGCGCGCAGTGCGGCCGGCAGCCGGTGCCGGCCCGCACCGTCGTATTCGTACCGGTGCCCGTACCCCTGTCCGTACTCCGTGGCCATCGGCGTCGTCCCGTTCTCCTCGTCAGCGGCCTTCTGCCGTACCCCCACCCTCCTGCGCCGCGGGTCCGCGGACCATGGAGGCCGTCGGCATCTTGGACGGGGGGTTTTCCCCACCCCGGGCGGGCAGGTCTGCGTCCGGGGCCGCGAGTCCCTGCGGCCAGGAGGTCTCCCGTCCGGGTCCGTAGCCCCTCGCGGTCAGGAGGTTCCCGTCCAGGTCCGTAGCCCCTCGCCGTCAGGAGGTCTCCGTCCGGTCCCGCCAGGGCAGCTCGGCGGTGACCGTGGTCGGCCCGCCGACCGGGGAGTCGACCACGAACAGCCCGTCGACCGCGCCGAGCCGTTCCGCGAGCCCGCGCATCCCGCTGCCCGCGTCGAGCCGCGCCCCGCCCCGGCCGTCGTCCCGCACCTGGATGAGCAGCCGGTCCTCGGACCGCCAGACGTCGACGGACGCGGTCCGCGCACCGCTGTGCTTGCTGATGTTCTGCAGCAGCTCCGAGACCGTGAAGTAGGCGATGCCCTCGATCGCGGCGGCCGGTCTCGCCTCCAGGTCGGCGGTCACCTTCACCGGCACCGTGCAGCGGGAGGCCACCGAGGACAGCGCGGCGTCCAGGCCGCGGTCGGTGAGGACGGCCGGATGGATGCCCCGGGCCAGGTCGCGCAGCTCCTGGAGGGCGAGCTTCACCTCGCCGTGCGCCTCCTCGACCATCGCCGCGGCCGAGTCGGGATCCTCCAGAAGCTTCTCCTTCGCCAGGCCGAGCCCCATCGCCAGACTGACCAGCCGGGCCTGCGCCCCGTCGTGCAGGTCCCGCTCGATCCGCCGCAGGTCCGCCGCCGCGGTGTCCACCACGATCCCGCGGTCGGATTCCAGTTCGGCGATACGGCGCTCCAGTTCGTCGGAGGGCGACAGCAGTCCGCGCACCATCAGCCGGTCCACGTTCGCCATGCCCCGCGCGAGGAACGGCAGCACCGGCCAGAGCACGAACAGCGAGGTGAACGTGATGACGAAGGTGAGGATCCCCCAGGGCAGCCGGATGAAGTCGTACAACAGGGTCCGCCAGCCCACCGGGTCCTTCAGCGCCATCCACATCCTTTGCAGCAGCCCGCCGCCCCGGCCGCGCGGCAGCGGACTCGGCTCGTCCACCCGCACCCCGAGCAGCGCCCGGGCCCGCGCCCGTTCCAGCCTGCCCAGGCCCCGTGCGCCGAGCAGGGTGGCGGCGAGCAGCGGAAAACCGATCACGGTGAGGGTCAGCGCGCCACTGGTGACGAGCGCCGTGGTCGCGTAGGTGAAGCCGAGCAGCGCCACCGGCAGGTTCGCCAGGAGATGCGCGATCTCCTTCCAGGTGTGCGCGTCGAAGGCGAAACGGGCCGGCGGCAGACGGTCGTCACCGTCGGTCGCGGCCGTCCCGGCGGATGGCATGCGAGCGGTCATACGGGCTAGCGTGCCGTGTGGCGCGCCCCCGCGCCATGAGGTCCGCCGCCGCGGGACCCGGGGGAAAACCCCACCTTTCCGTCCGGCCCGCGGACCGGGGCGAGCGGAGTCTGTGACGGGCTGCTTACCGTCTCTTTATCAGGGCCTAGACTCCCGTGCGTACAGGTCGTCGAATCGTGTCGCGTCACAGGATTCACCAAGGCACTCAGGTCAACCTGGTCAGGGAGCGAGGGACGGACGTTGCGGGAGACGTTGGGGGACTCGACCGCCGTCGTCGCGGCGGACTACTTCCGGTCCTATTCGGTCGTGGGACTGCTGGCACTGCTGGGCGTGCTCTTCGTCGGGGTCGCCTTCGGCGCCGGCCGGCTGCTGCGCCCCGTCGTCCCCACACCCGAGAAACTGCTCACGTACGAGTGCGGCGTCGACCCTGTCGGCGAGGGCTGGGCCCACACCCAGGTCCGCTACTACGTGTACGCCTTCCTCTACGTGATCTTCGCCGTCGACTCGGTCTTCCTGTTCCCCTGGGCGACCGTCTTCGCCGACCACGGATACGGCGGGACCACGCTCGTCGAGATGTTCGTCTTCCTCGGCTTCCTCGCCGTGGGCCTGCTGTACGCACACAAGAAGGGCGTCCTGACATGGACGTGACCCGCACCAACCCCGAGCCCGTGCTGCTCCCCGAGCCCGGGCGTCCCCCCGCCGAAGGCAGCGGGCGGCTCGGCGCACTCGCGCGCCTTGCCCCGGAACCGATGAAGATCGTCCTGAACTGGGGCCGCCGCTACTCGCTCTGGGTCTTCAACTTCGGCCTCGCCTGCTGCGCGATCGAGTTCATCGCCGCGTCGATGGCCCGCCACGACTTCATCCGCCTCGGCGTCATCCCGTTCGCGCCGGGCCCCCGCCAGGCCGACCTGATGGTCGTCTCCGGCACGGTCACGGACAAGATGGCACCCGCGGTGAAGCGGCTGTACGAGCAGATGCCCGAGCCGAAGTACGTCATCTCCTTCGGCGCCTGCTCCAACTGCGGCGGCCCCTACTGGGACTCCTACTCCGTCACCAAGGGCGTCGACCAGATCATCCCCGTGGACGTCTACGTACCCGGCTGCCCGCCCCGCCCCGAGGCGCTGCTCCAGGGCATCCTCAAGCTCCAGGAGAAGATCGCCGGGGAGTCGCTGGGGGAGCGCTACGAGGCCGGGCGGCCGTCCACCGCCGCCCTGCAGAGCGGCCTGGTCCGCCCGCCGTCCGCGGAGGGAGGCGCGCGATGACCGCCGTCGGCTGGCTCCCCGCCCCCGTCGAGGAGATCTTCGGCCCCGAGGCCACGGCGCAGGAGTCCTACGGAGTCCTCACCGTCGACGTGCCGCCCCAGTCCTGGATCCCCGCGCTTGAGACCGCCCGCACGACCCTGACCTGCACCTACTTCGACTGGCTGAGCGCGGTCGACGAGCCCGGCACGGGCTTCAGGGTGTCCGCGCACGTCGTCGCCCTGGCCCCGGTGCGGCGCCTGCTGCTCCGCACGACCGTTCCCCACGAGGCGCCGGCGCTGGCCTCCGCCGTCGGTGTCTACGCCGGCGCCGCCTGGCACGAGCGCGAGACGCACGAAATGTTCGGCGTCCGCTTCGAAGGCCACCCCGGCCTGCAGCACCTCCTGCTCCCCGAGACCTTCGAGGGCCATCCCCTGCGCAAGGATTTCGTCCTCGCCGCCCGTGTCGCCAAGGCGTGGCCGGGCGCGAAGGAACCGGGCGAGTCCGACCACGGCGGCCCCAAGCGCCGCCAGATGCTTCCCCCAGGCGTCCCCGACCCCAACGAATGGGGCCCCCTGAAGGGCCAACTCCCCCCGGCTCCGACCCGCCCGACCCGCCGCACCCGCACCACAACGCAAGCCTCCGCCACACCACCCCGCCGGGCCCGCACGGCAGCGGGGGGCTCCGCAAGCCAGACGGATACGGCTGGTCCCGGCGGGCCGGGCGCGGCGGAGGGTCCCGCGGGTCAGACAGGTGCGGCCGCCCCTCGCCGCTCGCGTACGGCGGCGGAGGGTTCCGCGAGCCAGACAGGGGTGGCTGCATCCGGCGGGTCGGGTGCGGCGGTGGAGGGTTCCGTCGGCCAGACCGCGGGCGCGGCGGCGGCCGAGGGGGCGGTGCCGCCGGAGGCAGCCGCACCCGGTGCGGTTAGCGCCGCCTCGGAAGGAGCAGCTGCTCGGGGAACCGAGCGCGCCACCCCGACCACCCCGCGCCGCGCACGCAGCGCGAGCCAGGGATCTGCCTCCCAACGGGCGGCGCAGGCACCGCAGTCAGAGCAGGCACCGCAGGCTGAGCAGGCCGAAGTAACAGAGCAGGCGGCGCAGGCGGCGCAGGCTGAGCGGGCCGAGGCGGTGGACCGGGCTGAACAGGCGGGGCAGGCGCCGGAGGCGTCGGGTACGGCCGGACCGGCCGACACCGCGGCAACGGCGAAGCCGTGGGCGCCCGCGGGTCCCCGCCGCTCGCGCAGCGCGTCGGAGGGGTCCGCCGCACAGCGCGCCGATGCGCAGGCCGAGGCGGGGCAGGAACCCACAGCACCCGACACGGCCACCCGGCGCCCCGCCCGACCCACAGCGCCCCGCAGCTCGGACGCGCCCTGGCACCACGCCCGCCCCGCCTTCGACGAACCGCAACAACCCGGGCCCCCGCAAGCGGAACCCCACCTCACCGAGGCCACCCCGCAAACCCCGCAGAAGGGCGAGGTCGCGGGACCGGACAAGAACGGCCCAGCCCCCGAAGCTGAGGAGAACGGCGGCGCTCGCGAGGCTGAGGAGACGACCCCGGGGACGGAAACGCGTCCGGTGTCCGAATCCGGCCGGGCGTCCCAGGCACCGCCGGACACCGACACCCATTCCAACGCCAACAGCGGCGCTCGCGAATCCGCGACCGACAAGGCGGCGGCCCAGGAGGCGGCGCCCGAAGGCCCCCGGTCCGAGCGGGCGGAGTCAGAGGGGCCGGCCTCCAAGGAGTCCGCGTCCGAGGCGCCCCGGCCCGGGGGAGCGGCGTCTGAGGAGCCCGGGTCCGACCAAGGTGCGCCTCAGACGCCCGGGGCCGCGGAACCCGGCCGCGAGGAGCCGGCCCCCGGGGAATCGGCCTCCGGGGAATCGGCCTCTTCGGACGAGCCGCCCACGGCCGGTCCGGCCACCGGCGCCGGCGCCCCTGCCCCCGACGTTCCCGATCCTGACGACCCCGCCCCCGACACCCCCATAGGAGGCCCGCAGTGAACGGCGTGCTGGACGTCGCCCTGCGACTCCTCGTCGTGTTCGTCGTCTTCCTCACCTTCCCCCTGATCGTCGGTCAGACCGAGCACAAGGTGATGGCGCACATGCAGGGCCGCCTCGGCCCGATGTACGCCGGCGGCTTCCACGGCTGGGCCCAACTCATCGCGGACGGCGTCAAGTTCGCGCAGAAGGAGGACGTCGTCCCGAACGGCGCCGACCGCCGTATCTTCCAGCTCGCCCCGGCCGTCGCCCTCCTCCCGTATCTGCTCGTCCTGCTCGCCATCCCGATCGGCCCCGGGGAGGGCGCGGTCGGCCAGGTCCTCGACGCGGGCGTCTTCTTCGTCCTCGCCGTGATGGGCGTCGGCGTCCTCGGCTCGCTCATGGCGGGCTGGGCCAGCGCCAACAAGTTCTCCCTTCTCGGCGGCCTGCGTACCGCCGCTCAACTCCTCGCCTACGAACTCCCGATGCTGCTCGCCGCCGCCTCCGTGGCGATGGCGGCCGGCACGGTCTCCCTCCCCGGCATCCTCGACGCCTTCGAGTGGTGGTGGCTGCCCTGGCAGATCGTCGGCGCGCTCGTCTTCTTCGTCGCCGGCCTCGCCGAACTGCAGCGCCCGCCCTTCGACATGCCCGTCGCCGACTCGGAGATCATCTTCGGCGCGTACACCGAGTACACCGGCCTGCGCTTCGCCCTGTTCCTGCTCGCCGAGTACGCCGGAATCATCGTCCTGTGCGGTCTGACCACCGTCCTGTTCCTGGGCGGCTGGCACGGCCCGTGGGGCGCCGACGGCCTCGGCTGGGTCTGGACCCTGCTGAAGACGGCGCTCCTCGCCTTCGTGGTCATCTGGCTCCGCGTCACCTACCCGCGGCTGCGCGAGGACCAGCTCCAGAAGTTCTCCTGGACCCTCCTCGTCCCCCTTTCCCTCGCCCAGATCGCCCTCACCGGCATCGTCAAGGTGGTGATCCAGTAGCCATGGCCCCCATCCCCGGCAGCGGCCTCGCCAAGGGCCTGGCCGTCACCCTGCGCACGATGACGAAGAAGACCGTCACCGAGCAGTACCCCGACGTCCAGCCCGATCTGCCGCCCCGCACCCGCGGTGTCATCGGCCTGTTCGAGGAGAACTGCACGGTCTGCATGCTGTGCGCCCGCGAGTGCCCCGACTGGTGCATCTACATCGACTCCCACAAGGAGACGATCCCGGCCGCCACCCCCGGCGGACGCGACCGCAGCCGCAACGTCCTCGACCGCTTCGCCATCGACTTCTCCCTGTGCATGTACTGCGGTATCTGCATCGAGGTCTGCCCCTTCGACGCGCTGTTCTGGTCCCCGGAGTTCGAGTACGCCGAGACCGACATCCGCGAACTCACCCACGAACGCGACAAGCTCCGCGAGTGGATGTGGACCGTCCCGGCCCCGCCCGCCCTCGACGCCGGCGCGGAGGAACCCAAGGAGATCGCCGCCGCCCGCAAGACCGCCGAGAAGCTGGCCGCCGCCCAGGCCGAGCCCCAGGAGGGGGACACATGAGCCTCGCCGCCCCGACCCATGGCTTCCTGTCCCCGACGGGTGTCGAGATCGCCTTCCTCCTCGTCGGCCTGGTCACCTTCGGCGCCGCGCTCGTGACCGTCACCACCCGGCAACTGGTGCACGCCGCCCTGTGGCTGGTGGTCACCCTCGGCGGCCTCGCCGTCGAATACCTCCTGCTCACCGCCGAGTTCATCGCCTGGGTGCAGGTCCTCATCTACGTCGGTTCCGTCGTCGTCCTCCTCCTGTTCGGTCTGATGCTCACCAAGGCCCCCATCGGCCGCTCCCCGGACGCGGACTCCGGCAACCGCTGGGCCGCCCTGACCGTGGCCGTCGCCGCCGCGGCCGCCCTGGTCTGGGTGGTCATCGATGCCTTCCGCTCCACCTGGATCGACCTGGACGGTGCCGCCGCCGGAACGACGAAGGTCACCGGCGAAAGCCTCTTCCGGCACTGGGTCCTCCCCTTCGAGGCCCTGTCCGTCCTCCTCCTCGCCGCCCTGGTCGGCGCGATCGTCCTGTCCCGCAAGGCGAAGGCGGACGCGGCCGGCCCGCAGGTCCCCGGCGCCCGCGGCGGCCGGGCCGCCGCCGAGGAAGCCGAAGGAGTCCGCTGATGCACCTCGCCTATCCCGTCGTGCTCTCCGCCCTCCTGTTCTGCACCGGCCTGTACGGCGTCCTCGCCCGCCGCAACGCGATCCTGGTCCTGATGTCGGTCGAGCTGATGCTCAACGCCGTCAACCTCAACCTGGTCGCCTTCGACGTCTGGCTCAGCAAGGCCGCCGCGGAGACCCTGCACTCCGGCCAGGCCCTGGCCCTGTTCACCATCGCCATCGCCGCCGCCGAGATCGGTATCGGCCTGGCGATCGTCCTCGCCGTCTACCGCAACCGCGGCACCTCCGACATCGACCGGCTCCGCGACACCGCCGAGGGCCACGAGAGCGACGGACCCGACCGCGGCGACCCCGCCGCCGAGAAGGCTGAGGCCACCGCGTGACCACGACCACCCTCGCCGTCCTCGTCCCCCTCCTGCCGTTCCTGGGCGCCGCGGCCGGGCTGCTGCTCGGCCGCACGGCCCCCGGCTTCGTCCGTCCGCTCGCCGTCCTGCCGACCCTCGCCTCCCTGCTGCTGGCGTTCCTGGTCGCCGTGCGGCAGGGCGGCGGCGACGCCATCGACTCCGCCACCGAGCTGACGCCCACCGGCTCGGTCCCGATCGAACTCGCCCTGCACATCGACGGCTTCGCCGCCCTCGTCGCCCTCCTGGTCGGCTTCGTCGCCACCTGCGTGCAGGTCTACTCGACCGGCTATCTGCGCGACGACCCGCGCTATCCCTCCTACGCCGCCCTCGTCTCCCTGTTCACCTCCGCGATGTTCCTGGTCGTCTACTCCGGCGACCTGATCGTGCTGCTGGTCGGCTGGGAAGTCATGGGCATCTGCTCCTACTTCCTGGTCGGCCACTACTGGGAGACCCCGGAGGCCCGCGCCGCCTCCCTCAAGGCATTCCTCGTCACCAAGCTCGGTGACGTGCCTTTCCTGATCGGCCTGTTCGCCCTCGCCACCGACGCCGGGTCCTTCCGCATCACCCGAGTCCTCGACGCCGTGGCGAGCGGCGGACTCGACCACCCGACCGTGATCGCCCTGCTGCTCCTCGCGGGCGTGGCCGGCAAGTCGGCGCAGTTCCCGCTGCACACCTGGCTCCCCGACGCGATGGCGGGCCCCACGCCCGTCTCCGCGCTGATCCACGCCGCGACGATGGTCGCCGCCGGTGTCTACTTCGTCGCACGTCTCCTCCCCGTCTTCCAGGCATCCACGGCCGCGATGATCGTCCTCGCCGTCATGGCCGCCGTCACCATGGCCGGCTCGGCGCTCGCCGCGCTCGCCCAGGACGACATCAAACGCGTCCTCGCCTACTCCACGATCGGCCAACTCGGCTATATGACCGGCGCCCTGGCCGTCGGCGACCGCGGTGCCGCCGTCTTCCACCTCCTGTCCCACGGCGCCTTCAAGGCGCTGCTGTTCCTCGCCGCCGGCGTGATCATCCACGCCGCCGGCACCAACTCACTGGCCGCCATGTCCCGCATGAGCCGGCTGCGTGACCGCGTCCCCGACGCGTACTGGACGACGACCGTGGCGCTCCTCGCGCTCGCCGCGATCCCGCCCTTCAGCGGCTTCTTCTCCAAGGAGTCCGTCCTCGGCGCGGCGGAGCACGTCGCCACCGGCCACACCGAGCACGCCCCCGGCGGCGCGGGCTGGATCGTCCTGCTCGCCGGACTGCTGACCGCCCTCCTCACCGCCGCGTACGCGACCCGTCTGTGGCTGCTCGCCTTCCGCGGCCGGGGAACCGAGGCCCCGGACCACGGCCGTCAGCCGCTCACCATGACCGTCGTGCTGTGGGTGCTCGCCATCCCGTCACTCGCCTTCGGCGGCTTCGTGTTCCGGCTGCTGCCCGACTGGTTCGGCGGTGGCAGCCTGGCCCCGACCCTCACCACCTCGGTGCTCGGCACGGGCCTCGCCCTGGTGGGCGGGCTGGTCACCTACGGTGCCTGGCAGCGCACCACCGCCTTGGCCGCGCGCACCCCGATGGGGGCGGTCGCCGCCCATCCCGAGGCTGACGCCGCACTGGTCGAGGCGGAGGCCATCGCCAGCCATCGGCCCGCCTACGGCGACGTGGCCTACGCCCCCGATCCGGCCGACCCCGGACGGCTGCTGCTCGGCCCGCTCCACCGGCCCGCCGCCACCGGCTTCCACCTGGATGCCGTGTACGCGGCGCTGTTCGTCCGACCGGTCCAGGCCGGAGCGAGTCTTGTCCGGTTCCTCGACCGCGAGGTCGTCGACACCTACGTACGCGGCGCGGCGGCGCTGCCCCGGCTGCTCGGGGCCGCCGTACGGCGCGCCCAGACCGGCAACGTACAGACCTATGTGAGCGCGCTGCTCGCCGGCACCGTCGTCCTGGCGGTCGCCGTCCTCCTCGTCGCCACGGGAGCGTGAGCAGGCGTGATCGATATCAACGAGTCCGTGATGCAGTTCCTTCTGGCGTTCGTCGTCGTCGGCCCGCTCCTCGGCGCCGCCGCGGCTCTGCTGCCCGCGCCGCCCGGGCTGAAGGGGAAGTCGCCCGAGCAGGCCGTGCTGCGCCACGGCGTGACCGTGACCGGCGCCATCCTCGCCGCCACGATCGTCCTCGCGCTCGGCTTCGACCACGACCATCCGTCGAAGATGCAGGCCACGACCGACATCAGCTGGATCCCCGCTCTCGACGTGCGGATCCACCTCGGCGTCGACGGCATCTCTCTCCCCCTTCTGGTCCTGACCGCGCTGCTGACCTTCCTCTGCGCGCTCTACTCCTACTTCAAGATGCCTGCGGGTCCGTCCCCGAAGGCGTTTGTCGCCCTGGTGCTCCTGCTGGAGTCCGGCACTCTCGCCACCTTCGCGGTCCTCGACCTGCTGCTCTTCTTCCTCGCCTTCGAGATGGTGCTCATCCCGATGTACTTCCTCATCGCCCGCTGGGGCGGCGAGGGGCGGACCCAGGCCGCCTGGAAGTTCATCCTGTTCACGCTGCTCGGGTCCGTCGTCATGCTGCTCGGCCTGCTCCTGATCGGAATCAAGGCGGGCACGTTCGACATGATGGCACTCGCCACTGACAACGGCCGGTCGCTGACCACATCCGTGCAGGTCATCGCCGTTTTGGCGGTGGGAGTCGGGCTCGCGGTCAAGACGCCGATGTGGCCGCTGCACAGCTGGCTGCCGGACGCCCACACCGCCGCGCCGACCGTCGGCTCGGTCCTGCTGGCCGGTGTCCTGCTGAAGATGGGTACGTATGGGTTCGTCCGGATTCTGCTGCCGGCGGCGCCCGACGGCTTCCGCACCTTCGCCCCCTACCTCGCCGCCTTCGCCGTCGTCGGGATCATCTACGGATCCTTGGCCTGCCTGGCCCTTGCCAAGCAGGGCGCGAAGGGAGACCTCAAGCGGCTCATCGCCTACTCCTCCGTCGGCCACATGGGCTTCGTCCTGCTCGGCATCGCCACGATGACCCCGACCGGCGTCAACGGCGCACTGTTCGCCAACATCGCCCACGGCCTGATCACCGGCCTCCTCTTCTTCCTGGTCGGCGCGGTCAAGGAGCGCACGGGCAGCACCGACCTCGACGCCCTTTCCCTCCCGTCGTCCGGCCGCCCCTCGTCGAACGGCTCCGCCGCCCCGCGTGAACTTCCGGCCGGCGCCGCGCTGTACGGCAAGGCACCGCGGCTCGGCGGCCTGCTGGCCTTCGCCGCGGTCGCCTCCCTCGGCCTGCCCGGACTGGCCGGGTTCTGGGGCGAGATGCTGGCCCTGTTCGGCGCGTTCCGTCCCGCGCCCGGCCTCAGCCGTCCCGCGTTCCTCACGTTCATGGCCATCGCCGCGTTCGGCACGCTGCTGACGGCCGCGTACCTGCTCATCGTGGTCCGCCGCGTCTGCATGGGCCCCGTACCGCAGCAGGCCCCGAAGCTCGCCGACGTCCACACATACGAGTTCGCGGCCTGGACGCCGCTCGTCGCCCTCACCGTCGTGGCCGGACTGTGGCCGAAGGCACTTCTCGGGCTGACCGACCCGGCCGTGCAGCAACTCCTCGCAGGAGGCACCCGATGAGCCACCCGGCCCAGCCCCTGGCCGAGTCGCTGGTCCAGTCCGTCGACTGGCTCGCGATCGCCCCGCCCACCGTCGCGGCGGTCGTCGGCCTCGGCGTTCTCGTCGCCGACCTGTTCGTGCCCGACGCGAAGAAGGCCGTACTCGGCTGGTGCGCGGTGGCCGGCCTCGCCGTCTCCGCCCTCCTGCTGCTGCCCCTCCTCGACGCCGACCGCAGCACCTTCTGCCAGACCGACGACCCGCGGCTGTGCAGCTACACGGCCGACCGGTTCACCCTCGTCATCCAGTTCCTCGTCCTCGGCGGCGCCCTCCTGGCCGCCCTGCTGTCGGTGACCGCACTCAAGGACGGACGCAGGAGACTCCCCGAAGGGGAGTTCTGGTTCCTGCTGCTCTCCTCCGCCGCGGGCGCCGCCCTGCTGCCCGCCTCCCGGGACCTCGCCACCCTCGTCGTGGCCCTGGAGGTCGCCTCGTTGCCCGCGTTCGCCCTCGTCGGCATCCGGCACGGCGACCGCAGGTCCTCGGAGGCCGCCCTGAAGTTCTTCCTGTCCTCGGTCACCGCCACCGCGGTCAGCCTGCTGGGCATCAGCTTCGTGTACGCCACCACGGGCACCCTCTACCTCACCGGGATCGCCGACCGCATCCAGCACGTCGACGGACAGCTCCACACGCTCGCCCAGACCGGCGTCGTCCTCACCCTGGTCGGCTTCGCCTTCAAGACCGCCGCCGTGCCCTTCCACTTCTGGGTGCCCGACACCTACGTGGGAGCGCCCCTGCCCGTCGCTGCCTATCTGTCGGTCGTCGGCAAGGCCGTCGGCTTCTCCGGCCTCATCCTCGTCACCGTCGTCGCCTTCCCCTCGTACGCCGACGCCTGGGGCCCCGCCCTCGCCGCGCTGGCCGCCCTCACCATGACCGTCGGCAACGTCGGTGCCCTGCGCCAGCAAGCCACGCGTGCGTACAGCGCGGTACGGCTGCTCGCCTGGTCCTCCGTCGGCCAGGCCGGTTACCTCCTGGTCCCCATCGCCGCCGCCGGATACTCCGCGGACGCCCGCAAATCGATCGGGTCCACGGTCGCCTACGCCCTCATGTACGCCGCCGTGAACCTCGGCGCCTTCGCCGTCGCCGCCCTGGTGGGCCGCACGAGGGCGCTCAACCGCGTCAGCGACTACCGCGGCCTGTACGCCTCGAACCCCATGACCGCCCTGCTCCTGGCCTTCTTCCTGCTGTGCCTCGCGGGGCTGCCGCCGGGCGTCATCGGCCTCTTCGCGAAGGTCACCGTCTTCTCGGCCGCCGTCGACGCGGGCCTCGGCTGGCTGGCCGTCGTCATGGCCGTCAACGTGGTCATCGCGCTCGTCTACTACCTCCAGTGGACGGCGCTGCTGTTCCGTGCCCCCGAGCAGGAGCCCGCGCGGCACCGGGTCCCCGCCCCCCTGACGGCAGCCATCGCCCTCACCGGAGCCCTCGGTATCGCCCTGTCCGGGGCGCCCCAACTCGTCCTCCGCTTCGCCGGCACCGGCCTGTTCTGAGCACCCCGCACCCGCGCGCGGACGAGCCGCACCGCGCACGCGTGCCCACCGCAGCGGGCGCCGTCACCCGGACGGCCTACCCGCGGCGCCGCCCTCACAAGGGAACTCGTGGCCCTCGCCTGGCGTTGACCATTACGGGAGGGTCCACTGGACGTGACACCACGGCACCAGTGGCTTCGCAGATCAGCAAGCACACCAGCAAGCAAAGGGTTCCCCTGCTGCACGATTTGGAGGGCGTACCGTGCACCGCCGGCACAACGGGCTCAGGACCGCAGTACTCCTCGGGGGACTGTCCGCACTCATCATCGTCATCGGCAGCTTCTTCGGCCGTACGGGCCTGATCGTCGCGGTGCTGATCGCTCTCGGCACGAACGCCTACGCGTACTGGAACAGCGACAAGCTGGCGCTACGCGCGATGCGTGCCCGCCCGGTGAGCGAGTTCGAAGCCCCGGCCCTCTACCGCATGGTCCGCGAGCTGTCCACGCAGGCCCGTCAGCCCATGCCCCGCCTCTACATCTCACCCACGGAGGCGCCGAACGCGTTCGCGACGGGCCGCAACCCCCGCAACGCCGCCGTGTGCTGCACCGAAGGCATCCTGCGCATCCTGGACGAGCGCGAGTTGCGCGGCGTCATCGGCCACGAGCTGAGCCACGTCTACAACCGGGACATCCTCATCTCGTCGGTCGCCGGCGCCCTCGCCTCGGTGATCATGTTCCTGGTCAACTTCGCCTGGCTGATCCCGATCGGCCGTTCCAACGACGACGAGGGCCCGGGCCTGCTGGGCATGCTGCTGATCATGATCCTGGGCCCGCTCGCCGCGAGCCTCATCCAACTGGCCATCAGCAGATCCAGGGAGTACGAGGCGGACGCCTCCGGAGCCCAGCTCACCGGCGACCCGGTCGCCCTCGCCAACGCCCTGCGCAAGCTCGACGCCGGCACCAAGCAACTGCCCCTGCCGCCCGAGCCGAGGATCGAGACCGCGAGCCACATGATGATCGCGAACCCGTTCCGCCCGGGTCAGGGACTGTCCAGGATGTTCTCGACGCACCCGCCCATGGCCGACCGTATCGCCCGACTCGAAAGGATGGCGGGCCGCAACCGCTGACGACCGTCCTGAACACCGTCTGACCCGTCCTGAGCGGCGTCCCTTCTCCTCGTCCCGCCTCAGAGGAAACTGAGAGACTGCTGTGCCAGGCTGGCGCGCCCCACCACGCTGAGGAGCGCCCCGATGGGTCTGATCAACGGCTTGCCCGCCCATGTCCTGCTGGTTCACATGGTCGTCGTGCTGGTACCGCTCACCGCGCTGGCTTTGGTGGCGGCCGCGCTGTGGCCGAGCGCGGCTCGGCGGCTGGGCCCGCTGCTGCCGCTTCTGGCCCTGGTCGCCCTGGTCAGCGTCCCATTGACCACACAGGCCGGCGAGTGGCTGGAACGGCACGTGAACAACGACGCGCTGGTACGGCGGCACACCGAGATGGGTGATGGGCTGCTGCCCTGGGTCCTGGGCCTGTTCGTGCTGGCCGCGGTCGTGTGGTGGGCGGCAAGGAGCGCCCCGGCCGAGCCTGGGCGAGCCGGCCGTATGCGCTGGTCGGCCCCGCCCGTCCGGATCGTCGTGGGAGTCCTTTCACTGGCCGTCGCGGTGGGAGCGGTGGTGGACGTCTACCGGATCGGCGACTCCGGAGCGAAGGCCGCCTGGCACGACGCGGTCTCCAAGACGGCGACGGCGCCGGACGACGGCTCCTGACCTGCGACGGGCCCACACACACTGGGCCCGGACCTCGCTCCTGTCCGCGGTGGCGCAGCGAGGTCAGCGTCCGCCGAAGGCCTGATCGGTCGGGACGACCTCCTGACCCAGGGGCATGAGGGAGATCGGAATCAGCTTGAGGTTCGCCCAGCCGAAGGGGATCCCGATGATCGACAGGAAGAGCGGGATGCTCGTGATCAGGTGACCGAGGGCGAGCCACCAGCCCGCGAAGACGATCCAGATCACGTTGCCGATGCACGAGGGCGCCCCGGCGTTCTGCTTCGGCACCGTAGTGCGACCGAAGGGCCAGAGCACGAAGCCGGCGATCCGGAGCGAGGCGATGCCGAAGGGGATGGTCACGATGAGGACGAAGCAGATCAGCGCGGCCACGGCGTAGGCGATGGCCATCCAGATCCCGCAGAAGATCAACCACAGGACGTTGAGGACGAGGTTGATCGGTTTCATGATCGCTGCCCCTTCAGGAGTGACGCTCGTACGCGGTCTCACCAGCCAGTATCCGGCGCTCACGTATGAAGCCGTAACCGCAGCGGCCTTGTGGGAGAGTTGTGAGCGCAGGGAAGCGATCCGGTTCGGCACCGCCGACTTCAAGCTGATGCCGGTGTCTCCGCTCCCACGGGCCGTGCGGGCGCCCCACGGACCAGCTGTTCGCGGCGTCGCGAACCGCGACGGCGGACGCGCCGCCCGCGCGGTTCCTGACCGGGAAAGGCATCGATGTCCGGCCGGTCTGACCGCCCCTCAACCGCCGCCGCAGGCGCTGGTTTTCCACAGGTTCGAGGTTGTCCACAGGCCCGCCCGCTTGTCAGAGGCGGCCTGCATCATGAAGCCATGACCGAGATCGAGCAGTTGCTGACACAGGTGGCCGCGCAGGCCCGCACCTCCCGTCCGTGGGGCTGGCCCTCGCTGCCCAAGCCCGTCGAGCCGGCCGCGCCGGCCCGTGCGGAGGCCGCCCTGGGCTTCGCCCTGCCGCCGCTGCTCGCCTCGCTCTACAGCCGTATAGCGGACGGCGGCTTCGGCCCGGAGTACGGCCTGCTGCCCCTGCTCGACAGCCCGCCCTCCGGCGAACCGGCCGCGGTCGCCCAGTACCTCACCAACCGAGAGGAGGGCCGCAAGGACCCGGACTGGCCCTGGCCCGAGGGCGTCCTGCCGATATCCCACTGGGGATGCGGGATGTACGCGTGCGTGGACTGCCGCACCCCCGAAGCGACCGTCCTGCTCTACGAGCCGAACGCCGACGAGGCCGACCACGCCTGGTACGTGGACGCGCCCAGCCTCACCGACTGGCTGCACGCCTGGCTCGAAGGCACCGGCTGGTACGAGGAGAGCAACGACGGCATGGACCTGGAACCATGGGCCGACTTCCGGAGCCGCACAACCCCCTCACCCACCCCCTGAAGTCCCGGCCACGGTGGACGCCGGCACCCCACCAGCACGAGCGACCTGATGGAGGCCGGCATCGGCCAGTAGGAGAGAGGCACGGAGGTCAGAGACCAGGAGGACAGGCGGCGAGGCCGGGAAGAACCGGAGGACTGGAGGTGTCAGGAGGCCGTGACCAGGCGGTCAGGCGGTCAGGCGGTCAGGCCCAGCGTGGTCAGTCGGTCAGGGTCGGTGAGGACGTCGAGCCCGGTGACGCGGCCGTCTCGGATGGTGAAGGACATGACGGACAGCGGTCGGCCTTCGGCGAACGAGACAACGCCGGGTGTTCCGTTGACCAGTACCAGACGCGCGTCCGCCGCGAAACGGGCGAAGGCGATGGCCTGGGACGCCACGTCGGTGGCGCCGCGCCGCAGGATGCCGGGGACGAGCGTGCCGCCGTCGGAACGCGCGACCACATCGGGGTCGAGGACGGTCAGTAGCGCCTCGAAGTCGCCGTTGCGGGAAGCGGTCAGAAAGGCGTTGACGACGTCGCTCTTGCGGGCGTTGTCCGTGTCGGCCGAGGGGACGGCGCCGTGGACACGGCGGCGGGCACGGCTGGCGAGCTGACGGGTGGAGACCGCGGTGCGGCCCAGCACGGGGGCGATGTCGTCGAAGGGCACGTCGAACAAGTCGTGCAGGACGAAGGCGAGTCGTTCGGCCGGGGAGAGGGTTTCCAGCACCACCATGAGGGCGATGCCCACCGCGTCCGCGACCAGGACCTCTCGCTCGGGATCGGCGCGGTCGAGTTGGGTGACCACCGGGTCCGGCAGCCGGACCTGCCCGTCCTGCTCGGGCAGCGGATCCTCGCGCCGGGAGGTACGCGAGCGCAGCATGTCCAGGCACACCCGGCCGGCGACCGTGGTGAGCCAGGCGCCCAGGTTCTTCACATCGCTGACATCGGTGCGGCTGAGCTTGAGCCAGGTCTCCTGGACGGCGTCCTCCGCCTCGGCGAGCGACCCCAGCATCCGATAGGCCACCGCCCGCAGCCCGGGCCGCTCCGCCTCGAAACGGTCGGCCAGAGAAAAGTTGCCGCTCATCCCGTCACACCCCCGCGCCGCGATCCGTCGGTTCAGTGACAGACGCTAACGGATCACCAGGAGAGCATCGGATGAACACCGCAGCCGCGAGCACCGCCCGGATGAAGAACCCCGCCCAGGTCCTGCCGGAGGCCATGAAGGGCATCCAGAACATCTACAAGGCCATGTACCAGGGCGGTGTGGACCCGCGGCTCCTGGAACTGGTCCACCTGCGGGCCAGCCAGATCAACGGCTGCAGCGCCTGCGTGTTCGCCGGCGTGGCGGGCGCGAAGAAGCACGGCGAGAGTGACGAACGCCTTCACTCCGTGGCCGCTTGGCGCGAGGCTCCGTTCTTCACCGCGGAGGAGCGTGCCGCCCTGGCCCTGACCGAGGCCGCCACCCGGATCGCCGACCGCTCCGGCAAGGCCGTACCCGACGAGGTGTGGGACGAGGCCGCGGACCACTTCAACGAGGAGCAGCTTTCCGCGATCATCCTGATGATCAGCCTCACCAACTTCTTCAACCGCATCAACACCACCATCGAAGAGCCGGCCGGCACCACCTGGTGACCGACGCCGCCGAACCGCCGCCACGGCCGGCTGCAACCGACCAGGGCAGTCGTGGCGTCTTCCGGAGCGACAGGGCACGAACACGCGCGGGTCGTACGGCACCGGTCACGGGCCGTCCGGCCTGCGCGGCACAGCCGGCGTTGACGGAGATCACAGCGCTGGACAGTGCGAGCACAGCGCGGGAGGGCAGGTTCACGGCATGAGCATCATCGGTTGGATCATCCTGGGACTGTTGGCCGGCGCCATCGCCAAAATCCTGCTGCCGGGGCGCGACCCCGGCGGCTTCATCGGCACGACCCTGATCGGCATCGCGGGCGCGTTCATCGGCGGCTGGATCTCGGCCCGCTGGCTGGATCACCCCATCACCAAGGACTTCTACGACGGGGCGACCTGGGCGGCCGCGATCGGCGGCTCGCTGGTGCTCCTGGTCCTCTACCGCATCCTGTTCGGCAACTCGCGCGACTGATCGATGCCGGCATCGACGCCGGCGGACGAGAAGGGTGGGCCGCCTCGGATGCCCACCCTTCCTCGGGGTTGCGCCGTTCCCGTACCCGCGCGGGGCGCGGACCGGCGGGACTACCGGTAGTTCACGAACTGCAGCGCGAAGTCGAAGTCCTGGCCCTTCAGGAGGGCGATCACGGCCTGGAGGTCGTCACGGCTCTTCGAGCTGACGCGCAGCTCGTCGCCCTGCACCTGGGCCTTCACGCCCCTCGGGCCCTCGTCGCGGATGATCTTCGCAACCTTCTTCGCGTTCTCCTGGGAGATGCCCTCCTGGACCGACGTGAAGATCTTGTACTCCTTGCCGGAGAGCTGGGGCTCGCCCGTCTCCAGCGCCTTCAGTGAGATGCCGCGCTTGATCAGCTTGGACTGGAAGACGTCGAGGACAGCCTTGACCCGCTCCTCGGAGTTCGCCTGCATCAGGATCTTCTCGCCGGACCAGGCGATCGAGGCGCCCACGCCCTTGAAGTCGTAGCGCTGCGAGACTTCCTTGGCGGCCTGGTTGAGGGCGTTGTCGACCTCCTGCCGCTCGACCTTCGAGACGATGTCGAAACTGGAGTCGGCCATGTCCTGTGGCTCCTTGTATCGGGGTGCGTATCTGGTGCGTGCCGGCGTGCGCGAAGGCAGCCGCCGAGCCCGGTGCGAGACCGGGCCGCATCCGCACCAGCCTAGCCATCCGACGTGGGCCGGGTGCCGATCAAACGGGTGGCGGAGCACCCCTCGGCATCGGGTATTGTTTACGTCGTTGCCAGGGGGCACCGCCGAAAAGCGGACCCCATCCGGCAGCAAAACCCGGCGGTGTGCCCGAGCGGCCAAAGGGAGCAGACTGTAAATCTGCCGGCTCAGCCTTCCCAGGTTCGAATCCTGGCGCCGCCACACGGAACGAAGGGCCCGTGACCTGTCAGTCGACAGGTCACGGGCCCTTCGTCGTGTGGTCGCGGAACGCGTCCGGACCGGTCGGGCGGAGGGCCCGGCGCTCGTGCGCGTTCCCGTCGCGGAGGGAGTGGGCTCGGTGTCGTGACGAAGATCATAAAGGGCTCGGCCGTGCCGGCGGGCCCGGTGTTCCGCCGGGGGTTGTCGTTGCGGATCGACAACCGGGTTCGGACGTCGCCCGAGCGGATCAGGCGCGGTGGCGGTGGTGGGGGACCTACGTAGCCTTGATCACGTAGGGAGACGGGCCATCCGTTCCTGGGCGTTGCTGTGCACTGCTGCCAAAAGGAGACATGCCATGACCGCTTCCTCTGTGGGCTCCCGGCGTTCGGAGGCCGATGTCAGCGGCTTCACGGCCTCACCGCAGATGGCCCGGGCGTTGCAACAGATCCTGGCGGATCTCGTCGAACTGCATATCCAGGGGAAGCAGGCCCATTGGAACGTCGTCGGCCACAACTTCCGTGACCTGCACCTGCAACTCGACCAAATCGTCGACGACGCCCGGGAGTCGGCCGACGTCATCGCCGAACGCATGCGTGCTCTCGACCACTGGCCGGACGGCCGCTCCGACACCGTGGCGGCGAACACCACCCTCCCCGCGTTCCCGGAGGGGCAGGTGAGCGTGAGCGCCGTCGTGGACCTTGTCACCGCGCGCCTGCGGGCCACCGTCGAGACGGTGCGCACCTATCACGACCAGGTCGACAACGAGGACCCCTCCACCGCCGACCTGCTGCACGCGATCATCGACTCCCTGGAGAAGCACGCCTGGATGGTCAGCGCGGAGAACCGCACCGGCTGACCCCGACCCCTGGGGTGCCCGTGCTCGCCACGGCGGTGCCCGCGCGCGGCGGCCGGGTTCGCGTGGGCATGGAGGACACTGGCTCCATGGCCTCCCGTCGTAGAACCTGCCCGGTGTGCCGTCGTGACATCGCCGTTGTCGCGGGACGCTTCGCGCGGCACGACCCGCCCGGCGCACGCGAGAGCGGCGAACTCGTCTCGTGCGCCGGCTCCCGGCTACAGGCACAACTGGACGCGAGCCAGCCGGCGTTGGACGGGTACGCCGTACCGGACTTCCCCGGGCAGTTGCCCCTCTTCTGATGGATTCCGCTGGAGGACGCCGACCGGTCCCTGCGAGGCCTGCGGGTCCTGCCGGTCAAAGGGTCCAACGGGCCGCGGGCGGCCTCAGTTCCCCGCCACCGACTTCACCGCGACCGACACCGGCGTCGACCCGCTGATCAGCTCCAGCGTCAGACCGGCCGTCGCCGGGCTCTCCACCAGCTCCGCGAGTACGGCGGCCACGTCGGCGCGCGGGACAGAGCCGCGCCCGGTGTGCGCCTCCAGACGTACCACGCCGGTGCCCCGGTCGTCCGTCAGTCTGCCGGGGCGCAGGATCGTCCAGTCCAGTGCGTCCAGGCCGGCCACGTACGCGTCGGCCGCGCCCTTGGCGCGCAGGTACGCGTCGAAGACCTCGTCCCCCTCGTGCGCCGGGTCCGCGCCCATCGAGGAGACGATCAGGAAGCGACGCACGCCCGCCTGCACGGCCGCGCTCGCGAACAGCACCGCCGCTCCCTTGTCCACCGTCTCCTTGCGGGCCGTGCCGCTGCCCGGTCCTGCGCCCGCCGCGAAAACGGCGGCGTCCGCGCCCCGCAACCGCTCCGCGACCTCCTCGACCGAGGCCGACTCCAGGTCGAGGACGATCGGTTCGGCACCGGCTTCCCGCAGATCGCCTTCCTGCTCGGCCTTGCGGATGATCCCCGCGACCTCGTCCCCGCGGGCCGAGAGGAGCCGCTCCAGCCGCAGCGCGATCTGACCATGACCACCTGCAATGACAATGCGCATGTTTCCGACCGTACGCCCGAAGGGCCGCATCCGCCGCATGAGTTCGGCCCGTTCCCGCGCCACGCACACCGGCCGCTCCCGGCCCGGCGCGCACCCCCTTGTCGGCCGCCGGTCTCCTCACAGCGAGCGCCCCGCGCGCGACCCCGTATCGCGCGCTCCCCTTCACCTCACTCCACCCGATTCCCCGAGCAGCTACCGGCCGGCTTCCCCGACCAGCTACCAGCCGGCGCCGCCCCGGCCCGCCCTCTCCCGGCCCACACCCCCTGGCCCAGCCCCTCCGTCCTCAACCCCTTCCGTCCCCACCCCTTCCGCCCTCCAGTCCCCGGGGCCCGCTTTCCGGCCCCGAGGCCCCCTCACGACACCTCGCCCCGGCCCTGGCGCGGCAGCCCCAGTTCCGCGGCGACCGCCGAGTCGCAGTACTCGCGAACCGCGCTGGTGCGGGCCACGACGCGCCCCCGGTGCACCACGATCCGGCTGTACGCGAGGGAGAGCGCGCCGGCCAGATGCTGACCGCGTACGGCGAGCAGTTCGGCGGGGAAGCCGGCCTCCACACGGACCTCGGGAAGGCCGAGGACGGCGCGGGCCGTGACGCTCACGGCGCCGTACGCCTCCTCCGGGCGCAGCCCGTGGCCCGAGGCCAGCAGATAGGCGGCCTCCAGGGGGTCGCCGCGGCCGACCGGGTTGGACGTGTCCCGCAGGGCACCGCTCCCCGCCGCCACCCGCACTCCGGCGGCACGCAGCAGCCGTACCGGAGCCGTACCCCGCCGCTCGACGCCGCCGCAGCCGCCCTGCGGCAGGCACACCACGGCCACCCCGGCCGCCGCCAGCCGGTCCGCGACGCGGGCGGCCGACTCGGCCGGCAGCCGGGACAGGCCACCGCACGGACCGAGGGTCACGCCGGGCCGCAGCCCGCCCGCCATCGCCGCGAGCCGGGCGAGCCGGGCCGGGTCGGCGGCGTCCGTGTGCAGGTCGACGGGGCAGCCGTGCTCGGAGGCCACCTCCAGGACCGCCTCGACATAGCCCGTCGGATCGGGGTCCAGGTCGGGGCAGCCGCCCACCACGGAGGCGCCCATTTTCAGCGCGTCGCGCAGTATCGCCAGCCCGTCGGCGCCGGCCGCCCCGGTCAGCAGCCGCGGCACGGCCACCGTGGTCAGTTCCGCGAGCCCGCGCAGTGAACGCCGCGCCTGGAGGACGGCGTCGAGAGGGCCGAGCCCCTGGACGTCGCCCACGCGCACGTGCGCGCGCAGTGCCGTCGCCCCGTGTGCGAGGTGCAGCAGGGCGGCCTCCGTCGCCCGGCGCTGGACGTCCTCCGCGTCGTACGGGACGGGTCCGCCGCGGTCGGCGGAGAGCGCGGTGTCGGCGTGGGCGTGCGCTTCCACCGGGGCCGGAAGGAGCAGGTAGCCGCTGAGGTCGACGCGGGAGCCGGAGCGGGCCGGTCCCGGTGCCAGGCTGCCGGCCGTGCCGACCGCCTCGATGCGCCCGCCGTCCAGCCGCACGTCCACGGTGCGGCCGTCGGTGAGCCGCGCCCCGCACAGCACGAGGGTCCCGTCGGACCGGCCCGGGGAGCCTTGGGGGTTCGACGACGGTGGGGGTGGCTGCGGCCGGCTGTCGGGCATCGGGGTCCAAGGGATGGGGGCTTGCGGCTCTTCGGGGCGTGGGGCTTCCGGGATGGGTGCGAGACCGAGGGGAACTCATGATCACGCAGAGTGAGTCGAGCCTAGGGTGACGGGCCGCACAGGGCGGGGAGGAGGGCAATAGTCGTACCGGCGTGGCCCGTCCGGAGCGCTACGCGCGCGTGGTCCCGAGCGCCCTGCTCGCCGCGCTGATCACCGCCGCCGTGGTGGTCCCGCTCTCCGCCGCCGCCCGACCGGAGGTCCCCGCACCGGCCCCCGTCTCGCTCGCCCCGCCCACGGCACGGACGCTGTCCGAGGCGTACGCGGCGAACCGGGCCAACGCCGCGCAGGCCGCCCGCATGGCCGCCGCTCACGGCGACCACCGCCGCGCCGCCGCGGACCGCGCGACAGCCGCTCCCACCCGCCGGTTCCTCGCCTTCGACGGCCGCGGCTCCGGCCGGGCCACGGAGGTCTTCGGGGATCTCGCCCACGCCGACCGCGTGGCATGGAGGGGCGTCACCGCAACCGCCACGCGCGCGTGCACAGCCCTTCAAAGGGGCTCGCGAGGCCGCCTGGACACGGGCGATCGACGCCTGGGCATGGGGTACGAAACGGATTTGGGTGAACGGCTGCCGAGCGTGTAATGTCTTCATCGCTCGCCCCAATAGCTCAGTCGGCAGAGCGTCTCCATGGTAAGGAGAAGGTCAACGGTTCGATTCCGTTTTGGGGCTCTGGTGTGAGAGGTTCCCGTCGTAAGGCGGGTCCTGATCTCATCAAAGCGGTGTAGCTCAGTCGGTAGAGCAAGCGGCTCATAATCGCTGTGTCACCGGTTCAAGTCCGGTCACCGCTACTGACAGTAGCCGATTGCGGGGTCGGTCCTTCGATCGGCTACTCTTTCTTGCGTTGAACCAGTCCATCCGTTCGTCTTAGGAGCACTCACGTGGCTGCCACCGACGTCCGCCCGAAGATCACGCTGGCCTGCGTGGAGTGCAAGGAGCGGAACTACATCACCAAGAAGAACCGGCGTAACAACCCGGACCGACTTGAGATGAAGAAGCACTGCCCGCGTTGCAACGCGCACACCGCGCACCGCGAGACGCGCTGATCATCAAGGCTCGTACGCGAGGCCGTCCCCGCAGTCAGGGGGGCGGCCTCGCGTCGTTTCCACCGGCTGGAATCCAGCTACCTTGTGGACCATCACAGCTGACATCAGGAGGTGCCGGGCCATGCCGCTCGACCAGTCCTTCGTGGGACGGAGCTACCCGCCCACCGAGCCCTACGAGGTGGGCCGGGAGAAGATCCGCGAGTTCGCCGAGGCGGTCGGGGACACCCATCCGGCGTACCGGGACCAGGAGGCCGCCAAGGCGCTCGGTCACCCCGATGTGATCGCGCCCCCGACCTTCGTCTTCTCGATCACCTTCCGGGCAGCGGGGCAGGTCATCGAGGACCCGCAGCTCGGCCTCGACTACAGCAGGGTGGTGCACGGCGACCAGAGGTTCGTCTACACGCGCCCGGTGCGCGCGGGCGACCGGCTCCAGGTCACCTCGACCATCGAGGCCATCAAGTCGCTGGCCGGGAACGACATCCTGGACATCCGGGGTGAGGTCCACGACGAGGCGGGCGAACACGTCGTGACGGCCTGGACCAAGCTGGTGGCGCGCGCGGCCGAGGAGGGCTGAGGGATGACGGCGAAGATCACGTACGACGACGTGGAGGTCGGCACCGAACTGCCGGCGCAGACCTTTCCGGTGACCCGCGCCACGCTCGTGCGCTATGCGGGCGCCTCCGGCGACTTCAATCCGATCCACTGGAACGAGAAGTTCGCCAAGGAAGTGGGGCTGCCGGACGTCATCGCGCACGGCATGTTCACCATGGCCGAGGCGATCCGGGTGGTCACCGACTGGACCGGAGACCCGGGCGCGGTCGTCGAGTACGGCGTCCGCTTCACCAAGCCCGTCGTCGTCCCGAACGACGACGAGGGCGCCGTGATCGAGGTCGGCGGCAAGGTCGCGGCCAAGCTCGACGACAACACGGTGCGGGTGGACCTGACGGCCACGAGCGGCGGCCAGAAGGTGCTGGGCATGTCCCGGGCGCTCGTACGGCTGGCCTGAGCCCCGCACGGCCGGCCTCGGCGCCAACGGCGAGGCAAGGGGTGTCCTGCCGGGTCCCGTCGGATCCCGGCAGGCAGGGCGCCCCTCAGCCGTCGGTGCGCGCCTGGTCCATGGCGCGGGGCACCGCTTGACCTAGTTAGTGATTGAGTACTAACTTAGCCGCATGGTCAGGATGAGCGCGGACGAGCGCCGCGAGGGCGTCATTCGTGCGGCGATCGCGGAGTTTTCACAGAGGGGCTACTACGGCACCTCGACCGAGGCGATCGCCAAGCGGGTGGGGGTCTCGCAGCCGTATCTCTTCCGGCTCTTCCCGGGCAAGAAGGCGATCTTCGTCGCGGCCTCGCTGCGCTGCGTCGACGACGTGTGCCGGGTCCTGGGGGAGGCGGGTGAGGGCTTTCAGGGCGAGGAGGCCGTGCACGCCATGGCCCGGGCGTATGCGCGGCTGATCCAGGAGCAGCCCGAGCGGCTTCTGATGCAGATGCAGACGTACATCGCGGTCGCCGCCGCCGAGGCGGAAGGTGACCACCGGTTCGGTGAGGCCGTGCGAGCCGGCTGGATGCGGCTGTGGGAGACCGTGCATCTGCCGCTCGGGGCCGACGACAACGAGACGACGGTCTTCCTGGCCTACGGAATGCTCATCAACACCCTTGCGGCCATGGGCTTTCCACCCGGTCACCGGGTCTGGCAGGGGATGTACCCGTCCGCCCGGATCGGGGAGCCGGCGGACGAACAGGGAAGCTGAGGCGGACCCGCACCGCCGCCTTCCCATGCCCGCGAAAGTTAGTAATCCATAACTAATCATCGATCATGCTCTGGGGGAGCGATGCCACAGCAGACCGCGCCGGGCACGGCACATCGCGGGGGAGTCATATGGGCCCTCGTCATCACCAGCGTCGCCGGATTCATGGCGTCCCTGGACAACCTCGTAGTGACCACCGCCCTGCCCTCCATCCGCGAGGACCTGGGAGGGGCGCTGGACGACCTGGAATGGACCGTCAGCGCCTACACGCTCACCTTCGCCGTCCTGCTGATGTTCGGCGCCGCGCTCGGCGACCGCTTCGGCCGGCGCCGGCTCTTCCTCGCCGGGCTCACGGTCTTCACCGGCGCCTCCGCCGCCGCGGCCATGGCGCCCGGCATCGACTCGCTGATCGCGGCCCGCGCGGTGCAGGGCCTCGGCGCGGCGGTGATGATGCCCCTGACGCTCACCCTGCTGACGGCGGCCGTGCCCGCCGCCAAGCGCGGCATGGCATACGGGATCTGGGGTGCCGTCAACGGACTCGCGGTGGCCTCCGGGCCGCTCATCGGCGGCAGCCTCACCGAACACGTCTCCTGGCACTGGATCTTCTGGCTGAACGTCCCGCTCGGCCTCGCCCTGCTGCCGCTCGCCCGGCTCCGCCTCGCCGAGTCCCACGGCACCGGCGCACCGCTCGACATCCCCGGCACCCTGCTCGCCAGCGGCGGACTCTTCGGGATCGTCTACGGGCTGGTCCGCGGCCCCGCCGACGGCTGGACCGACTCCGTCGTCCTCACCGGCCTGCTCGCCGGCGGCGCGCTGCTGATCGCCTTCGTCGTCCACGGCTCCCGCGCCCGCAACCCCATGCTCCCGATGCGGCTCTTCCGCTCCCGCGCCTTCGCCGGGATCAACGCCGCCAGCCTTCTCATGTTCCTCGGGATGTTCGGCTCGATCTTCCTGCTCAGCCAGTACATGCAGGGCGTGCTCGGCTACTCGCCGACCGAGGCGGGCGTCAGGATGCTGCCCTGGACCGGCATGCCGATGCTGGTCGCGCCGGTCGCCGGGATGCTCTCCGACCGCATCGGCGGCCGTCCGGTCGTCGCGGCCGGCCTGTTCCTCCAGGCCGCCGGACTCGGCTATCTGGCCTCCGTGGTCACCGCCGACGTCTCGTACGCCGCGCAACTGCCCGGCCTGATCGTCAGCGGCATCGGCATGGCCCTGTACTTCGCCCCGGCCGCCAACCTGGTCATGTCCAGCGTCCGGGTGTCCGAGCAGGGCATCGCGTCCGGCGCCAACAACGCCCTGCGCGAGGTGGGCGGCGCGCTCGGCATCGCGGTCATGTCGTCGATCTTCGCGGCGCAGGGCGGCTACGAGTCCGCGCGGTCCTTCGTCGACGGCCTGCGGCCCGCCCTGGTGACCGGCGCCGCGACGGTGGCGCTCGCCGGGATCGCCGCCCTGCTGATCCCGGCCCGCCGCACCCCCGGCCCGCTCGTGACCCGGGCCGAACCGGAGCCGGCACTGGAGACCGCCGCCCACTGAACCCCCGACCGGCACGCGCGCGTACGGCCCCGCCCTCCCCGGCTGGGCCGTACACGCGCGTGCCCACCGGCCGACCGGGGATGTCGGTGCCGTCTCGTAGTCTTGGGCGCGTGCAGGAACTCCACGACGCCCCGCTCGCCCCGCTGACCACGTTCCGGCTGGGCGGACCCGCCGCCCGGCTGGTCACCGCCGCCACCGACGCCGAGGTCGTCGCCGCCGTCCGGGAGGCCGACGACAGCGGAACCCCCCTGCTGCTGATCGGCGGTGGGTCGAACCTGGTCATCGGAGACAAGGGCTTCGACGGCACCGCGCTGCGCATCGCCACCCGCGGGGTCGAACTGGACGGCACGCGCCTGGAACTGGCGGCCGGCGAGGTGTGGACCGACGCCGTCGCCCGCACCGTCGAGGCCGGGCTCGCGGGCGTCGAGTGCCTTGCCGGCATCCCCGGCTCCGCGGGCGCGACACCCATCCAGAACGTCGGGGCGTACGGCCAGGAGGTCTCCTCCACCATCACCGAGGTCATCGCCTACGACCGCAGGGCCCGGGAGACGGTCACGCTCACCAACGCCGAGTGCGCGTTCTCGTACCGGAACAGCCGCTTCAAGGCCGCCCCGGAGCGGTACGTCGTGCTGCGGGTCCGCTTCGCACTGGAGGACGCGGACGGGCTGTCGGCGCCGCTCCGATACGCCGAGACGGCCCGGGCGCTCGGCGTGCAGCCCGGCGACCGGGTGCCGCTGGCCGACGCGCGCGAAGCCGTTCTGAAGCTGCGTGCGGGTAAGGGCATGGTGCTCGACCCCGAGGACCACGACACCTGGTCGGCGGGGTCCTTCTTCACCAACCCGGTCCTCACGGACGCGGAGTTCGCCGCGTTCCACGCGCGCGTGCGGGAACGGCTCGGGGACGGCGCCGAGCCGCCCGCGTACCCCGCGGGCGAGGGCCGTACCAAGACCTCCGCGGCCTGGCTGATCGACAAGGCGGGCTTCACCAAGGGGTACGGCAGCGGGCCCGCGCGCATCTCCACCAAGCACACCCTTGCCCTCACCAACCGGGGTGGGGCCACCACGGAGGATCTGCTCGCGCTGGCCCGTGAGGTCGTGGCCGGGGTCCGCGCGGCCTTCGGGATCACGCTGGTCAATGAGCCGGTCACGGTTGGCGTGAGCCTGTAGCTCCGCCCGTAGCTCTGCTGGTTTGGCCGGTTTGGTGTGCGGCCGGTGTTGGGGGTGGTCGCGCAGTTCCCCGCGCCCCTGTGGGTGGGTTGGGGTTGTGGGTTGGGTGCTGGTGGGGTGGGGCTGGGCGCGCAGTTCCCCGCGCCCCTGTGGGTGGGTTGGGGTTGTGGGTCGGGTGCGGCCGGTGTTGGGGGTGGTTGCGCAGTTCCCCGCGCCCCTGTGGGTGGGTTGGGGTTGTGGGTCGGGTGCGGCTGGGTTGGGGTTGTTCGCGCAGTTCCCCGCGCCCCTGATGGGTGCGGGTGGGGTGGGGCTGGGCGTGCAGTTCCCCGGGCCCCCAGCCTTAGGGGGTCGGGTGGGTGAGCCAGTCGTTGATGCCGGACAGCAGCTTTGCCCGTAGCTCCGCTGGCGCGGCCGATGCCCTGACCGACTGCCGGGCCAGCTCAGCCAGTTCCGCGTCCGTGAAGCCGTGGTGCTCCCGGGCCAGCCCGTACTGGGCGGCCAGACGCGAGCCGAACAGCAGCGGATCGTCCGCTCCCAGCGCCATCGGCACCCCCGCCTCGAAGAGCGTGCGCAGCGGGACGTCCTCCGGCTTCTCGTACACGCCCAGCGCCACGTTCGAGGCGGGGCACACCTCGCAGGTCACCTCACGGTCCGCGAGCCGCTTGAGCAGGCGCGGGTCCTCCGCCGCGCGCACCCCGTGGCCGACCCGGTTCGCGTGCAGGTCGTCCAGGCAGTCGCGGACCGAGGACGGGCCGGTCAGCTCGCCGCCGTGCGGGGCCGACAGCAGGCCACCCTCGCGCGCGATGTGGAACGCGCGGTCGAAGTCCCGTGCCATGCCACGGCGTTCGTCGTTCGACAGGCCGAAGCCGACCACGCCACGGTCCGCGTAGCGCACCGCGAGCCGGGCCAGGGTGCGGGCGTCCAGCGGGTGCTTCATGCGGTTGGCGGCCACCAGTACGCGCATGCCCAGACCGGTGTCCCGCGAGGCCGTGTCCACCGCGTCCAGGATGATCTCCAGGGCCGGGATGAGGCCGCCGAGGCGCGGTGCGTACGACGTCGGGTCGACCTGGATCTCCAGCCAGCCGGAGCCGTCCTTCAGGTCCTCCTCCGCGGCCTCGCGGACCAGGCGCTGGATGTCCTCCGGTTCCCTCAGGCAGGAGCGTGCCGCGTCGTACAGCCGCTGGAAGCGGAACCAGCCCCGCTCGTCCGTGGCCCGCAGCCGCGGCGGTTCCCCGCTGGTCAGTGCGTCGGTCAGCGCCTCCGGCAGGCGCACGCCGTGCTTGTCGGCCAGCTCCAGCAGGGTGCTGGGCCGCATCGAGCCGGTGAAGTGCAGGTGGAGATGGGCCTTCGGCAGGTCAGAGACATCACGTACACGCTCCATTCCAGGATCCTGCCGCACCTCGCCCGTGTCCCGGTAGCCGTTTCCCCGTTCGTGGTCTTGCCCGCACACAGAAGCGGGCCGCCTCCCGAAGGAGACGGCCCGCCGGCCCGCTCGCCGTGAGCGGGTTCAGTCCCTGGCCTCCGCCAGCAGCTTCTGGATCCGGCTCACGCCCTCGACCAGGTCCTCGTCACCGAGGGCGTAGGACAGCCGCAGATAGCCCGGGGTGCCGAACGCCTCGCCCGGGACGACCGCGACCTCGGCCTCCTCCAGGATCAGCGCGGCCAGCTCCACGGAGCTCTGCGGGCGCCTGCCCCGGATCTCCTTGCCGATCAGCGCCTTCACCGACGGGTACGCGTAGAACGCGCCCTCCGGCTCCGGGCAGACCACGCCGTCGATCTCGTCCAGCATCCGCACGATCGTCCGGCGCCGCCGGTCGAACGCCTCGCGCATCTCCGCGACGGCCTTCAGGTCGCCGGAGACCGCGGCGAGGGCCGCGGCCTGCGCGACGTTCGACACGTTCGACGTGGCGTGCGACTGGAGGTTCGTGGCGGCCTTGACCACGTCCTTCGGGCCGATGAGCCAGCCCACGCGCCAGCCGGTCATCGCGTACGTCTTCGCGACGCCGTTGACGACGATGCACTTGTCACGCAGCTCCGGCAGGATCGCGGGCAGCGAGGTGAACGTCGCGTCGCCGTACACCAGGTGCTCGTAGATCTCGTCCGTCAGCACCCACAGGCCGTGCTCGACGGCCCAGCGGCCGATCGCCTCGGCCTCCGGCTCGCTGTAGACCGCGCCGGTCGGGTTGGAGGGCGAGACGAAGAGGACGACCTTCGTCCTGTCCGTGCGCGCCGCCTCCAACTGCTCCACGCTCACCCGGTAGCCGGTGGTCTCGTCCGCCACGACCTCCACCGGGACACCGCCGGCGAGACGGATCGACTCCGGGTACGTCGTCCAGTACGGCGCCGGGACGATGACCTCGTCGCCCGGGTCGAGGATCGCGGCGAACGCCTCGTAGATGGCCTGCTTGCCGCCGTTGGTGACGAGGATCTGCGACGGGTCGACCTCGTAGTTCGAGTCGCGCAGCGTCTTCGCGGCGATCGCGGCCTTCAGTTCGGGCAGGCCGCCCGCCGGGGTGTACCGGTGGTACTTCGGGTTCTTGCAGGCCTCGATCGCGGCCTCGACGATGTAGCCGGGCGTCGGGAAGTCGGGTTCGCCGGCGCCGAAGCCGATCACCGGACGCCCGGCGGCCTTGAGGGCCTTGGCCTTGGCGTCCACGGCGAGGGTGGCGGACTCGGAGATCGCGCCGACTCGGGCGGAGACCCGGCGCTCGGTGGGAGGGGTTGCAGCGCTCATGGAGCCATCGTTTCAGACCGGAAATGTCCCCGGCACGCGGGTTTCACAGACTGAACGGCAAGGGGCCGACCCGTGAACACGCGTCCGGATTCGGCCCCCGGCCAGGACGATCTTGCATCTTGCGGGCGCCGACGGGTACTTACTGTTCGACGCCGGGCCCGGGACCACGTACACTCTCACCTCGTTGGCCTTCGGGGGCCGCCTTCGAGCCGGTGCACACCGAGCACTCGGTCGGATGCGGTACGTTGGGGGACATCAAAGGGTCGTAGCTCAATTGGTAGAGCACTGGTCTCCAAAACCAGCGGTTGGGGGTTCAAGTCCCTCCGGCCCTGCTACACACACCGCCAGGATGTGTGCGCATGTACGTACAGCATTGCACCGCCGTGCGGCTCAGAACCGGGCGCGGCACGGCCACGACCCGGGATCAGGTGAGGACGAATGACGGACGCCGTGGGCTCCATCGACACTCCTGATGCCCAGGACGAGGTACCGGAGTCCAAGAAGAAGACCCGTAAGGGTGGCAAGCGTGCCAAGAAGGGCCCGCTGAAGCGGCTGGCGATCTTCTACCGCCAGATCGTCGCGGAACTCCGTAAGGTCGTCTGGCCGTCGCGTAACCAGCTGACGTCGTACACCACCGTGGTGATCTTCTTCGTCGCCATCATGATCGCGTTGGTGACCGTGATTGACTATGGGCTCAACCACGCGGCCAAGTACGTCTTCGGCTGAGCCGAGAGCGAAGGGCGCCGTGGTACCGGCGCCCCTTTTCGCATGTTCCACCTCTATGTATCCAGGAAGAAGCAGCCATCGTGTCTGACCCGAACCTGAACGACGCCATTGAGCCTCGCGGGAATGCCGCCGAGGCGGTGGACGACGAGCTCGACATCGTCGAGGGCGCGGACGAGCAGGACGAGTTCGAGGCTGCCGAGGCCGAGGCGGGGGAGCCGGCCGAGGAGGCCGCCCTGCAGGTCGTGAACGAAGACGAGGACGGCGAGGCCGCCGAGGACGCCGAGGACGAGGTCGCCGAGGAGGAGCCCGCGGAGCCCGTCGACCCCGTCGCGGCGCTGCGCGAGGAACTGCGGACCCTGCCCGGCGAGTGGTACGTCATCCACACCTACGCCGGTTACGAGAACCGCGTGAAGACCAACCTGGAGCAGCGCGCCGTCTCGCTGAACGTCGAGGACTACATCTTCCAGGCCGAGGTGCCGCAGGAGGAGGTCGTCCAGATCAAGAACGGCGACCGCAAGACGATCAAGCAGAACAAGCTGCCGGGTTATGTCCTGGTCCGCATGGACCTGACCAACGAGTCCTGGGGCGTCGTCCGCAACACGCCGGGCGTCACCGGCTTCGTCGGCAACGCCTACGACCCGTACCCGCTGACCCTGGACGAGATCGTCAAGATGCTCGCACCGGAGGCCGAGGAGAAGGCCGCCCGTGAGGCCGCCGAGGCCGAGGGCAAGCCCGCTCCGCAGCGCAAGGTCGAGGTCCAGGTGCTGGACTTCGAGGTCGGCGACTCGGTCACCGTCACCGACGGCCCGTTCGCCACGCTCCAGGCCACCATCAACGAGATCAACCCGGACTCGAAGAAGGTCAAGGGCCTGGTGGAGATCTTCGGCCGCGAGACGCCGGTCGAGCTGTCCTTCGACCAGATCCAGAAGAACTGACGTCCTTACGGACGTAACGCCTCCGACCAGGTCGGGCGGACGCTCGGGCGGCCGTCTGACCTGCTCGGTTTTTGGCCGCGCCCGTGTACCCGCTACCGTGGTGCGGTATGCCTCCGTCCGGATGATCCGGATCGGATGGCGGAACACTCTCACTAAGGACCCGGAGAGAGCACATGCCTCCCAAGAAGAAGAAGGTCACGGGGCTGATCAAGCTCCAGATCCAGGCCGGCGCCGCCAACCCGGCCCCGCCGGTCGGCCCCGCGCTGGGCCAGCACGGCGTCAACATCATGGAGTTCTGCAAGGCCTACAACGCCGCGACCGAGTCGCAGCGTGGCTGGGTCATCCCGGTGGAGATCACGGTCTACGAGGACCGCTCCTTCACCTTCGTGACCAAGACTCCGCCGGCCGCGAAGATGATCCTCAAGGCCGCGGGCGTCGAGAAGGGCTCCGGCGAGCCGCACAAGACCAAGGTCGCCAAGATCACCGAGGCGCAGGTCCGCGAGATCGCCCAGACCAAGATGCCCGACCTCAACGCCAACGACCTGGACGCCGCCGCGAAGATCATCGCCGGCACCGCCCGTTCCATGGGCGTCACGGTCGAGGGCTGAGTCCCACCTCGCAGAACCCATGCGGCGGTGCGACGCCGCACGTGGCAGGGCCTGCTCGGCCCGTACCACGACTCCTTTCCAGCACACCTCAGGAGCAGTTGTGAGCAAGCGCAGCAAGGCTCTCCGCGCTGCGGACGCCAAGGTCGACCGGGAGAAGCTGTACGCCCCGCTCGAAGCCGTCCGTCTCGCCAAGGAGACCTCCACGACCAAGTTCGACGGCACCGTCGAGGTCGCCTTCCGTCTGGGTGTCGACCCGCGCAAGGCCGACCAGATGGTCCGTGGCACCGTGAACCTTCCGCACGGCACCGGCAAGACCGCCCGGGTCCTGGTCTTCGCGACCGGTGACCGTGCCGAGGCCGCGCGTGCCGCGGGCGCCGACATCGTCGGCGCCGACGAACTGATCGACGAGGTGTCGAAGGGCCGTCTGGACTTCGACGCCGTCGTCGCCACCCCGGACCTCATGGGCAAGGTCGGCCGTCTCGGCCGCGTCCTCGGCCCGCGCGGTCTGATGCCGAACCCGAAGACCGGCACGGTCACCCCCGACGTGACCAAGGCCGTGGGCGACATCAAGGGCGGCAAGATCGAGTTCCGTGTCGACAAGCACTCGAACCTGCACTTCATCATCGGCAAGACGTCGTTCGACGACAGCAAGCTGGTGGAGAACTACGGCGCGGCGCTGGAGGAGATCCTGCGTCTGAAGCCGTCCGCCGCCAAGGGCCGCTACATCAAGAAGGCCGCCATCACCACCACGATGGGCCCCGGCATCCCGGTCGACCCGAACCGCACCCGCAACCTCCTCGTCCAGGAGGACCCGGCCGCCGTCTGAGCCCGCGCTCATCCCCGGCCGCCGCGTCAGGTACGCGTCGCACAGGGCGGGCCCCGCACCCATTCGAGGTGCGGGGCCCGCTCTTTTCTTTTGCGCGCTTCGCGTACGGCTGTCGGTGTGCTGCGTTAGCGTGCGCACACCGGACTCGCACAGGGGTGGGACGACATGAAGAGCACGAGCGTGCGCCGCATGACCCTCTCGACGGCGGTGGCGGCCGCGCTGGCGGCGGTGGCCGCCTGCGGCTCCCCGGGCCCCGCCGCCGGTGGTTCCTCCGGTGAGGGGTTATCGGGCGGCGACGCGGGGGAGCGGCAGACGACGCGGGTCAGTCCCGTCGCGGCCCTGCGCTCCGCCGAGAAGTCCACGGCCGGGGCCGAGTCGGCCAGGGTCCGCTCCACGACCACCGTGGGCTCCGTGATGTCCATGACGGCCGAAGGCTCCCTCGGCTGGGCCGACGGCATCACCGGCACGCTCACCCTCACCTACACCGGCGGCACGGCGGCCGACACGATGCGGCGGCTCGGCTTGGCCTCGATGCAGGCCCGCTATCTCCCCGACGCCTACTACGCCAGGATGAGCGACGCCTTCGCCGAGCAGGCGGGCGGCAAGCACTGGATCAAGTACGCCTACGACGACCTGGCCGACCTCCGCGGCAGCTCGGGCGTGTACCTCAAGGACCAGATGCGCAACTCCACGCCGGAGCAGTCCGTGAAGCTCCTGCTGGCCTCCGGGGACGTGCGGAAGGTCGGCGAGGAGAAGGTGTCCGGCCAGAACACCGCGCACTACGCCGGGACGGTGGAGGTCGCCGACCTCGTCACCCGCGGCTCCCGCCTCGACGCGAGCAGGCTGGCCGACCTGAAGAAGCAGCTCGACCAGGCCGGCATCACCACCGAGACCGTCGACATCTGGGTCAACGACCGGGACCTGCTGGTCAAAAAGGTGGAGAAGGGCGACACGGCCAACGGCACGATGACCAGCACCGCGTACTACAGCGACTACGGCGTACGGGTCTCGGTCGAGGAGCCTCCCGCGGCCGACACCGAGGACTTCAAGGCCCTCATCGCGCAGCAGAGCGGAAGCAGACCTACCTCCTGAGCCGGTGTCCGGTAAACCGCTCGCCAGGTGAGCACCGGCAAACCGGGAAGACCCCGTGCGTACCCGCCGGATACGATCGAGCCCGTACCTGTGTATCAGACATGTGTTCCATGTGTTCCACGTGTGACGTGGGGGGAGAGGGTTTGCTGTGTCCATGAGGTCTTCGGTGGGGGTCACCGGTATCGCTGTCCTGCTGCTCGCGGGAGGGGCGGTCGGCTGCGGCGCGAAGGACGGCGCGGCGAAGTCGCCCGAGATGGAGCCGGCCGCGGCCGTCGCCGAGGCCGCGAAGAACGCGGACGACATCACGTCGTTCCGCTACCGGCTGACCGGCAGCGTCCCGGGCGAGGGCAAGATCGACGGCGAGGCGGCGATGAGCGTCAAGCCGCTGGCCATGAGCATGAAGATGTCGGTCCAGGACAAGACCACCGACGGACAGGTCGAGATCCGGCTCATCGACAAGGCGATGTACCTCGGCGGCAACGCCGAGATGACCAAGGAGATGGACGGCAAGAGCTGGATCAAGTTCGACATGTCCGCACTCGGCGAGGACAGCGGGCTCTCCATGGACCAGCTCGGCGCCGGCGAGGCCGGCAAGAACCCGGCCGCTGACTCCACCTTCCTCACCGGCTCCAAGGACGTGAAGAAGGTCGGCACCGAGACCGTCGACGGTGTGGAGACCACCCACTACAAGGGCACGGTCAGCCTCGACGACCTGCGGACCACGCTCAAGGACAACAACCTCAAGGACAAGAACAAGGAGTCCCGCGAGCAGCGCGAGAAGAGCATCGAGCAGTACGAGAAGATGGGCCTCGACTCGATGACCATGGACATGTGGATCGACGGCGAGCACCACACGAAGCAGTTCCGCATGCGCGGCGACGCCCAGAAGGGCCCGCTCGACATGACGATCACCTTCCTCGACTACAACAAGCCGGTGAAGGTCACCGCCCCGCCCGCCAAGGACACCGCCGACCTGGCCGAGATGATGAAGGGCGCCGAGCAGGGCTGAACCCGTACGGAAGCCCCCGTAGGGACGGATTTGCCTGACGGCGATCCGTTCCCTTACTCTCCTACAGAAGCCAAAGACCGCTGGTCGTTGCCGCGCGCTCGGACGAGTGCGCGGTGGCCGAAGGATCCGCTGGAAAGTGGGCGACCCGCGCAGGTGACAGAGGAAGAACTCCCGGAGTGCGCGCCTGTCGCGCGTGTACGACCGGTCGAGTCCGCCCCGTGCGCCTGCGCCGGGGCGTTTCGTTTCCCCAGTCCTCCTTCGGGTCCGCGCGGTCAGAATCACCCGGAAGGAGGCCGAGGCTCTATGGCGAGGCCCGACAAGGCTGCCGCGGTGGCCGAGTTGACGGAGCAGTTCCGCAACTCCAGCGCCGCCGTGCTGACCGAGTACCGCGGTCTCACCGTGGCGCAGCTCAAGACGCTGCGCCGGTCGCTCGGTGAGAACGCCCAGTACGCCGTGGTGAAGAACACGCTGACCAAGATTGCGGCCAACGAGGCCGGGATCACGACGCTGGACGACCTGTTCAACGGTCCGACGGCTGTCGCCTTCGTCACCGGTGACCCGGTGGAGTCGGCGAAGGGTCTGCGTGACTTCGCCAAGGACAACCCGAATCTCGTCATCAAGGGCGGTGTCCTTGACGGCAAGGCGCTGTCCGCCGACGAGATCAAGAAGCTCGCGGACCTTGAGTCCCGCGAGGTTCTGCTCGCCAAGCTGGCGGGCGCTCTGAAGGGCAAGCAGACCCAGGCTGCTCAGGTCTTCCAGGCGCTCCCGTCGAAGCTCGTCCGCACCGTGGACGCGCTGCGCGCCAAGCAGGCCGAGCAGGGCGGTGCCGAGTAATTCGGCTCGCGACATGACCGCCGCCGCCCGAGGCGGAGGTCGTAGCGGGCCGTACGTACGCCCGCCAGACATGTACATCCGGCACCAGCCGAATTAGTGGAAGGAAAGCCACCATGGCTCTCACCCAGGACGAACTGCTCGCCGAGTTCGAGTCGATGACCCTCATCCAGCTCTCCGAGTTCGTGAAGGCGTTCGAGGAGAAGTTCGACGTCACCGCCGCCGCCGCGGTTGCCGTCGCGGGCCCGGCCGGTCCGGCCGCCCCGGTCGAGGCCGCCGAGGAGAAGGACGAGTTCGACGTCATCCTCACCGGCGCCGGCGACAAGAAGATCCAGGTCATCAAGGTCGTGCGCGAGCTGACCTCGCTGGGTCTGAAGGAGGCCAAGGACCTGGTCGACGGTGCGCCGAAGCCGGTTCTGGAGAAGGTCAACAAGGAGGCCGCGGACAAGGCCAAGGAGTCCCTCGAGGGCGCCGGCGCCTCCGTCGAGGTCAAGTAAGACCTTCCGGGGTTCCGCGAACCCCGTCGCACGCCCCCTGCGGCCCCTGAGCGGGCTGTAACGCGAGCGCACCGAGGAGCGATCATCCATCCGGGTGGTCGCTCTTCGGCTTTCCCGGAGGTCCGACCGCGGCTGCCTTGCACCCGCGTGAGCGGGGGGTATGGTGATCTTCGTCGTGTCCCCGGAAGCCCGGGTTGGACTGGGGGGCCTTGACGAACCGCACGCAGCGCGCAATTCTCAGGACGCGTCGTCACAACGATCCAGGTTCCGAGGCATGGATCGACGGCGAAGAGGGCAGTATGAACGTGCGTTGAGGGCAGGCATGGCGCAGGCGTTGAGGACAACGAGGGTCTCAGAAAAGCGGGACTGGACATCAGTGTGCCAAGTGGCTACACTGACCCTTTGCGCTGCCTGTTAGCTGTCCCCTGCCCGTCACCAGGGGTCTGTCCTCACCCGAGCATTGATGACCGAACCCCCCTCGACCTGGGGTTTCTGTCTTCGTGTATGGGAGAGGGGCCGGTACGCGCGTAGTGAGTCCGAGCCCTCGGAAGGACCCCCTCTTGGCCGCCTCGCGCAACGCCTCGACCGCGAATACGAACAACGGCGCCAGCACCGCCCCGCTGCGCATCTCCTTTGCAAAGATCAAGGAGCCTCTTGAGGTTCCGAACCTGCTCGCGCTGCAGACCGAGAGCTTCGACTGGCTGCTCGGCAACACCGCTTGGCAGAGTCGGGTCGAGGAGGCTCTTGAGAACGGTCAGGACGTCCCCACCAAGTCCGGTCTGGAGGAGATCTTCGAGGAGATCTCCCCGATCGAGGACTTCTCCGGGTCGATGTCGCTGACCTTCCGGGACCACCGCTTCGAGCCGCCGAAGAACTCGATCGACGAGTGCAAGGAGCGCGACTTCACGTACGCCGCCCCGCTCTTCGTCACGGCCGAGTTCACCAACAACGAGACCGGCGAGATCAAGTCGCAGACCGTCTTCATGGGCGACTTCCCGCTCATGACGAACAAGGGCACCTTCGTCATCAACGGCACCGAGCGTGTCGTGGTGTCCCAGCTGGTCCGTTCCCCCGGTGTCTACTTCGACTCCACCATCGACAAGACATCCGACAAGGACATCTTCTCCGCCAAGATCATCCCGTCCCGGGGTGCCTGGCTGGAGATGGAGATCGACAAGCGCGACATGGTCGGTGTCCGCATCGACCGCAAGCGCAAGCAGTCCGTCACCGTCCTCCTGAAGGCGCTCGGCTGGACGACCGAGCAGATCCTGGAGGAGTTCGGCGACTACGAGTCGATGCGCGCCACCCTGGAGAAGGACCACACCCAGGGCCAGGACGACGCGCTGCTCGACATCTACCGCAAGCTGCGCCCGGGCGAGCCCCCCACGCGCGAGGCCGCGCAGACGCTCCTCGAGAACCTCTACTTCAACCCGAAGCGCTACGACCTGGCGAAGGTCGGCCGCTACAAGGTCAACAAGAAGCTCGGCGCGGACGAGCCGCTGGACGCCGGCGTGCTCACCACCGACGACGTCATCGCCACCATCAAGTACCTGGTGAAGCTGCACGCCGGCGAGACCGAGACTCTCGGCGAGTCCGGTCGCTCGATCATGGTCGAGACCGACGACATCGACCACTTCGGCAACCGTCGTATCCGCAGCGTCGGCGAGCTGATCCAGAACCAGGTCCGTACGGGTCTCGCCCGTATGGAGCGCGTCGTGCGCGAGCGCATGACCACCCAGGACGTCGAGGCGATCACGCCGCAGACCCTGATCAACATCCGGCCGGTCGTCGCCTCCATCAAGGAGTTCTTCGGCACCAGCCAGCTGTCCCAGTTCATGGACCAGAACAACCCGCTGTCGGGGCTGACGCACAAGCGGCGTCTGAACGCCCTCGGCCCGGGTGGTCTCTCCCGTGAGCGGGCCGGCTTCGAGGTCCGTGACGTGCACCCGTCGCACTACGGCCGCATGTGTCCGATCGAGACGCCGGAAGGCCCGAACATCGGTCTGATCGGCTCGCTCGCCTCGTACGGCCGGGTCAACGCGTTCGGTTTCATCGAGACGCCCTACCGCAAGGTCGTCGAGGGCCAGGTCACCGACGAGGTCGACTACCTGACCGCCGACGAGGAGGACCGCTTCGTCATCGCGCAGGCCAACGCGCCGCTGAACGAGGAGATGCGGTTCGCCGAGGCCCGCGTGCTGGTCCGCCGCCGTGGCGGCGAGGTCGACTACGTCGGCCCCGAGGACGTGGACTACATGGACGTCTCGCCGCGCCAGATGGTGTCGGTCGCGACCGCCATGATCCCCTTCCTGGAGCACGACGACGCCAACCGTGCCCTGATGGGCGCGAACATGATGCGCCAGGCTGTGCCGCTCATCAAGTCCGAGGCTCCGCTCGTCGGCACCGGCATGGAGTACCGCTCCGCCGTCGACGCCGGCGACGTCGTCAAGGCCGAGAAGGCCGGTGTGGTCCAGGAGGTCTCCGCCGACTACATCACCACCGCCAACGACGACGGCACATACATCACCTACCGCCTCGCCAAGTTCGCCCGTTCCAACCAGGGCACCTCCGTCAACCAGAAGGTCATCGTCAACGAGGGCGACCGGGTCGTCGAGGGCCAGGTCCTCGCCGACGGTCCGGCCACCCAGAACGGCGAGATGGCGCTCGGCAAGAACCTGCTCGTGGCGTTCATGCCGTGGGAGGGTCACAACTACGAGGACGCGATCATCCTGTCGCAGCGCCTCGTGCAGGACGACGTCCTCTCCTCGATCCACATCGAGGAGCACGAGGTCGACGCCCGTGACACCAAGCTCGGCCCCGAGGAGATCACCCGGGACATCCCGAACGTCTCCGAGGAGGTCCTGGCCGACCTCGACGAGCGCGGCATCATCCGCATCGGCGCCGAGGTCATCGCCGGTGACATCCTCGTCGGCAAGGTGACCCCCAAGGGCGAGACCGAGCTGACCCCCGAGGAGCGCCTGCTGCGCGCGATCTTCGGCGAGAAGGCCCGTGAGGTCCGTGACACCTCGCTGAAGGTGCCGCACGGCGAGACCGGCAAGGTCATCGGCGTACGCGTCTTCGACCGCGAGGAGGGCGACGAGCTGCCGCCGGGCGTGAACCAGCTGGTCCGCGTCTACGTCGCGCAGAAGCGCAAGATCACCGACGGTGACAAGCTCGCCGGCCGGCACGGCAACAAGGGCGTCATCTCCAAGATCCTGCCGATCGAGGACATGCCGTTCCTGGAGGACGGCACCCCCGTCGACATCATCCTGAACCCGCTCGGTGTGCCGTCCCGGATGAACCCGGGACAGGTCCTGGAGATCCACCTCGGCTGGCTCGCCAGCCAGGGCTGGGACGTCTCCGGACTCGCCGACGAGTGGGCGCAGCGCCTGCAGAACATCGGCGCCGACCAGGTCGACCCGCGCACCAACGTCGCCACCCCGGTGTTCGACGGTGCCCGCGAGGACGAGCTGGCGGGTCTGCTGGAGCACACCATCCCCAACCGCGACGGTGACCGCATGGTCCTCCCGTCCGGCAAGGCGCGGCTGTTCGACGGCCGCTCCGGTGAGCCCTTCCCGGACCCGATCTCGGTCGGCTACATGTACATCCTGAAGCTGCACCACCTGGTCGACGACAAGCTGCACGCCCGCTCGACCGGTCCGTACTCGATGATCACCCAGCAGCCGCTGGGTGGTAAGGCGCAGTTCGGTGGTCAGCGCTTCGGCGAGATGGAGGTGTGGGCGCTGGAGGCGTACGGCGCCGCCTACGCCCTCCAGGAGCTGCTGACCATCAAGTCCGACGACGTCACCGGCCGCGTGAAGGTGTACGAGGCCATCGTCAAGGGCGAGAACATCCCCGAGCCCGGCATCCCCGAGTCCTTCAAGGTGCTCATCAAGGAGATGCAGTCGCTCTGCCTGAATGTGGAGGTGCTGTCCAGCGACGGTATGTCCATCGAGATGCGTGACACCGACGAGGACGTCTTCCGCGCTGCGGAGGAGCTCGGCATCGACCTGTCCCGGCGCGAGCCGAGCAGCGTCGAAGAGGTCTGACGGGAGTCCGGCGGGCCCTCTGATCAGGAGGCCCGCCGACCCCCAGGCCCCCGTTTCAGACCACAGACTTACAACCCTGAGAGGGATTGACGCATAGTGCTCGACGTCAACTTCTTCGACGAGCTCCGGATCGGCCTGGCCACCGCTGACGACATTCGTCAGTGGAGCCACGGCGAGGTGAAGAAGCCCGAGACCATCAACTACCGCACCCTCAAGCCCGAGAAGGACGGACTCTTCTGCGAGAAGATCTTCGGCCCCACCCGGGACTGGGAGTGCTACTGCGGCAAGTACAAGCGCGTCCGCTTCAAGGGCATCATCTGCGAGCGCTGTGGCGTCGAGGTCACGCGCGCCAAGGTGCGCCGTGAGCGGATGGGCCACATCGAGCTGGCCGCGCCCGTCACGCACATCTGGTACTTCAAGGGCGTTCCGTCGCGCCTCGGCTACCTGCTCGACCTCGCCCCGAAGGACCTGGAGAAGGTCATCTACTTCGCGGCGTACATGATCACGTACGTCGACGAGGAGCGCCGCACCCGCGACCTGCCCTCCCTGGAGGCGCATGTCTCCGTGGAGCGGCAGCAGGTCGAGAACCGCCGCGACGCCGACCTGGAAGCCCGTGCCAAGAAGCTGGAGGCGGACCTCGCCGAGCTGGAGGCCGAGGGCGCCAAGGCCGATGTGCGCCGCAAGGTGCGCGAGGGCGCCGAGCGCGAGATGAAGCAGCTGCGCGACCGTGCGCAGCGCGAGATCGACCGCCTCGACGAGGTGTGGACGCGGTTCAAGAACCTCAAGGTCCAGGACCTGGAGGGCGACGAGCTGCTCTACCGCGAGCTGCGTGACCGCTTCGGCACGTACTTCGACGGCTCGATGGGTGCCGCGGCGCTGCAGAAGCGCCTGGAGTCCTTCGACCTCGACGAGGAGGCCGAGAGGCTCCGCGAGATCATCCGCACCGGCAAGGGCCAGAAGAAGACCCGCGCCCTCAAGCGGCTGAAGGTCGTCTCCGCGTTCCTGCAGACGTCCAACAGCCCCAAGGGCATGGTTCTGGACTGTGTGCCGGTCATCCCGCCGGACCTGCGTCCGATGGTGCAGCTGGACGGTGGCCGCTTCGCGACCTCCGACCTGAACGACCTGTACCGCCGTGTCATCAACCGCAACAACCGACTGAAGCGGCTTCTCGACCTCGGCGCGCCCGAGATCATCGTGAACAACGAGAAGCGCATGCTCCAGGAGGCCGTCGACGCGCTCTTCGACAACGGCCGCCGCGGTCGCCCCGTCACGGGCCCCGGCAACCGTCCGCTGAAGTCGCTGTCCGACATGCTCAAGGGCAAGCAGGGCCGCTTCCGTCAGAACCTGCTCGGCAAGCGAGTCGACTACTCGGCGCGTTCCGTCATCGTCGTCGGCCCGCAGCTCAAGCTGCACCAGTGCGGTCTGCCGAAGGCCATGGCGCTGGAGCTGTTCAAGCCGTTCGTGATGAAGCGCCTGGTCGACCTGAACCACGCGCAGAACATCAAGAGCGCCAAGCGCATGGTGGAGCGCGGCCGCACCGTCGTGTACGACGTCCTCGAAGAGGTCATCGCCGAGCACCCGGTGCTGCTGAACCGTGCGCCCACCCTGCACCGCCTCGGCATCCAGGCCTTCGAGCCGCAGCTGGTCGAGGGCAAGGCCATCCAGATCCACCCGCTCGTGTGCACCGCGTTCAACGCGGACTTCGACGGTGACCAGATGGCCGTGCACCTGCCGCTGTCCGCGGAGGCGCAGGCCGAGGCCCGCATCCTGATGCTGTCCTCGAACAACATCCTCAAGCCCGCCGACGGCCGTCCGGTGACGATGCCGACCCAGGACATGGTCCTCGGTCTGTTCTTCCTCACCACCGACTCCGAGATGCGGGACGTCAAGGGCGAGGGCCGGTCCTTCGGCTCGGCGGCCGAGGCGATCATGGCGTTCGACGCGGGCGAGCTGTCGCTCCAGGCGAAGGTCGACATCCGCTTCCCGGTGGGCACCATCCCGCCGCGCGGCTGGACCCCGCCGGCGCAGGAGGAGGGCGACGAGCTCGTCGGAGCGGCGGCGTGGCAGCAGGGCGACAGCTTCCGGCTGAAGACCACGCTGGGGCGTGCGCTCTTCAACGAGCTGCTGCCCGAGGACTACCCCTTCGTCGACTACGAGGTCGGCAAGAAGCAGCTCTCCGAGATCGTCAACGACCTCGCCGAGCGCTACCCGAAGGTCATCGTGGCGGCGACGCTCGACAACCTGAAGGCGGCCGGCTTCTACTGGGCGACCCGTTCCGGTGTCACCGTGGCCATCTCCGACGTCGTCGTCCCCGAGGCGAAGAAGGAGATCGTCCGCGGCTACGAGGCGCAGGACGAGAAGGTCCAGAAGCAGTACGAGCGCGGTCTGATCACCAAGGACGAGCGCACGCAGGAACTCATCGCAATCTGGACCAAGGCGACCAACGAGGTCGCCGAGGCGATGAACGACAACTTCCCGAAGACCAACCCGATCTTCATGATGGTGAACTCGGGTGCGCGCGGCAACATGATGCAGATGCGTCAGATCGCCGGTATGCGTGGTCTGGTGTCGAACGCGAAGAACGAGACGATCCCGCGGCCCATCAAGGCGTCCTTCCGTGAGGGCCTGTCCGTCCTCGAGTACTTCATCTCCACGCACGGCGCCCGTAAGGGTCTCGCGGACACCGCCCTGCGGACCGCCGACTCGGGTTACCTGACCCGTCGTCTGGTGGACGTCTCGCAGGACGTCATCATCCGCGAGGAGGACTGCGGCACCGACCGTGGCCTCAAGCTGCAGATCGCCGAGCGTGGCGCCGACGGTGTGCTGCGCAAGGCGGAGAACGTCGAGACGTCCGTGTACGCGCGCTGCCTCGCCGAGGACATCGTGGTCGACGGCAAGGTGCTGGCCCCGGCCGGCACCGACCTGGGCGACGTGCTCATGGACGAGCTGATCCTCCAGGGCGTCGAGGAGGTCAAGACCCGTTCGGTCCTGACCTGCGAGTCCGCGGTCGGCACCTGCGCCATGTGCTACGGCCGCTCGCTCGCCACCGGCAAGCTGGTCGACATCGGTGAGGCGGTCGGCATCATCGCCGCCCAGTCCATCGGTGAGCCCGGTACCCAGCTGACGATGCGTACCTTCCACACCGGTGGTGTGGCCGGTGACGACATCACCCAGGGTCTGCCGCGTGTCGTCGAGCTGTTCGAGGCTCGTACCCCGAAGGGTGTCGCCCCGATCTCCGAGGCCACCGGCCGCGTCCGGATCGAGGAGACCGAGAAGACCAAGAAGATCGTCGTCACCCCGGACGACGGCAGCGACGAGACGGCCTACCCGATCTCGAAGCGCGCCCGACTCCTGGTCAGCGAGGGCGAGCACGTCGAGGTGGGCCAGAAGCTCACCGTGGGTGCCACCAACCCGCACGACGTGCTGCGCATCCTGGGCCAGCGTGCCGTCCAGGTCCACCTGGTCGGCGAGGTCCAGAAGGTGTACAACTCGCAGGGTGTGTCGATCCACGACAAGCACATCGAGATCATCATCCGGCAGATGCTGCGCCGTGTGACGATCATCGAGTCCGGCGACGCCGAGCTGCTGCCCGGCGAGCTGGTCGAGCGCTCGAAGTTCGAGCACGAGAACCGTCGGGTGGTCCAGGAGGGCGGTCACCCGGCCTCCGGTCGTCCGCAGCTCATGGGTATCACCAAGGCGTCGCTGGCGACCGAGTCGTGGCTGTCGGCCGCGTCCTTCCAGGAGACGACCAGGGTCCTCACGGACGCGGCGATCAACGCCAAGTCCGACTCCCTGATCGGCCTCAAGGAGAACGTCATCATCGGTAAACTCATCCCGGCCGGTACGGGTCTGTCCCGCTACCGCAACATCCGGGTCGAGCCGACCGAGGAGGCCAAGGCCGCGATGTACTCGGCCGTCGGCTACGACGACATCGACTACTCGCCGTTCGGCACGGGCTCCGGCCAGGCCGTACCGCTGGAGGACTACGACTACGGTCCGTACAACCAGTAAGCGAGCAGCCTGAACCGAAGGGCGGCCACCCCCGACGCCGGGGTGGCCGCCCCTCGGCGTCCGAGCGACCGCGCACCGGGCCGGCCCGCAGGCGATGCCGACGGGTGTGGACAGCGCAATCGTCAAGGCGGCGACCAGGGCCACGACGGCCCCCAGTACGCGCAGAGCGAGGACGGTCGCGCCCGTCGGCACCCGTCCGAGCCGTGCTGCCGTCCGGAGCAGCAGCCGCCAGGCGGGCCGCCGAGCAGGATCCGCCACGGCGGGCCGCCGAGGGGCGAGGTGATGTCGGTGCCGCGCCGGTGTGCAGCGAGGTGGACAGGGCCGGTACGGGGCGGCAACGCTGGAGTCCGGGTGCATGAACAGGCGCCGATCGGGCACCCGGTCCTGTGCCGCGGGACGGCTTGATCGGGGATTTGAAGATCACATAGCGGGGCCGGGCTTGACATCGCTCGCGGGGCCAGGCGGCTGCGTCCCATTTGTTTTGACCGCAGCGTATGAGGTAGGTACGCTCAGACCTTGTGCCTGGGGTGTGCCCTGGCTCTCGTGCGTGCCTTCAACCGCACGGCGAGCCGACATCGGCCACCGTAATCTGCGACCTTTTCGCCACTCGGCGGGAGTCTGCGGGATTCGACACACCCGACCGCGTGGGTCGGAGGCGTTCCAGGTTAGCTGTACACATCGGCACACAGAAACCGGAGAAGTAGTGCCTACGATCCAGCAGCTGGTCCGCAAGGGCCGGCAGGACAAGGTCGAGAAGAACAAGACGCCCGCACTTGAGGGTTCCCCTCAGCGTCGGGGCGTCTGCACGCGCGTGTTCACGACCACCCCGAAGAAGCCGAACTCGGCCCTGCGTAAGGTCGCGCGTGTGCGTCTGACCAGCGGCATCGAGGTCACCGCTTACATTCCGGGTGAGGGACACAATCTGCAGGAGCACTCCATCGTGCTCGTGCGCGGCGGCCGTGTGAAGGACCTGCCGGGTGTTCGCTACAAGATCATCCGTGGCTCCCTCGACACCCAGGGTGTCAAGAACCGCAAGCAGGCCCGCAGCCGTTACGGCGCCAAGAAGGAGAAGTAAGAATGCCTCGTAAGGGCCCCGCCCCGAAGCGCCCGGTCATCATCGACCCGGTTTACGGCTCCCCTCTGGTGACCTCCCTGATCAACAAGGTGCTGCTGAACGGCAAGCGCTCCACCGCCGAGCGCATCGTCTACGGCGCCATGGAGGGTCTGCGTGAGAAGACGGGCAACGACCCGATCATCACGCTGAAGCGCGCGCTGGAGAACATCAAGCCGACCCTTGAGGTCAAGTCCCGCCGTGTCGGTGGTGCGACGTACCAGGTTCCGATCGAGGTCAAGCCCGGTCGCGCCAACACCCTCGCGCTGCGCTGGCTCGTCGGCTACTCCCGCGCCCGTCGCGAGAAGACCATGACCGAGCGTCTGCTCAACGAACTTCTCGACGCTTCGAACGGCCTCGGTGCGGCCGTCAAGAAGCGCGAGGACACGCACAAGATGGCCGAGTCCAACAAGGCCTTCGCGCACTACCGCTGGTAGTCGCTACCCACATCGAGACCGAGAGAAGACTGAAGCCTTATGGCTACCACTTCACTTGACCTGGCCAAGGTCCGCAACATCGGGATCATGGCCCACATCGACGCGGGCAAGACGACGACCACCGAGCGGATCCTGTTCTACACCGGCGTTTCGTACAAGATCGGTGAGGTCCACGACGGCGCTGCCACCATGGACTGGATGGAGCAGGAGCAGGAGCGTGGCATCACGATCACCTCTGCTGCCACCACCTGTCACTGGGCGCTGGAAGACGTCGACCACACCATCAACATCATCGACACCCCGGGCCACGTCGACTTCACGGTCGAGGTGGAGCGCTCCCTGCGCGTCCTCGACGGTGCCGTGACGGTGTTCGACGGCGTCGCCGGCGTTGAGCCGCAGTCCGAGACGGTGTGGCGTCAGGCGGACCGCTACGGCGTTCCGCGCATCTGCTTCGTCAACAAGCTCGACCGCACCGGTGCCGAGTTCCACCGCTGTGTCGACATGATCTCCGACCGACTGGGCGCCCAGCCGCTGGTCATGCAGCTGCCGATCGGTGCCGAGGCGGACTTCAAGGGCGTCGTCGACCTGGTGAAGATGAAGGCCCTGGTGTGGTCCGCCGAGGCCACCAAGGGCGAGATGTACGACACCGTCGACATCCCGGCCACCCACACCGAGGCCGCCGACGAGTGGCGCGGCAAGCTGCTCGAGGCCGTCGCCGAGAACGACGAAGAGCTGATGGAGCTGTACCTGGAGGGCGAGGAGCCCACCGAGGAGCAGCTGTACGCGGCCATCCGTCGTATCACCATCGCGTCCGGCAAGGGCACCGGCACCACTGTCACCCCGGTGTTCTGTGGTACCGCGTTCAAGAACAAGGGCGTCCAGCCCCTGCTCGACGCGGTCGTGCGCTACCTCCCCTCGCCCCTGGACGTCGAGGCCATCGAGGGCCACGACGTCAAGGACCCCGAGGTCGTCGTCAAGCGCAAGCCGTCCGAGGACGAGCCGCTGTCCGCGCTGGCGTTCAAGATCATGAGCGACCCGCACCTGGGCAAGCTCACCTTCGTCCGGGTGTACTCCGGCCGCATGGTGTCCGGCACCGCCGTGCTGAACTCCGTCAAGGGCCGCAAGGAGCGCATCGGCAAGATCTACCGCATGCACGCCAACAAGCGTGAGGAGATCGAGTCGGTGGGCGCCGGCGACATCGTCGCCGTCATGGGCCTGAAGCAGACCACCACCGGTGAGACGCTGAGCGACGAGAAGAACCCGGTGATCCTGGAGTCCATGGACTTCCCGGCGCCGGTCATCGAGGTCGCGATCGAGCCCAAGTCGAAGGGCGACCAGGAGAAGCTCGGCGTCGCGATCCAGCGTCTGGCCGAGGAGGACCCCTCCTTCCAGGTCCACTCGGACGAGGAGACCGGCCAGACCATCATCGGCGGTATGGGCGAGCTGCACCTTGAGGTGTTCGTCGACCGGATGAAGCGAGAGTTCAAGGTCGAGGCCAACGTCGGCAAGCCGCAGGTCGCGTACCGCGAGACCATTCGCAAGAAGGTCGACAAGGTCGAGTACACCCACAAGAAGCAGACGGGTGGTACCGGTCAGTTCGGTCGCGTCATCATCTCGATCGAGCCGATCGAGAGCGGCGACATGGCGTACGAGTTCGTGAACAAGGTGACCGGTGGCCGTATCCCGAAGGAGTACATCCCTTCGGTCGACGCCGGTGCGCAGGAGGCCATGCAGTTCGGCATCCTCGCGGGCTACGAGATGACCGGTGTCCGGGTCACCCTGCTCGACGGTGCCTACCACGAGGTCGACTCCTCCGAACTCGCGTTCAAGATCGCCGGCTCGCAGGCCTTCAAGGAGGCCGCGCGCAAGGCCGGCCCCGTACTGCTCGAACCGATGATGGCCGTCGAGGTCACCACGCCCGAGGACTACATGGGTGAGGTCATCGGCGACATCAACTCCCGCCGTGGTCAGATCCAGGCCATGGAGGAGCGGGCCGGTGCCCGCGTCGTCAAGGGCCTCGTGCCCCTGTCGGAGATGTTCGGCTACGTCGGCGACCTCCGCAGCAAGACGTCGGGTCGCGCAAGCTACTCGATGCAGTTCGACTCCTACGCCGAGGTTCCGCGGAACGTCGCCGAGGAGATCATCGCGAAGGCCAAGGGCGAGTAACGCACCCCGTTCACACGCCGTAGGCTTGACTCCGGAGCCTCCAGGGGCATTCCCCCGCGAACGCGGACGGAACGCCCCCGGGTTCCGGGCCTTTACAGCAAAGATCACCTGGCGCCGATGAAGTAAGGCGTACAGAACCACTCCACAGGAGGACCCCAGTGGCGAAGGCGAAGTTCGAGCGGACTAAGCCGCACGTCAACATCGGCACCATCGGTCACATCGACCACGGTAAGACGACCCTCACGGCCGCCATTACCAAGGTGCTGCACGACAAGTACCCGGACCTGAACGAGGCCTCGGCCTTCGACCAGATCGACAAGGCTCCTGAGGAGCGTCAGCGCGGTATCACCATCTCCATCGCGCACGTCGAGTACCAGACGGAGGCGCGCCACTACGCCCACGTCGACTGCCCGGGTCACGCGGACTACATCAAGAACATGATCACCGGTGCCGCGCAGATGGACGGCGCCATCCTGGTGGTCGCCGCCACCGACGGCCCGATGCCGCAGACCAAGGAGCATGTGCTCCTGGCCCGCCAGGTCGGCGTTCCGTACATCGTCGTCGCCCTGAACAAGGCCGACATGGTGGACGACGAGGAGATCCTTGAGCTCGTCGAGCTTGAGGTCCGTGAGCTCCTCTCCGAGTACGAGTTCCCGGGCGACGACGTTCCGGTCGTCAAGGTCTCGGCGCTCAAGGCCCTTGAGGGCGACAAGGAGTGGGGCCAGTCGGTCCTGGACCTGATGGACGCCGTCGACAGCGCGATCCCGGAGCCGGAGCGCGACATCGACAAGCCGTTCCTGATGCCGATCGAGGACGTCTTCACCATCACCGGTCGCGGTACGGTCGTCACCGGCCGTATCGAGCGTGGTGTCCTCAAGGTCAACGAGACCGTCGACATCATCGGCATCAAGACCGAGAAGACCACCACCACGGTCACCGGCATCGAGATGTTCCGCAAGCTGCTCGACGAGGGTCAGGCCGGTGAGAACGTCGGTCTGCTCCTCCGCGGCATCAAGCGCGAGGACGTCGAGCGCGGCCAGGTCATCATCAAGCCGGGCTCGGTCACCCCGCACACCGAGTTCGAGGCGCAGGCCTACATCCTCTCCAAGGACGAGGGTGGCCGCCACACGCCGTTCTTCAACAACTACCGTCCGCAGTTCTACTTCCGTACGACGGACGTGACCGGCGTCGTGACCCTCCCCGAGGGCACCGAGATGGTCATGCCGGGTGACAACACCGAGATGAAGGTGGAGCTCATCCAGCCCATCGCCATGGAAGAGGGCCTGAAGTTCGCCATCCGTGAGGGTGGCCGGACGGTGGGCGCCGGCCAGGTCACCAAGATCAACAAGTGATCTCGGTCTGACCCGGCAGGTCTCTGAGAGGCCCGTACGACTCCGGTCGTACGGGCCTCTCGGCATTCGGCGCGGGCGGCTCGGGGCACGTCGGGGCACGTGAAGCGGAGTGCCGTTACTGCGGTTTTCGTTGGTTTGGGGGGCGGGCGTCCTGTGTTTTCACCGCTTCGTTGACCTTTTTTGCCAGTTCGTCGTCGAGCTTCTTGAACTCGCGTACCACCGTGTCGGACATGTCGGCGAGGGCGTCCAGTTGCTGTGTGATGTCCTCGCGCCCGTCCTCCCAGTTCGACTCGAAGTCGTCGAGGGCGTCGTTGACCTTGCCGTCGCCGATGTCGTCCCGGTAGCTCTCGAAGAGCTTCTTGGTGTGGTTCAGGCGGGTCTTGATCGAGCGCAGACGCCGGCCGTAGTCCTCCAACTCGGTCAGCGGCAGCGAGAGATCGCTCTTGCCCTTGCCCATACGTCCGTCCCCCGTTCTCGTAGGCTGAGCCGCACCGTACAACAGCATGCTGCCTGGACAAGCGATCGACGAAACGGGGACACGACAGCCATGGCCCGCTACATGGAGGCGCTCACCATCGAGCGCGGCGGCTTCCGCATAAAGGTGCCGGAGTCGTGGTGGGAGTTCGACGTACGCCCCGAGTCGCGTGACGACTCGATCCGGCGCATGGTGAACGAACGGGTCGAGCAGCACCCGGAGTTGGCCCCGTACCGCGACACGTACACCGGCTTCCTGCAGAAGGCCGCGGCCGACGCCTGGAAGTCCGGCGCGCTGTACTGCGGCTGCATGGCGGAGAGCTTCGGCGGTGACACCCCGATCACCGGCTCGGTCACCGTCTCCCTCGTCGGCGGACGTACCAGCGAGGGCGCGCCCCTGCCCAACGACCCCGCCACGATCGCCTCCCAACTCGCCGTCAAGGAAGCGAGGAAGCCCGGCGACTCCTGGCGCAAGGTGACGACCGTCGACATACCCGGGGTCGGCCCGGCCGCCCGCACCCACGGCATCGAGGACATCCCCGTCCCGGGCGACAGCCTCAACCGCACCGTACGGGCCGTGCTGATGCAGACGTACATCCCGGTCCCCGGGCAGGAGGGCAAGGTGGCCCTCGTCGCCGGCAGCAGTCAGGTCCTCGACCTGGCCGACTCGTTCTTCGACATCTTCGACGCGATCACCTCGACGTTCCGCTTCGCGGACTGAGCCGCGGCGGCGCGGGTCTCAGAGTGCGGACAGCCGCCGCAGGGAGACTGGCCTCCGGGTTTACACAGAGGTAACACTGAGGTGCAGGCCGCCCCTGGTCGTTCACTCCGGGGCGGTCCCAGTCCTGCGCGCGGCAACGGCGCCGAGCGCTCACCACCGGTGCGTACCGGTAGCAGCCGTGCCCCGAAGGGAACCACGTGACGACCCGATCCGAAGCGAGAATTTCTCCGACTTCGCCGACCGCACTGTCCACGCTGTCCGCACTCGACCTCCTGCGGGCCGAGATCGAACACCGCAACCCGGCCCAATCCGAGTTCCACCAGGCCGTCCGAGAGGTACTGGAGACGCTTGCGCCGGTGCTCGCGGCCCGTCCGGAGTACGCGGAGCCAGGGCTCGTCGAGCGGCTGTGCGAGCCGGAGCGGCAGATCATCTTCCGGGTGCCGTGGCAGGACGATCACGGCCGGGTCCACGTCAATCGGGGCTTCCGCGTCGAGTTCAACAGCGCGCTCGGCCCGTACAAGGGTGGCCTGCGCTTCCACCCGACGGTGAATCTCGGCATCGTGAAGTTCCTCGGTTTCGAGCAGGTCTTCAAGAACGCGCTCACCGGGCTGGGTATCGGCGGCGGCAAGGGCGGCAGCGACTTCGACCCGCACGGGCGCAGCGACACGGAGGTCATGCGGTTCTGCCAGTCGTTCATGACGGAGTTGCACCGGCACATCGGTGAGCACACCGACGTTCCGGCGGGTGACATCGGCGTGGGCACCCGTGAGATCGGTTACCTGTTCGGCCAGTACCGGCGGATCACCAACCGCTGGGAGTCCGGCGTACTCACCGGCAAGGGCCCGCACTGGGGCGGGTCCCTGATCCGGCCGGAGGCGACCGGGTACGGGAACGTGCTGTTCGCGGCGGAGATGCTGCGCGAGCGCGGCGAGGACCTTCAGGGCCTGTCGGCGGTCGTCTCCGGCTCGGGAAACGTCGCGATCTACACCATAGAAAAGCTCCTCGCCCTCGGCGCGAACCCGCTGACCTGCTCGGACTCCAGCGGATACGTGGTCGACGACAAGGGCGTCGACCTGGATCTGCTCAAGCAGGTCAAGGAGGTAGAACGCGGCCGGATCAGTACCTACGCCGAGCGCCGGGGCGCGTCCGCGCGGTTTGTGCCCGGCGGACGGGTCTGGGAGGTCCCGGCCGATGTCGCGCTGCCGTCGGCGACGCAGAACGAGCTGGACGAGCACGACGCGGCCACCCTCGTACGCAACGGTGTGAAGGTGGTGTCGGAGGGCGCGAACATGCCGACGACACCGGAGGCCGTGCACCTGCTTCAGCGCGCGGGGGTGGCCTTCGGCCCAGGCAAGGCGGCGAACGCGGGCGGGGTCGCGGTCAGCGCCCTGGAGATGGCGCAGAACGCGTCGCGCACCGCGTGGACGGCCGCCCGTGTCGAGGAGGAACTGGCCCGCATCATGCGGGACATCCACACCACGTGTCATGAGACCGCCGAACGCTACGGTGTCCCAGGCGACTACGTGACCGGCGCGAACATCGCCGGCTTCGAGAGGGTCGCCGACGCGATGCTGGCCCAGGGCGTCATCTGACCCGTCCACCACGACGCTCGCCCGCCCCGCCGCTGCGGGCGGGCGGGTGGCCTGACCGTCCCGGAGAACCCGCTGCGGCGGGGCGAGCGCGGGCGGCGGCTGCCTCGGTGTCGCCGGGGAGGGTGCGCTCTACCTCACCGGGATCGCCGCGTGGCGCGGCCGGCGGGAGTCGTTGGTGAGGGGCTGGACCGAGTGGTGTGTGTCGACGCCGGCGGGCGTCGGGCTCTGCGCGCACTGCTTCTCTCGTCCATCCGTTGCCGATAAGTTCGCCTGTGCTGCGGCGGATCTGGAGGTACGCCTGGGACGCCGACGACCGACTCACGGAGGGGGTGACGCCCGACCGTGGGGTGTGGCGGTACGGCTACGACGTGCTGGGCCGGCGCATCGCCAAGTGGCGTGTGCACGAGGACGGTTCGACCACGGACGAGACCCTCTTCACCTGGGACGGTGCCAACCTCGCGGAGCAGCAGACAGTCCGCGACGACCGGGTGGAGACTGACACCTGGGACTGGGAGCCGGGCACCCACCGTGCGGCGGCCCAGGTACGGACGCGTTGGCGAGCCGACGACCCGGAGACGATCGACAGGCAGTTCTACGCCATCGTCACCGACCTGGTCGGCACGCCCAGCGAACTCGTCAGTGAGGACGGCACGATCGCCTGGCGGTCCGCGACGAGCTTGTGGGGCCGCCCCCTCGCCGCCGACGACGGCGACCTGTGCCCGCTGGCCTTCCCGGGCCAGTACCGCGACGCCGAGACGGGCCTGCACTACAACCTGGCGCGCTACTACGACCCGGACACGGCGAGCTTCCTCACCCCCGATCCACTCGGTCTGGTCCCCGGCCCGAACCCGCACGCATACGTCGACAACCCCTTCCGCTGGACCGACCCGCTCGGTCTGGAGGGAGACAGCACTCAGCCAGTCCGCGTTTATGACGACTCGGAGTACAGCAAGCACGGTTCGGCCAGCGGCTCGTCGGCCAAGGGCGAAGTCAGTCGTGCGCCCACCAACGGGCAGGCGGCGCTTGACCGGTCCATCGACTTGGACCCGAACAACCCGAACGTCACCAGGCGCCTCGGAGTGGATCATGTGAACAACGAGATCGTGGTGCTGGACCGGCACCGCGCGATCACGGACAAGGACGGCAATATCGTCAAGGAGCTCTACCACGGCCATGTGCAGTCCTCGTATCCGTCGAAGAGCGTCACGCAGGGCGACCTGACCAAGCTGAAGAAGGCAGGCATGATCGACAACATCAAGAAGCAGCGGGTGCTCCCGCCCAAGTGCAACGGGTGAAGCGGGGAAGTCGGTTATGGCGTCAGGGTGGGACTGGGAGAACGGCGAGGGGCTGCTGCGCCTCGACGACCCCGAGGAGTGGGATGCCGCGTTCGAGCGCGGCGAGCACCACCTGGGTACGGCTGTGATCGGGTTGGCGTTTCAGTGTTCGTTGGAGGAGGCGTCGCCGCGGATCGTCAGGGCGATGCGGCTTGCGGACCGCGATCAACGGGGATATGCGTTCACCGCGGCGGGACATGCGGCGCGGCTCAACGGGGACTTGACGCCCGAACTGTTCACGGCGCTGAGGGACGAGGGTCCTGGCGGGGTCGCCGAGCACCCCATCAGGGACGCGTTGACGTATGTACCGTTTCGAAAGCTGCCGCCGTGGTTCAAGCGCCGGTGGGTGTTGGTGACGGTGCGAGACAAGCTGGAAGGCTGGTGGCTGCGTTCCACTGAGGCGATCGGGGATGTCTGGCGCTCTCTGCGCGGACGCCGTTCGTAAATGCGCCATGGCCGCGCACGAGGCCGCGCGCCGGTTCCTCGTGGAGTTCGGATACGTCGGCGTCCCCTACCCCGCGACGGGGCGGACGCCGTCGGGCCCGGAGTTGCCGGCGGCGATGTGGGACGCGGGGATCATCGACGACCTCGCCGAGCAGGCGGGCGCCGACCTGTACCCCGTCGGCACGATGGACCGCCGCAACCAGTACCTCGCGGTGGCGGAGGACGGCTCGCTCCACGCCGGCATGGACTCCGTCCGGCTCCCGGACCACACCACGGAGGAGGCGCTTGTGAAAATCACGGGGGAGACGGGACCGGGGGCATGACGGGACACGGTTTGATCTCCGTCACCTTGGGGGTATTCTCTCCGGCTCGATTGGCCAGCCCGCCACCCCCTGTGGCAGACTGTCCGAGTTGCTCGGCCGAGTGTTGATGCTGCGCGCCTCCCGCCGGGAGGACCGGAAGCGAGTCCCACAGTACTCGTCAACCCCGTGTGGGTTGGACGTACGGGAATCTTCCGGGAAGCGTCGGCGCGGCACCGGCCAGGCACCCGGTGGGCCTTCCGTCCCCGGTCTGCGGTTCCGGAAGGGCCGTGCGCATTCCCCGGAGGGATGTTCGAACAAGGGACATCTGTGTCAGCGGGAGCGCGACACGCCCGACCGCGTGGGTCGGAGAAGGTGAAGAGCACGAAGGGAACACCGGGTTCCAGAGCGTGAGAAGAGACAGGACTACTGAGTAGCCATGGCGGGACAGAAGATCCGCATTCGGCTCAAGGCCTACGACCACGAGGTCATCGACTCCTCGGCGAAGAAGATCGTCGAGACGGTGACCCGCACGGGTGCGTCGGTCGCGGGCCCGGTGCCGCTGCCCACTGAGAAGAACGTGTACTGCGTCATCAAGTCGCCGCACAAGTACAAGGACTCGCGCGAGCACTTCGAGATGCGCACGCACAAGCGCCTGATCGACATCCTCGACCCGACCCCCAAGACCGTTGACTCTCTGATGCGACTCGACCTCCCGGCCGGTGTCGACATCGAGATCAAGCTCTGAGGCGCGGTGATCTGAGAGATGACCAAGCAGATCAAGGGCATCCTGGGCGAGAAGCTCGGCATGACGCAGGTGTGGGACGAGAACAACCGCGTTGTTCCGGTCACCGTCGTCAAGGCCGGCCCCAACGTCGTCACCCAGGTGCGTACGAACGACGCCGACGGCTACGAGTCCGTCCAGATCGCCTTCGGCGAGATCGACCCGCGCAAGGTGAACAAGCCCCTCAAGGGTCACTTCGCCAAGGCCGACGTCACCCCGCGTCGTCACCTCGTTGAGATCCGCACGTCGGACGCCTCCGAGTACACGCTGGGCCAGGAGGTCACCGCCGAGGTGTTCGAGGCCGGCGTCAAGGTCGACGTCACCGGCAAGAGCAAGGGCAAGGGCTTCGCCGGTGTCATGAAGCGCCACAACTTCCGTGGCCTCGGCGCCGGGCACGGCACCCAGCGCAAGCACCGCTCTCCCGGCTCCATCGGTGGCTGCGCCACCCCGGGCCGTGTGTTCAAGGGCCTGCGCATGGCGGGCCGCATGGGCAACGAGCGGGTCACCACCCAGAACCTGACCGTCCACGCCGTTGACGCGGAGAAGGGTCTGCTGCTCATCAAGGGCGCGGTTCCCGGTCCGAACGGCGGCCTCGTCCTGGTCCGCACCGCGGCCAAGGGGGCCTGAGGTAACCGATGAGCACTGTTGAGATCCTTTCGCCGGCGGGCGAGAAGGCCGGTTCCGTCGAGCTCCCCGCGGAGATCTTCGGCGTGGAGAAGGTCAGCATTCCGCTGATCCACCAGGTCGTCGTCGCACAGCTGGCAGCCGCCCGCCAGGGCACGCACAAGACCAAGACCCGCGGTGAGGTCCGTGGTGGCGGCAAGAAGCCGTACCGCCAGAAGGGCACCGGCCGCGCCCGCCAGGGCTCGACCCGCGCGCCGCAGTTCGCCGGCGGTGGCGTCGTGCACGGCCCGCAGCCGCGCGACTACTCGCAGCGGACCCCGAAGAAGATGAAGGCCGCGGCCCTGCGCCACGCCCTCACCGACCGGGCCCGCCACAACCGCATCCACGTCGTCTCCGGCGTGGTCGAGGGCGAGACCCCCAGCACGAAGGCCGCCAAGAGCCTGTTCGGCAAGATCAGCGAGCGCAAGAACCTGCTCCTGGTCGTCGACCGCGCCGACGAGGCCGCGTGGCTGTCCGCCCGCAACCTGCCCCAGGTCCACATCCTGGAGCCGGGCCAGCTGAACACGTACGACGTTCTCGTCTCGGACGACGTGGTCTTCACCCAGGCCGCTTTCGAGTCCTTCGTCGCCGGCCCGAACAAGGCCAACGACACCGAAGGGAGCGAGGCCTGATGGCTACGCGTCACCCCTCCATCGCCTCGAAGGCCGCCAAGGCCGCCAAGGCCGCGCGCGTCGCCAAGGCGAAGCGCCACGCCACCGAGGGCAAGAACACCGTCGTCACCCCGGCGAGCAAGGCCTACACGGACCCCCGTGACGTCCTGCTCAAGCCGGTCGTGTCCGAGAAGAGCTACGCGCTCCTCGACGAGAACAAGTACACGTTCGTCGTCGACCCGCGTGCCAACAAGACCCAGATCAAGGAGGCCGTCCAGGCGGTCTTCTCGGTCAAGGTCACCGGGGTCAACACGATCAACCGCCAGGGCAAGCGCAAGCGGACCCGGACGGGCTTCGGGCAGCGTGCCGCGACCAAGCGCGCGATCGTGACCCTCGCCGAGGGCGACCGTATCGACATCTTCGGCGGTCCGACCGCCTGACGGCGGTCCGGAACGTCCAGATTTCGGAATCACTTCCGAGGACTGAGAGACAATGGGTATCCGCAAGTACAAGCCGACGACTCCTGGCCGTCGTGGCGCCAGCGTCGCCGACTTCGTCGAGGTCACGCGGTCCACGCCGGAGAAGTCGCTGGTCCGTCCCCTGCACAGCAAGGGCGGCCGTAACAATTCCGGTCGTGTGACCGTCCGCCACCAGGGCGGCGGCCACAAGCGCGCCTACCGCGTGATCGACTTCCGTCGTCACGACAAGGACGGCGTGCCGGCGAAGGTCGCGCACATCGAGTACGACCCCAACCGCACCGCGCGCATCGCGCTGCTGCACTACGCGGACGGCGAGAAGCGCTACATCCTCGCGCCGCGTGGCCTGTCGCAGGGCGACCGCGTCGAGAACGGTCCCGGGGCCGACATCAAGCCGGGCAACAACCTCGCCCTGCGCAACATCCCGGTCGGTACCACGCTGCACGCCATCGAGCTGCGTCCGGGCGGCGGCGCCAAGTTCGCCCGCTCGGCCGGTGCCTCCGTGCAGCTGCTCGCGAAGGAGGGCACCATGGCCCACCTGCGCATGCCGTCCGGTGAGATCCGCCTGGTCGACCAGCGCTGCCGCGCCACGGTCGGCGAGGTCGGCAACGCCGAGCAGAGCAACATCAACTGGGGCAAGGCCGGCCGTAAGCGGTGGCTGGGCGTCCGCCCGACCGTCCGTGGTGTGGTCATGAACCCGGTCGACCACCCGCACGGTGGTGGTGAGGGCCGGACCTCCGGTGGTCGTCACCCCGTGTCCCCGTGGGGCAAGAAGGAAGGCCGTACTCGTTCGCCCAAGAAGGCGTCGAACAAGTACATCGTCCGCCGCCGCAAGACGAACAAGAAGCGCTAAGGACGGGTTGAGATGCCTCGTAGCTTGAAGAAGGGGCCCTTCGTCGACGACCACCTGATGAAGAAGGTGGACACGCAGAACGAAGCCGGCACCAAGAACGTCATCAAGACCTGGTCCCGCCGCTCGATGATCGTCCCGGCCATGCTCGGCCACACGATCGCGGTGCACAACGGCAAGACCCACATCCCGGTGTTCGTCACCGAGTCGATGGTCGGCCACAAGCTCGGCGAGTTCTCGCCGACCCGCACCTTCCGGGGCCACGTCAAGGACGACCGTAAGTCGAAGCGCCGCTAGGCGCGGATCGCAACAGACAAGTAAGTAACTCTGAAGGGACAACCATGGAAGCCAGGGCCCAGGCGCGGTACATCCGCGTCACGCCCATGAAGGCCCGCCGTGTGGTGGACCTCATCCGTGGCTTGGACGCCACGGAGGCCCAGGCTGTTCTGCGATTCGCTCCGCAGGCAGCCTCGGTTCCGGTGGGCAAGGTGCTCGACAGCGCCATCGCCAACGCCGCGCACAACTACGACCACACCGACGCCGACAGCCTCTTCATTTCCGAGGCGTACGTCGACGAGGGCCCGACCCTGAAGCGGTTCCGTCCGCGTGCCCAGGGCCGTGCCTACCGGATCCGCAAGCGGACCAGCCACATCACCGTGGTCGTCAGCAGCAAGGAAGGAACCCGGTAATGGGCCAGAAGGTAAACCCGCACGGGTTCCGGCTCGGTGTCACCACCGACTTCAAGTCGCGCTGGTACGCCGACAAGCTCTACAAGGACTACGTCAAGGAAGACGTCGCCATCCGCCGGATGATGACGTCCGGCATGGAACGCGCCGGTATCTCCAAGGTGGAGATCGAGCGCACCCGTGACCGCGTCCGCGTCGACATCCACACCGCGCGTCCGGGCATCGTCATCGGCCGCCGCGGCGCCGAGGCCGACCGCATCCGCGGTGACCTGGAGAAGCTGACCGGCAAGCAGGTCCAGCTGAACATCCTTGAGGTCAAGAACCCGGAGACGGACGCTCAGCTGGTGGCCCAGGCCGTCGCCGAGCAGCTGTCCTCCCGCGTCTCCTTCCGCCGCGCCATGCGCAAGAGCATGCAGTCGGCGATGAAGGCGGGCGCCAAGGGCATCAAGATCCAGTGCGGTGGCCGCCTCGGCGGCGCCGAGATGTCCCGCTCGGAGTTCTACCGCGAGGGCCGGGTGCCCCTGCACACGCTCCGGGCGAACGTGGACTACGGCTTCTTCGAGGCCAAGACGACCTTCGGCCGCATCGGCGTGAAGGTCTGGATCTACAAGGGCGACGTCAAGAACATCGCCGAGGTCCGCGCCGAGAACGCCGCCGCCCGTGCGGGCAACCGCCCGGCGCGCGGCGGTGCCGACCGCCCGGCCCGTGGTGGCCGCGGTGGCGAGCGGCGCGGTCGTAAGCCGCAGCAGGCTGCCGGCGCCGAGGCCCCCAAGGCTGAGTCCTCGGCGGCCCCCGCAGCTGCTCCGGCTGAGAGCACCGGAACGGAGGCCTGACCGACATGCTGATCCCCCGTAGGGTCAAGCACCGCAAGCAGCACCACCCGAAGCGCAGCGGCGCTGCCAAGGGCGGCACGCAGATTGCGTTCGGCGAGTACGGCATCCAGGCGCTGACCCCGGCGTACGTCACGAACCGCCAGATCGAGGCGGCTCGTATCGCCATGACCCGTCACATCAAGCGTGGCGGCAAGGTCTGGATCAACATCTACCCGGACCGTCCGCTGACGAAGAAGCCGGCCGAGACCCGCATGGGTTCCGGTAAGGGTTCTCCGGAGTGGTGGGTCGCCAACGTCAAGCCCGGACGCGTGATGTTCGAGCTGTCGTACCCCAACGAGAAGATCGCCCGTGAGGCGCTGACCCGTGCGGCCCACAAGCTGCCGATGAAGTGCCGGATCGTCAAGCGCGAGGCAGGTGAAGCGTGATGTCGGCCGGTACCAAGGCGTCCGAGCTGCGCGAGCTGGGCAACGAGGAGCTGCTGGGCAAGCTCCGCGAGGCCAAGGAAGAGCTGTTCAACCTCCGCTTCCAGGCGGCGACGGGTCAGCTTGAGAACCATGGCCGTCTCAAGGCGGTCCGCAAGGACATCGCGCGGATCTACACCCTGATGCGCGAGCGTGAGCTGGGCATCGAAACGGTGGAGAGCGCCTGATGAGCGAGAACAACGTGACTGCAAAGAACGAGCGCAACGCCCGCAAGACCCGTGAGGGTCTGGTCGTCAGCGACAAGATGGACAAGACCGTCGTCGTCGCCGTCGAGGACCGTGTGAAGCACGCGCTGTACGGCAAGGTCATCCGCCGTACGAACAAGCTCAAGGCGCACGACGAGCAGAACGCTGCCGGCATCGGCGACCGCGTCCTCCTGATGGAGACCCGGAAGCTGTCCGCCACCAAGCACTGGCGCATCGTCGAGATCCTCGAAAAGGCCAAGTAGTAATTCCTGCGGGGCAGTTGCCTCGCAGGTCAGTTCCGCCAGGCTCGGCGAGAAGCGTGCGCCACGCGCGCTTCTCGCCGGGAACCGGCAGACAAACAGGAGATAGACGTGATCCAGCAGGAGTCGCGGCTGCGTGTCGCCGACAACACGGGCGCGAAGGAAATCCTTTGCATCCGTGTGCTCGGTGGCTCCGGTCGCCGCTACGCGGGCATCGGTGACGTCATCGTCGCCACCGTCAAGGACGCGATCCCCGGTGGCAACGTGAAGAAGGGTGACGTCGTCAAGGCGGTCATCGTTCGCACCGTCAAGGAGCGCCGCCGTCCGGACGGCTCGTACATCCGCTTCGACGAGAACGCCGCCGTCATTCTGAAGAACGACGGCGACCCTCGCGGCACCCGCATCTTCGGCCCGGTCGGCCGTGAGCTGCGCGAGAAGAAGTTCATGAAGATCATCTCGCTCGCGCCGGAGGTGCTGTAAGCATGAAGATCAAGAAGGGCGACCTGGTACAGGTCATCACCGGCAAGGACAAGGGCAAGCAGGGCAAGGTCATCGCCGCCTACCCGCGCGAGGACCGCGTCCTGGTCGAGGGTGTCAACCGGGTCAAGAAGCACACCAAGGCCGGTCCGACGGCGCGCGGTTCCCAGGCCGGCGGCATCGTGACCACCGAGGCGCCGATCCACGTCTCCAACGTCCAGCTGGTCGTGGAGAAGGACGGCAAGAAGGTCGTCACGCGTGTCGGCTACCGCTTCGACGACGAGGGCAACAAGATCCGCGTTGCCAAGCGGACGGGTGAGGACATCTGATGGCTACCACCACCACTCCGCGTCTGAAGACGAAGTACCGCGACGAGATCGCCCCGAAGCTGCGTGACGAGTTCAAGTACGAGAACGTCATGCAGATCCCGGGCCTCGTCAAGATCGTGGTCAACATGGGTGTGGGCGACGCCGCCCGCGACTCCAAGCTGATCGAGGGCGCCATCCGCGACCTCACCACGATCACCGGTCAGAAGCCGGCCGTCACCAAGGCCCGCAAGTCCATCGCGCAGTTCAAGCTGCGCGAGGGGCAGCCGATCGGCGCCCACGTCACGCTCCGTGGCGACCGCATGTGGGAGTTCCTGGACCGCACCCTGTCGCTCGCGCTGCCGCGCATCCGCGACTTCCGCGGTCTGTCCCCCAAGCAGTTCGACGGCCGTGGCAACTACACCTTCGGTCTCACCGAGCAGGTCATGTTCCACGAGATCGACCAGGACAAGATCGACCGCGTCCGGGGTATGGACATCACCGTGGTCACCACGGCGACCAACGACGCTGAGGGCCGCGCGCTCCTTCGTCACCTCGGCTTCCCGTTCAAGGAGGCGTGAGCGAGATGGCGAAGAAGGCTCTGATTGCCAAGGCTGCTCGCAAGCCCAAGTTCGGTGTGCGCGCGTACACCCGCTGCCAGCGCTGCGGCCGTCCGCACTCCGTCTACCGCAAGTTCGGCCTGTGCCGCGTGTGCCTTCGTGAGATGGCTCACCGCGGCGAGCTGCCGGGCGTGACCAAGAGCTCCTGGTAATCCCTCTTTTAGGGATTCCTGGACCTCTCGGTAAGCAACTGGGTCGGCGAAGGCCCGCCCCCTCCATGGCTTAGGCTGGGAGGGTTGGGCCTTCGCCGCCCTGGATCACTTACTACGCCGTAGGTCCCCGCGCCGCACCCGTCCCGTCTCGTAGTACGGGGAGAGGGATGGCGCATATAGGAAACCCCGGCGAGAAAGGCCACAGGCCAATTCATGACCATGACTGATCCGATCGCAGACATGCTGACGCGTCTGCGGAACGCGAACTCGGCGTACCACGACTCCGTGGCGATGCCGCACTCGAAGATCAAGTCGCACATCGCGGAGATCCTCCAGCAGGAGGGCTTCATCACGGGCTGGAAGGTCGAGGACGCCGAGGTCGGCAAGTCCCTCGTCCTGGAGCTGAAGTTCGGCCCCAACCGTGAGCGCTCCATCGCGGGCATCAAGCGGATCTCCAAGCCCGGTCTCCGGGTGTACGCGAAGTCCACCAACCTGCCGAAGGTGCTCGGCGGCCTGGGCGTGGCGATCATCTCCACGTCGCACGGGCTCCTCACCGACAAGCAGGCCGGCAAGAAGGGCGTGGGTGGGGAAGTCCTCGCCTACGTCTGGTAGCAGAAGGGAACGGAGGAAACAGCTATGTCGCGCATCGGCAAGCTCCCCATCGCGGTTCCCGCCGGCGTGGACGTCACCATCGACGGCCGTACGGTCTCGGTCAAGGGCCCCAAGGGCTCGCTGACCCACACCGTCGCGGCGCCGATCGAGGTCGCCAAGGGCGAGGACGGCACCCTGCAGGTGACCCGCCCGAACGACGAGCGTCAGAACAAGGCCCTGCACGGCCTGTCCCGCACGCTGGTGGCGAACATGATCACCGGCGTGACCCAGGGTTACGTGAAGAAGCTCGAAATCAGCGGCGTCGGTTACCGCGTGACCGCCAAGGGCTCGAACCTTGAGTTCGCCCTCGGTTACAGCCACCCGATCCTGGTCGAGGCCCCCGAGGGCATCACCTTCAAGGTGGAGGCCCCGACCCGTTTCTCGGTCGAGGGCATCGACAAGCAGAAGGTCGGCGAGGTCGCGGCCAACATCCGCAAGCTGCGCAAGCCGGACCCGTACAAGGCCAAGGGCGTCAAGTACGAGGGCGAAGTCATCCGCCGCAAGGTCGGAAAGGCGGGTAAGTAAGCCATGGCATACGGGCAGAAGATCCTCAAGGGCGACGCCTACAAGCGCGCCGCGATCAAGCGCCGTCACATCCGGATCCGCAAGCGGATCTCGGGCACGGCGGAGCGCCCCCGTCTGGTCGTGACCCGCTCCAACCGTCACATCGTGGCGCAGGTGATCGACGACCTCAAGGGCCACACCCTGGCGTCGGCGTCCACCCTGGACGCGTCGATCCGTGGTGCCGAGGGCGACAAGTCGGCGCAGGCCAAGCAGGTCGGCGCGCTCGTCGCCGAGCGTGCCAAGGCCGCCGGTGTCGAGGCCGTCGTGTTCGACCGTGGTGGCAACCAGTACGCCGGGCGCATCGCCGCCCTGGCGGACGCCGCCCGCGAAGCCGGGCTCAAGTTCTGAGCCGCTTGTAGCTAGCGGAAAGAGAGAGGTAATCCAATGGCTGGACCCCAGCGCCGCGGAAGCGGTGCCGGTGGCGGCGAGCGGCGGGACCGGAAGGGCCGTGACGGCGGCGCTGCTGCCGCCGAGAAGACCGCGTACGTCGAGCGCGTCGTCGCGATCAACCGCGTCGCCAAGGTTGTGAAGGGTGGTCGTCGCTTCAGCTTCACCGCGCTGGTCGTGGTGGGCGACGGTGACGGCACCGTCGGTGTCGGATACGGCAAGGCCAAGGAGGTGCCGGCCGCCATCGCCAAGGGTGTCGAGGAGGCCAAGAAGCACTTCTTCAAGGTCCCCCGGATCCAGGGCACCATCCCGCACCCCATCCAGGGTGAGAAGGCCGCCGGTGTCGTGCTCCTCAAGCCGGCCTCGCCGGGTACCGGTGTGATCGCCGGTGGTCCCGTGCGTGCCGTCCTGGAGTGCGCCGGCATCCACGACGTGCTGTCGAAGTCGCTCGGCTCCGACAACGCGATCAACATCGTGCACGCGACCGTGGCGGCCCTGAAGGGCCTGCAGCGTCCCGAGGAGATCGCGGCCCGCCGCGGTCTGCCCCTGGAGGACGTGGCCCCCGCGGCCCTGCTGCGTGCGCGTGCCGGGGCGGGTGCGTGATGGCTCAGCTGAAGATCACGCAGGTCAAGTCCTACATCGGCAGCAAGCAGAACCACCGTGACACCCTGCGGTCGCTTGGTCTCAAGGGGATCAACACCGTGGTCGTCAAGGAGGACCGTCCCGAGTTCCGCGGCATGGTGCACACCGTCCGCCACCTCGTGACGGTCGAGGAGGTCGACTGATCATGGCGGAGCAGAACCCGCTCAAGATCCACAACCTCCGTCCCGCCCCGGGCGCCAAGACCGCCAAGACCCGTGTCGGTCGTGGTGAGGCGTCGAAGGGTAAGACGGCCGGTCGTGGTACCAAGGGCACCAAGGCCCGCTACCAGGTTCCGGAGCGCTTCGAGGGCGGCCAGATGCCGCTGCACATGCGCCTCCCGAAGCTGAAGGGCTTCAAGAACCCGTTCAAGACCGAGTACCAGGTCGTGAACCTCGACAAGCTGGCCGCGCTCTACCCCGAGGGTGGCGAGGTCACGGTCGAGGGCCTGGTGGCCAAGGGCGCCGTTCGCAAGAACAGCCTCGTCAAGGTGCTCGGCCAGGGTGAGGTCTCCGTGGCGCTGCAGGTGACGGTCGATGCCGTCTCCGGCTCCGCCAAGGAGAAGATCACCGCCGCCGGCGGCACCGTCACCGAGCTCGTCTGACCCAATCGGACGTCTCGATGACCTGAACGACCCGACCGGGGATGCTCCACAAATGGGGTATCCCCGGTTGGTCGTTCCAAGGGGGGCGGTGTCGCCGGTAAGGTTGCCTGCACTGCCCACTTTCACTGGGTGCTTCCCATGGGGCACTCTGATCGGCAGTTGACCGTTACGTATTCGTCGAACCTCAAGACCGTCACCCTTGACGCAGTTGCGCGGGGGTCGCAGGAGGCACCGTGCTCACCGCGTTCGCCCGGGCGTTCAAGACGCCCGACCTGCGCAAGAAGCTGCTCTTCACGCTGGGCATCATCGTGGTCTACCGGGTCGGTACCCACATCCCGATCCCCGGCGTCAACTACCAAGCCGTCCAGCAGTGCGTGAACGAGGCATCCGGCAACCAGGGCCTCTTCGGTCTCGTCAACATGTTCAGCGGCGGCGCGCTGCTGCAGATCACCGTCTTCGCCCTCGGCATCATGCCGTACATCACGGCGAGCATCATCCTGCAGCTGCTGACCGTGGTCATCCCGCGCCTGGAAGCCCTCAAGAAGGAGGGCCAGGCCGGCACGGCCAAGATCACCCAGTACACCCGGTACCTGACGGTGGCGCTCGCCATCCTGCAGGGCACCGGCCTGGTGGCCACCGCCCGCAGCGGCGCCCTGTTCTCTGGCTGCACCGTCGCGTCGAGCATCGTCCCCGACCAGGCGATCTTCACCACCATCACGATGGTCATCTGCATGACCGCGGGTACGGCCGTCGTCATGTGGCTGGGCGAGCTGGTCACCGACCGCGGCATCGGCAACGGCATGTCGATCCTGATGTTCATCTCGATCGCCGCGACCTTCCCGTCCGCGCTGTGGGCGATCAAGAAGCAGGGCACCCTCGCCGACGGCTGGATCGAGTTCGGCACCGTCATCGCGGTCGGCCTGGTCATGGTCGCGCTCGTCGTCTTCGTCGAGCAGGCCCAGCGCCGCATCCCCGTGCAGTACGCGAAGCGCATGATCGGACGTCGCTCCTACGGCGGTACGTCCACGTACATTCCGCTGAAGGTCAACCAGGCGGGTGTGATCCCCGTCATCTTCGCGTCCTCGCTGCTCTACATCCCGGCCCTGATCGCCCAGTTCGCCGGCGGCAACTCCGGCTGGAAACAGTGGGTCACCGCGAACCTGACCAAGGGCGACCACCCGATCTACATCACCCTCTACTTCTTGCTGATCGTTTTCTTCGCGTTCTTCTACGTGGCGATCTCCTTCAACCCCGAAGAAGTCGCCGACAACATGAAGAAGTATGGTGGCTTCATCCCGGGCATCCGGGCTGGCCGACCGACCGCTGAGTACCTGTCGTACGTGCTCAACCGGATCACCTGGCCGGGTTCGCTGTATCTGGGCCTGATCGCTCTCGTACCGACGATGGCGTTGGTTGGCTTCGGGGCAAGCCAGAACTTCCCCTTCGGTGGCACCAGCATCCTGATCATCGTGGGTGTCGGTCTCGAAACGGTGAAGCAGATCGAGAGCCAGCTCCAGCAGCGCAATTACGAAGGGTTCCTCCGCTGATGCGAATCGTCCTCGTCGGGCCGCCGGGTGCCGGTAAGGGAACGCAGGCCGTGCGTCTTTCCGAAGAACTGCGCATCCCGCACATCTCCACGGGCGACCTGTTCCGGGCCAACATCAGCCAGCAGACGGAGCTGGGGAAACTCGCGAAGTCCTACATGGACGCCGGCAACCTCGTCCCCGACGAGGTCACCATCGCGATGGCCAAGGACCGCATGGAGCAGCAGGACGCCGAGAACGGCTTCCTGCTCGACGGCTTCCCGCGGAACGTCTCCCAGGCCGAGGCGCTGGACGAACTGCTGGAGAACGAGAACGTCACGCTGGACGCGGTACTCGACCTCGAAGTCCCCGAGGACGAGGTGGTCAAGCGGATCGCCGGCCGGCGTACCTGCCGCAACAAGTCGGAGCACGTCTTCCACGTCACCTACAGCCCGCCGAAGAAGGAAGGCGTCTGCGACGTCTGCGGCGGCGAGCTGTACCAGCGTGACGACGACTCGGAGGGCACCGTCCGCAAGCGGCTGGAGGTCTACCACACGCAGACCGAGCCGATCATCGACTACTACAAGGCGCAGGGCCTGGTCGTGACGATCTCCGCCCTGGGCCCGGTGGACGAGATCACCCGCCGGGCGCTGGAAGCGCTCAAGCGGGACGAGGCCGCCAAGTAGCCCCCTCGTACCGTTCCGGCCGCGGTGCCCTCCCCCGGACCCGATCCGGGGGGACCCCCAGGGCGCCGCGGCCGTAGTGTTGTGCAGTAACCGTTTGTCGCGAGTGACGGAGAGCGCAGGCCCCCCATGGTGCAGATCAAGACCCCCGAGCAGATCGCCAGGATGCGTGCGGCGGGGCTGGTCGTCGCCGCGATCCACGCGGCCACCCGGGAGGCCGCCGTGCCCGGCGCCAGCACCAAGGACCTGGACGAGGTGGCGCGCAAGGTGCTCGCCGAGCACAACGCCACGCCGAACTTCCTCGGGTACGGCGGCTTCCCGGCCACCATCTGCACCTCGGTCAACGAGGTCGTCGTCCATGGCATCCCCTCCGACGAGGTCGTCCTCAAGGACGGCGACATCATCTCGATCGACTGCGGCGCGATCGTGGACGGCTGGCACGGCGACGCCGCCTACACGGCCTTCGTGGGCTCCGGTCACGCCCCGGAACTGGTCGAGTTGTCCCGGGTGACCGAGGAGTCGATGTGGGCCGGGATCGCGGCGATGCGGCAGGGCAACCGGCTCGTCGATGTCTCCCGGGCCATCGAGACGTACATCCGCCGCCAGCCCAAGCCCGGCGGCGGCCGCTACGGGATCATCGAGGACTACGGCGGCCATGGCATCGGCACCGAGATGCACATGGACCCGCACCTGCTGAACTACGTCGACCGCAAGCGCGGCAAGGGCCCCAAGCTGGTCCCCGGCTTCTGCCTGGCCATCGAGCCGATGGTCTCCCTCGGCACCGCGAAGACCGAGGTGCTCCAGGACAACTGGACGGTCATCACCACCGACGGCACCTGGTCCTCCCACTGGGAGCACTCCGTCGCGCTGACCGAGCAGGGGCCGCTGGTGCTGACCGCCCCGGACGGCGGCCGGGCCAAGCTGGCGGAGTACGGCATCACCGCCGCCCCCGACCCGCTCGCTTAACGATCTCCGGTGCGGGGCAGACTTCCCCGATTCGTCTTTCCGGGGGCGCTGACGTAGACTGACTCGTCGGCTCTCGTGCATCCGCATGTCCGCATGTGCCCGCAAGGGACGCGAGGGAGTCGATCAAGGTAGTCGATTCGAAGGGCGAAGCGTGGCCAAGAAGCAAGGTGCCATCGAGATCGAGGGCACTGTCGTCGAGTCTCTTCCGAACGCCATGTTCAAGGTCGAGCTCCAGAACGGCCACCAGGTCCTGGCACACATCAGCGGCAAGATGCGTATGCACTACATCCGCATCCTCCCTGACGACCGGGTCGTGGTGGAGCTGTCTCCGTACGACCTGACGCGTGGCCGGATCGTCTACCGCTACAAGTAGATCTTGCCCGCGCCCCGGCCCGCCGGGGCGATGGCACTGACCCGGAGAACCTCACATCCCATGAAGGTCAAGCCGAGCGTCAAGAAGATCTGCGACAAGTGCAGGGTGATCCGCCGTCACGGCCGGGTCATGGTCATCTGCGAGAACCCGCGCCACAAGCAGCGCCAGGGCTGACACAGGACCGCACCTCTGCATCACGCAGGACTTCGCGCGACGCAAGCTGAATTGTTCATACGCAGGGCCCGGAGCCGTTCGGTTCCGACACCCCCGGCTCGGAGGCCGGGGACCCAGTTCGTACCTGGTACGGCGGCTGGGATCCGGTCCTGTGGAAGACCTCCGACAAGTAACTGGAGCCATTGAATGGCACGCGTTTCCGGTGTTGACATCCCGCGCGAAAAGCGCGTGGAGGTCGCCCTCACCTACGTGTTCGGCATCGGCCGGACGCTCTCGCAGGAGACGCTGGCAGCGACCGGCGTCGACCCGAACACCCGCGTTCGCGACCTGACCGAGGAGCAGCTGGTCGCGATCCGCGAGTACGTCGATAACAACATCAAGACCGAGGGTGACCTCCGTCGTGAGATTCAGGCCGACATCCGCCGCAAGGTGGAGATCGGCTGCTACCAGGGTCTCCGTCACCGTCGCGGTCTGCCCGTCCGCGGTCAGCGCACCAGCACCAACGCCCGCACCCGCAAGGGCCCGCGTCGCGCCATCGCCGGCAAGAAGAAGCCGGGCAAGAAGTAGTCCGCAGCGGACACCTGTCCACGGTCTTCGCTGTAGGACCGACCACCTCCCGTAGGAGTTAGAGGATGCCCCCCAAGGGACGTCAGGGCGCTGCCAAGAAGGTGCGCCGCAAGGAAAAGAAGAACGTCGCTCACGGCCACGCGCACATCAAGAGCACGTTCAACAACACGATCGTTTCGATCACGGACCCGTCCGGCAATGTGATCTCCTGGGCCTCCGCCGGCCACGTCGGCTTCAAGGGCTCCCGGAAGTCCACGCCGTTCGCCGCGCAGATGGCCGCCGAGTCGGCCGCCCGCCGCGCCCAGGAGCACGGCATGCGCAAGGTCGACGTGTTCGTGAAGGGCCCGGGTTCCGGTCGCGAGACCGCGATCCGCTCCCTGCAGGCCACGGGCCTTGAGGTCGGCTCCATCCAGGACGTCACGCCGACCCCGCACAACGGCTGCCGCCCGCCGAAGCGTCGCCGCGTCTGAGGCACTGAGGCTCTGGGCTCCGGGCGGTTCGGCTCCATACGGTCGTGCCGCCCGTACCCTTGCAGTACCCGCACTTTCCACGGGTGCGGTTTCCGTCGGACGTCAAATAGCGGGCGTCCACGAAAGAAGGATCTGATCCACACATGCTGATCGCTCAGCGTCCCTCGTTGACCGAAGAGGTCGTCGACGAGTTCCGTTCCCGGTTCGTGATCGAGCCGCTGGAGCCGGGCTTCGGCTACACCCTCGGCAACTCGCTCCGTCGT
>NZ_JBIWKB010000017.1:15139-151995 GCF_044765425.1 Streptomyces sp. NPDC102462 | reverse complement strand
CGCGGTACCGGGATGGCCGTTGCCGACCTTCTGTACGGCATCGGCGGCCAGGACGCGCGCGGTGTCCACCGCCCGCTGGTCCAACTCGGTCCAGTCGAGGTCTGTAGTGGTCGGCTTGGTGCTCACCCTGAGTCAGGGCTCCTCTCCACATGTCGAATGCCGGTGCACTGGGCGCCCACCGGCCGTTGTCGAGCCTACCCCCGTGAGTACGCGCGTTTTCTCCCCACATTCCAGACTGCCGGGACTCGCGGGGATCCGCCTCCCGACCGGGTTGTACGACATTCGGCAACTGAATACGGACCCGCTCATCTGACTGCTCAATCGAGCCGACATACGTATGTCTTCCCAGTCCCGTGAACACGACCCCACCCCCGCGAAGGCCGAGGTATGGGCAACGTCTACAGTGGCGTGGTACGCGCGAGCCTTTACCGGGACTTCACGGGGGGAGGCTTGCTGGGAGTCTCTGTCAGGGGTGTGCGTGACGGCCGTCGAATCCCGTCCAGCGGGGGTAATCGGTGCGAGCCAGAGCCCGGTCCGCCGGCCGTTCGGGGCCCGTGTCAGGGCCTTCGTGGCGCTGACCAAGCCGCGGATCATCGAGCTGCTGCTGATCACCACCGTTCCGGTGATGTTCCTGGCGCAGCAGGGAGTGCCGGACCTCGGTCTGGTCCTGCTCACCTGCCTCGGTGGCTATCTCTCCGCGGGCGGCGCCAACGCGCTGAACATGTACATCGACCGCGACATCGACGCGCTCATGGACCGCACCTCGCAGCGCCCGGTGGTCACCGGCATGGTGAGCCCCCGGGAATGCCTCGCGTTCGGCATCACGCTGGCGGTCGTCTCGACGCTGCTGTTCGGGCTGACCGTCAACTGGCTGTCCGCCTGGCTGTCACTCGGAGCGCTCCTCTTCTATGTCGTCGTCTACACGATGATCCTCAAGCGGCGCACGTCGCAGAACATCGTCTGGGGCGGCATCGCCGGCTGCATGCCGGTGCTCATCGGCTGGTCGGCCGTCACCGACTCGATGTCCTGGGCGCCGGTCATCCTCTTCCTTGTCATGTTCTTCTGGACGCCGCCCCACTACTGGCCGCTGTCCATGAAGGTCAAGGACGACTACGCGCGCGTGGGCGTGCCGATGCTGCCCGTGGTCGCCTCCAACAAGGTGGTCGCCAGGCAGATCGTCCTCTACAGCTGGGTGATGGTCGCCGTCTCGCTGCTCCTCACCCCCCTCGGTTACACGGGCTGGTTCTACACGCTGGTCGCCCTGGCGGCGGGCGGCTGGTGGCTGTGGGAGGCGCACGCGCTCCAGCACCGGGCGAAGGCCGAGGTGACGGGCGCGAAGCTCAAGGAGATGCGCCTGTTCCACTGGTCGATCACCTATGTGTCGCTGCTGTTCGTGGCGGTCGCGGTGGACCCCTTCCTGCGCTGACCCAGGTCACGTTGCCTCCGGCACCATCACGTCCCGTGCCGGCACAGGTCACAGGGTGCCGCTCTCGCCAGCCGGTCTACTCGTGAGTAGCATCCTGGCCATGGCAGACACGCAGCAGGTTGACCAGAAGGCCGAGCGCACGGCGGCGCGCCTCGCACGGCGGATCGGCGCCTTCGCCAAGGCCCACGGCGGCGCCGAGGGCCAGGTCGCCTACCTCGGCGAACGCGGTGCCCGGATCGTGCTCGTGGGTGAGGACGGCGGCTGGGGCGACCTGGTGGCCCCGACGTACGAGATCGCCGAGCAGGCGGTGGCGAAGTCCGGCATCACGGCCCACGAGTCCTTCGACGGCGAGTTCGCGGCGAAGGTGAGGACGGGCGCCTACGAGTGGAAGCGGATGGCGGGCCTCCAGATCGGGGGCTGACCTGGGCCTCCTGAGGCAGGCGGGAGACCGCGCGGGCAGCCGCGGGCGGCCCGTGCCCGCCGGACGAGCCACGCTCCCGGGCCGGGCCGCGACCTCAGTCCGGTTCACCCGTTAAGACGGTAGGCACGCACACCGTCCACAACGGGGAGCCCGGATGATCGAGACGCCGTCCCTGGTGGACCAGTACTGCCACGGAGTGCTCCGCACCGAACTGGGCCTCGGCACCTTCGAGGCCCAGCTCGCCCACACCGAGGGGCCGCCCGCCCCGGGCACCACGCTCTTCGACACACAGACCGGCTTCGCCGTGCGCCGCTGGTGCCCCCCGCTGCTCGGCCTCGAACCGCACTGCCCGCCGGCGAGCTATCTCGCCCGGCGCCGTGAACTCGGCGTGCTGGAGGCGGGCCGCAGGCTGCTGCGGGGCAGCGGCATCACCACCTACCTCGTCGACACGGGACTGGCCGGCGACCTCACGGGCCCCGACGAGATGGCGTACGCCGGTGCCGCCGAGGCCCGCGAGATCGTGCGCCTGGAACTCCTCGCCGAGCAGGTCGCCGACACCTCGGGCACCGTCGAGTCCTTCCTCGCCAACCTCGCCGAATCGGTGCACGGGGCCGCCGCGAACGCCGTCGCCTTCACCTCCGTCGCGGGGGTGCGGCACGGGCTTGCGCTCGCACCGGAGCCGCCCGGGCCCGGCGAGGTGCGCGGGGCGGCGGGACGCTGGCTGGCCGAGCGCCGGGTCGGCGGAGAACTCGACGATCCGGTGCTGCTGCGCCATGTGCTGTGGATCGCAGTCGCCTCCGGCCTGCCGCTCCAACTGCACGCCGGGCTCGGCGAGCCGCGCTCGCGCATCGACCGCACGGACCCGGTGCTGCTGACCGACTTCGTGCGGGCCACCGCGGGCCTCGGCACGGACCTCGTGCTGCTGCACGGCTACCCGTACCACCGGCAGGCCGCCCATCTGGCCGGGGTGTTCCCGCATGTGTACGCCGACTCCGGTGCCGCGCTGGTGCGCACCGGCGCCCGGGCGGCCAGTGTCCTCGCGGAGATCCTGGAACTGGCACCGTTCGGCAAGATCCTCTTCTCCAGCGGTGCACACGGGCTGCCCGAACTGCACGTCGTGGGCGCCAGCCTGTTCCGCGAGGCGCTGGGGCGGGTGCTGGGCACCTGGGTCGCCGAGGGCGCCTGGTCGCTGGGGGATGCACAACGGGTGGCCGGCCTGATCGCGGCGGAGAACGCGGGCCGCGTCTACGGCCTGGGTGACTGAGACACCCCCACACGCACACCTGCGGCCCTCGCCCACACATGGGGATGCAACACACGTGTCCCTGTGGTGCTCGCCCACGTGTGGGCGAGCACCACACCCGCCCACGCATGCGCTCGTGGTGGCCGCCTACGTACGCGCCTGTGGTGTCCGCCCACATGTGGGCCTGGCACACGCGCCCTCGCGCGCGTCCGGCTGGGTCATGCGCGCGTGGCGACCGGGGTCTCCCGGGAGGGGCCCGGCAGCGGGGCCGTCGCCTCGGGGCGCTCCCGCAGCGACAGCTGCACGCGCAGCACCCAGATCCACATCACACAGGAGCCCAGCATGTGTGCGCCCACCAGGACCTCGGGCAGATGCGTGAGGTACTGGACGTAGCCGATCGCGCCCTGGCACAGCAGCACGATGAACAGCTCGCGCGTGCGGTCCCGCGGGCCCTTGGGCGCGTCGACCGCCTTGAGGACGAACCACAGGGCGAAGGACAGCGTCACCACGATCCAGGCGAGCACGGCGTGCACTTCGGCGATGTTCTCCCAGTCGATGGGGATCCGGTCGACCTCGCTGGAGTCGCCCGCGTGCGGTCCGGCCCCGGTCACCACCGTGCCGACGGCGATCAGCAGGACGGACGCGGTCACCAGGACCCGCACCAGCTGCTCCACGGCCTTGCCGACCAGCGGGCGCGGCGGCCCGTCGCCCTCGCGGCTGCGCTGCCACATCACGGTGGCGACGGCGATGAGCGCGGTGGACAGCAGGAAGTGGGCCGCGACCGTGTACGGGTTCAGCCCGACCAGGACGACGATGCCGCCGAGCACCGCGTTGCCCATGACCACCCAGAACTGCGCCCAGCCCAGCCGGGTGAGGCCGCGTCGCCACGGCTTCTGCGCGCGGGCGGCGATGATCGCCCAGCCCACGGCCGCGCACAGCACATAGGTGAGCATGCGGTTGCCGAACTCGATGACGCCGTGCAGGCCCATGGCCCGGGTCGTGGTCAGTGAGTCGTCGGTGCAGGTGGGCCAGGTCGGGCAGCCGAGGCCCGAGCCGGTCAGCCGGACGGCACCGCCGGTGACCACGATGACCACCGACATGACGAGGGCGATGAGCGCCGCCCGCTGGACCGTCCGGGGGTTCGGGGTCCAGCGTTCGGCGATGAAGGCGAGCGGGTTGCGCACGGCCGCTGCGGCATCGGCGCGGGTCAGCTTTGGCACGCGCACCATCGTAGGGCGCCGCTTGTGCACGCGTTCACGAGGGTCCGCACTCCGGCCGCCCGGCGCCACCGCAAAGCCGCGCCGGCCTCGTGCCTGCGCCGCCCTCACGGCGTACGCGCGGACCGCGGCGAGCCGGTCACTCCCAGCGGAAGAACCGTCCGGCCGCGGCCAGCCCCACGACCGCCCAGCCGGCCAGGATCCCCAGGTCGCCCCACGGCATCCCGGCCCCGTGCTGGAGCACGTCCCGCAGCCCGTCCGACAGCGCCGTGACGGGCAGCAGCGCGAGCACGTCCTGGGCGCCGGAGGGGAACTTCTCCAGCGGGACGATCACACCGCCCCCGACGAGCAGCAGCAGGAAGACCAGATTGGCGGCGGCCAGCGTCGCCTCCGCCTTCAGCGTGCCCGCCATCAGCAGCCCGAGGCCCGAGAAGGCGGCCGTGCCCAGGACGAGCAGGAGCAGCACGGCGGCCACGGCGCCCGCCCCGCCGTGCGGCGACCAGCCGAGCGCGAAGGCGATCGCCGTCAGCAACACCACCTGAAGGACCTCCGTGACCAGCACGGACGCGGTCTTCGCGGTCATCAGTCCCCAGCGCGGCAGCGGCGAGGACGCCAGCCGCTTCAGCACGCCGTAACGCCGTTCGAAGCCGGTGGCGATGGCCTGGCCGGTGAACGCCGTCGACATCACGGCGAGCGCCAGGATGCCGGGCGTGAGGAAGTCCACCGCCCTGCCCGCGCCGGTGTCCACGATGTCCACCGAGCCGAACAGCACGAGCAGCAGTGTCGGGATCACGACCGTCAGCAGCAGTTGCTCGCCGTTGCGCAGCAGCAGCCGGGTCTCGAACGCGGCCTGGGCCGCGATCATGCGGGGCAGGGGAGCCGCGCCGGGCGCGGGGGTGTAGGTGCCCACGGTGGTCACGAGCGCAGCTCCTTGCCCGTCAGTTCCAGGAAGACGTCTTCGAGGGTGTGCCGTTCGACGGAGATCCGGTCCGGCATCACACCGTGCTGGGCGCACCACGAGGTCACCGTCGCCAGCAGCTGCGGATCGACCTTGCCGACGACCCGGTAGGAGCCCGGCGTCAGCTCGGCCGCGGCGCAGTCCGCCGGGAGCGCCTTCAGCAGGGAACTCACGTCGAGGCCCGGCCGCCCGGTGAAGCGCAGCGTGTTCTCGGCGCCGCCGCGGCACAGCTCGTCGGGGGAGCCCTGGGCGATGACCCGCCCGTCGTCGATGATGGCGACGTCGTCGGCGAGCCGCTCGGCCTCCTCCATGTGGTGCGTCGTGAGGATCACGGAGACACCGTCGGCGCGCAGGTCGGCGACCAGGTCCCAGGTGGCGTGCCGGGCCTGCGGGTCGAGTCCGGCCGTCGGCTCGTCCAGGAAGACCAGTTCCGGGCGTCCCACGACGGCCATGGCGAGCGCGAGCCGCTGCTGCTGTCCGCCCGACAGCCGCCGGTAGCTGGTGCGCCCGCAGCCGCCGAGGCCGAGCCGTTCGATGAGCGCGTCCACGTCCAGCGGGCGGGCGTGCAGCGCCGCCACATGACGCAGCATCTCGTCGGCCCGTGCGCCCGAGTACACCCCGCCGGACTGGAGCATCACGCCGATGCGGGGGCGCAGCGCGCCGGAGTCCCGCACCGGGTCGAGGCCGAGGACGCGCACGGTGCCCGCGTCCGGCCTCCGGTATCCCTCGCAGGTCTCGATCGTGGTCGTCTTGCCCGCCCCGTTGGGGCCGAGCACGGCGGTCACGCCCGCACCGGCCACCAGGTCGAGGCCGTTCACCGCGGTCTTCGTGCCGTACCGCTTCACCAGGGACTTGACCTCGATGACCGGGTGCGACACGAAGCGTCTCCCTGAGGGGTGGTCGGGAGACGGGCGGGCGGGCTCACTGCGCATGGCTCCAGAGTCTAGGGACGCCGCCCGGCTCTCAGACCGGCGGGTGCGGGAACTCGTCCTCGCGGGGCCGGTGCACCGACAGCCACCGTTCGGCGTACGCCACGGCGTCCGCCAGCGGGAACAGCCGCGCGTCGGCTGCGCCCACCGTGCCCCGCAGGACGGGCCGGTCCCGTTCGAAGTCGTGGCCCAGTTCGTCGAAGCGGTCCGAGCTGATCGACACCTCGGTGACCCGCTCCCAGCCGTCTGGGCCGGGGCGGCCCACCTCGACCAGCGGGGCCGGTATGCGGTACTCGGCCAGGTGGAAGGCGGTGCAGCTGGCGTAGCCCGCGCCGAGCAGCAGTACCCGGGCGCCCAGCTTTTCCAGCCGGGCCAGCGGACTTCGCTCGCCGAGCCGGCAGTCGGGCGCGTGTCCGGCGACGATCTCGGCGGCGTGCGGGCCGAGCGCGGCGAAGGAGGTGTGCGGGTGCGCGCTGCGCAGGGCGCCCGGCCAGGTCCGTACGGTCTCCGGGATCACGCCGACCCCGCGGGTGGGCGTGGTGCGCGGGTCGTAGCGGGGCATCGTGGCCCGGATGGTCTCCCACCACTGCTCGGGCACCGGCGGGCTGCGCCAGACGGCCGGATCGGACAGGTCGCCGGACTGGGCGGGCACCACGAGGGTGCCGTGCGGTCCGAGGGCGTCGAGCAGCCCCTGGACCACCGCGACGGCGCCGCCGCACACCCAGCCGAGCGAGCTGAGCGAGGAGTGCGCCAGCAGGATCTCGCCGGGTTCGACGCCGAGCGCGCGCAGCCGCGCGGAGACGGTGTCGCGGGTGACGAGCGGGCCGTTCACGGTGTCGGGCATGGCCCGGGAGTCTGCCGGACGCGGTGCCGCGCCGCCATCGAATTGGCCTGCGACGATCGATCAAAGATCGTTTCCGCAGGTCGGATTAGGTATGCCTAAGTGACCCAGGGCACCGTCCGCTCGGCGGGACGCGGCTTGTCAGGCTCTGAGGAATTACGCAACAATGGCGTTGTGAAAAACGTCGGCGAGGCTCGGGAGACCCCCAGGGGTACCCCCCAGGAAGAGCTCGCGGCCGGGGTGCGCTCGGATCGTTCCACGCGCAACCGGGTCGCGCGGTCCATCCTGGACCACGGCCCGTCGACCGTCGCCGAGCTGGCGGGACGGCTGGGACTGACCCAGGCCGCCGTGCGCCGGCACCTGGACGCCCTGGCCGCCGACGACGTCGTCGAGGCGCGCGAGCAGCGGGTGTACGGGGCGCGGACCCGTGGCCGCCCGGCCAAGGTCTTCGCGCTCACCGACTGCGGCCGCGACGCCTTCGACCAGTCGTACGACAAGCTCGCCGCGGACGCGCTGCGCTGGATCGCGGACCGGGAGGGCGGCCCGGAGGCGGTCGCCGCCTTCGCCCGCGCCCGGATCGCCGCGCAGGCCGGCGCCTACCGCAAGGCGATCGAGGCCGCCACGCCCGACAAACGCGCCGAAGCCCTGGCCAAGGCCCTGAGCGTCGACGGGTACGCTGCTACGGCGCGCAGCGCACCGGTCGGCGAGCAACTGTGCCAGCACCACTGCCCGGTCGCCCACGTCGCCGAGCAGTTCCCGCAGCTGTGCGAGGCGGAGACGGAGATCTTCGCCGAACTGCTCGGAACGCATGTCCAGCGGCTGGCGACCATCGCCCACGGCGACGGCGTCTGCACGACGTTCATCCCCAAGATTTCCACTGACGCATCTGCTAGCACGGCCGGGAGGAACCCCGCATGACTCTCCCCACGGAGACTGCCCACCCCGAACTTGAGGGCCTGGGCACGTACGAATACGGCTGGGCCGACTCCGACGAGGCCGGTGCCGCGGCGAAGCGCGGCCTGAACGACGAGGTCGTCCGGGACATCTCGGCGAAGAAGTCCGAGCCGGAGTGGATGACCAAGCTGCGCCTCAAGGGCCTGCGGCTCTTCGAGAAGAAGCCCCTGCCGAACTGGGGCTCGGACCTGTCGGGCATCGACTTCGACAACATCAAGTACTTCGTGCGCTCCACGGAGAAGCAGGCGGAGTCCTGGGAGGACCTGCCCGAGGACATCAAGAACACGTACGACAAGCTCGGCATCCCCGAGGCGGAGAAGCAGCGCCTCGTGGCCGGTGTCGCCGCGCAGTACGAGTCGGAGGTCGTCTACCACCAGATCCGCGAGGACCTGGAGGAGCAGGGCGTCATCTTCCTCGACACCGACACCGCCCTGAAGGAGCACCCGGAGCTCTTCAAGGAGTACTTCGGGACCGTCATCCCCGCCGGTGACAACAAGTTCGCCTCGCTGAACACCGCCGTGTGGTCCGGCGGCTCCTTCATCTACGTCCCGCCGGGCGTGCACGTGGAGATCCCGCTCCAGGCGTACTTCCGTATCAACACCGAGAACATGGGCCAGTTCGAGCGGACCCTGATCATCGTCGACGAGGGTGCCTACGTGCACTACGTCGAGGGCTGCACGGCACCGATCTACAAGTCGGACTCGCTGCACTCCGCGGTCGTCGAGATCATCGTCAAGAAGAACGCCCGCTGCCGCTACACCACCATCCAGAACTGGTCGAACAACGTCTACAACCTGGTCACCAAGCGCGCCGTGGCCTACGAGGGCGCGACCATGGAGTGGATCGACGGCAACATCGGCTCCAAGGTGACGATGAAGTACCCGGCCGTCTACCTGATGGGCGAGCACGCCAAGGGCGAGACCCTGTCCATCGCCTTCGCCGGCGAGGGCCAGCACCAGGACGCGGGCGCCAAGATGGTCCACATGGCGCCGAACACGTCGTCCAACATCGTCTCCAAGTCGGTGGCGCGCGGCGGCGGCCGCACCTCCTACCGCGGTCTCATCGAGATCGGCGAGGGAGCCCCGGGCGCCAAGTCCAACGTGCTCTGCGACGCCCTGCTGGTGGACACCATCTCCCGGTCCGACACGTACCCGTACGTCGACGTCCGTGAGGACGACGTGTCCATGGGCCACGAGGCGACGGTCTCCAAGGTCTCCGAGGACCAGCTGTTCTACCTGATGAGCCGCGGCCTGTCCGAGTTCGAGGCGATGGCGATGATCGTGCGTGGCTTCGTCGAGCCGATCGCCAAGGAACTGCCCATGGAGTACGCGCTGGAACTCAACCGGCTGATCGAGCTGCAGATGGAGGGCGCGGTCGGCTGAGCCGCCGGCCCGCAGTCCCCGTCAAGCCCTACGCAAGAAAGCGAGCAATACGACAGCCATGGCTGAGGCCCAGACAATTCCGGTGGGCTCCACCACCTCCGGCCAGATCGCGGTGGCCGCCGAGTCGACCGTCGCCACCCGTATGAGCGCGCCGCCCTCCTTCGACGTGGCGGACTTCCCGGTGCCGCACGGCCGCGAGGAGGAGTGGCGCTTCACCCCGCTGGAGCGGCTGCGCGGCCTGCACGACGGCAGCGCGGTCGCCACCGGCGACGGCGTGCGGGTGGACGTCGAGGCCCCCGAGGGCGTCATCGTCGAGACCGTCGGCCGCGACGACGCGCGGGTCGGCCGCGCGGGCACCCCGGTGGACCGCGTCGCCGCCCAGGCGTACTCCGCCTTCGAGAAGGCATCGGTGGTGACCGTCCCCAAGGAGACCGTCCTGACCGAGCCGATCCGCATCGCCGTGCGCGGCGAGGGCGGCACCGCCTTCGGCCAGCAGGTCATCGAGCTGGGCGCCTTCGCGGAGGCCGTCGTCGTCATCGACCACACCGGTGACGCGGTGCTCGCCGCCAACGTCGACTACCTCCTCGGCGACGGCGCCAAGCTGACCGTCGTCTCCGTCCAGGACTGGGACGACAAGGCCGTGCACGTGGGGCAGCACAACGCCCTCGTCGGCCGGGACGCCTCCTTCAAGTCGGTCGTCGTCACCTTCGGCGGCGACGTCGTGCGCCTGCACCCGCGTGTCAGCTACACGGGCCCCGGCGGCGAGGCCGAGCTGTACGGCCTGTACTTCACGGACGCCGGCCAGCACCAGGAGCACCGCCTCCTGGTCACCCACAACACCCCGCACTGCAAGTCGAACGTCGCCTACAAGGGCGCGCTCCAGGGCGACGCCGCGCACGCCGTGTGGATCGGGGACGTGCTGATCGAGGCCAAGGCCGAGGGCACCGACACCTATGAGATGAACCGGAACCTGGTGCTGACCGACGGCGCCCGCGTCGACTCGGTGCCGAACCTGGAGATCGAGACCGGCGAGATCGTCGGCGCCGGCCACGCCTCCGCCACCGGCCGCTTCGACGACGAGCAGCTGTTCTACCTGATGGCCCGCGGCATCCCGGAGCGCGACGCACGCCGCCTCGTGGTCCGCGGCTTCTTCGCCGAGCTGGTCCAGCAGATCGGCGTCGCGGACATCGAGGAGCGCCTGCTCGCGAAGATCGAAGAGGAGCTGGAGGCGTCGGTCGCATGAGCGCCTTCGTACGCGTCTGCGGGCTGAGCGAGCTGGAGGAGGACACCCCGAAGCGGGTGGAGATCGACAGCACGCCCGTCTCGGTCGTCAGGACCGAGGGGGAGGTGTTCGCGATCAACGACATCTGCTCGCACGCCAACGTCTCGCTCGCCGAGGGCGAGGTCGACGACTGCCACATCGAGTGCTGGCTGCACGGCTCGCGCTTCGACCTCCGCTCCGGAAAGCCCGACGCCCTCCCCGCGACGCGCCCCGTCCCCGTATACCCCGTAAAGATCGAAGGGGACGACGTGCTCGTCTCCCTCACCCAGGAGTCCTGAGGCACCCATGGCAACGCTTGAAATCCGAGACCTGCACGTCACCGTCGAGGCAGACAACGCCACGAAGGAGATCCTCAAGGGCGTCGACCTCACCGTGAAGCAGGGCGAGACGCACGCCATCATGGGCCCCAACGGCTCGGGCAAGTCGACCCTCGCCTACTCGCTCGCGGGCCACCCCAAGTACACGATCACCGGCGGCACCGTCCTGCTCGACGGCGAGGACGTCCTGGAGATGTCCGTCGACGAGCGCGCCCGCGCGGGCCTGTTCCTGGCGATGCAGTACCCGGTCGAGGTCCCCGGCGTCTCGGTCTCCAACTTCCTGCGCTCCTCCGCCACCGCGATCCGCGGCGAGGCGCCCAAGCTGCGTACCTGGGTGAAGGAGGTCAAGGAGACCATGGAACGGCTCCACATGGACCCGTCCTTCGCCGAGCGCAACGTCAACGAGGGCTTCTCCGGCGGCGAGAAGAAGCGCCACGAGATCCTTCAGCTGGAACTGCTGAAGCCCAAGATCGCGATCCTCGACGAGACCGACTCGGGGCTGGACGTCGACGCCCTGCGGATCGTCTCGGAGGGCGTGAACCGCGTCCGTGAGACCGGCGAGGTCGGCACCCTGCTGATCACGCACTACACGCGCATTCTGCGCTACATCAAGCCCGACCACGTCCATGTGTTCGCCGACGGCCGGATCGCCGAGTCCGGCGGCCCCGAGCTCGCGGACAAGCTGGAGAACGAGGGCTACGAGGCATACGTGAAGGGTGGCGCATCCGCGTGACACAGCTGCCGGGCCTCCTCGACACCGAGGCGATCCGCAAGGACTTCCCCGTCCTGGACCGACTGGTCCACGACGGCAGGAAGCTCGTGTACCTGGACAACGCGGCGACCTCGCAGAAACCGCGCCAGGTACTGGACGCCCTGAGCGAGTACTACGAGCGCCACAACGCCAACGTCCACCGCGGTGTGCATGTGCTCGCCGAGGAGGCCACGGCGCTGTACGAGGGGGCGCGCGACAAGGTCGCGGAGTTCATCAACGCCCCCAGCCGCGACGAGGTGATCTTCACCAAGAACGCCTCCGAGTCGCTGAACCTCGTGGCGAACATGCTCGGCTGGGCCGACGAGCCCTACCGGGTGGACCAGGACACCGAGATCGTCATCACCGAGATGGAGCACCACTCCAACATCGTCCCCTGGCAGCTGCTGTCGCAGCGCACGGGCGCGAAGCTGAAGTGGTTCGGCCTCACCGACGACGGCCGGCTCGACCTCTCCGACATCGAGGAGGTCATCACCGAGAAGACGAAGATCGTCTCCTTCGTGCTGGTCTCCAACATCCTGGGCACGGTCAACCCGGTCGAGGCGATAGTGCGCCGCGCCCAGGAGGTCGGCGCCCTGGTCTGCATCGACGCCTCCCAGGCCGCCCCGCACATGCCGCTGGACGTGCAGGCGCTGCAGGCCGACTTCGTGGCCTTCACGGGCCACAAGATGTGCGGTCCGACCGGCATCGGCGTGCTGTGGGGCCGCCAGGAGCTGCTGGAGGACCTGCCTCCGTTCCTCGGCGGCGGCGAGATGATCGAGACGGTGTCCATGCACTCGTCCACCTACGCTCCCGCCCCGCACAAGTTCGAGGCGGGCACCCCGCCGATCGCGCAGGCGGTCGGGCTGGGCGCGGCGATCGACTACCTCAACGCGATCGGCATGGACAAGGTCCTCGCCCATGAGCACGCGCTCACCGAGTACGCGGTGAAGCGGCTGGGCGAGGTCCCTGACCTGAGGATCATCGGCCCTGCCACGGCCGAGGACCGGGGTGCGGCGATCTCCTTCACGCTCGGTGACATCCATCCGCACGACGTGGGACAGGTTCTCGACGAGCTGGGCATCGCGGTACGCGTCGGACACCACTGCGCGCGCCCCGTCTGCCTGCGCTACGGAATTCCCGCGACCACGCGAGCGTCGTTCTATCTGTACTCCACGCCGACCGAGATCGACGCGCTGGTCGACGGACTGGAGCACGTACGGAACTTCTTCGGCTGACGGGACGAGCGATCGCATGAAGCTGGATTCCATGTACCAGGAAGTCATCCTGGACCACTACAAGCACCCGCACGGGCGTGGTCTGCGGGATGGCGACGCCGAGGTGCACCATGTGAACCCGACGTGCGGTGACGAGATCACCCTTCGCGTGAAGTACGACGGAACGACGATCGAGGACGTCTCGTACGAGGGCCAGGGCTGCTCCATCAGCCAGGCATCGGCCTCCGTACTGAACGATCTCCTCGTCGGCAAGGAGCTGGCCGAGGCGCAGAAGATCCAGGAGACCTTCCTGGAGCTGATGCAGTCCAAGGGCCGGATCGAGCCCGACGACGCGATGGAGGACGTCCTGGAGGACGCGGTCGCGTTCGCCGGTGTCTCCAAGTACCCGGCCCGGGTGAAGTGCGCCCTCCTGAGCTGGATGGCGTGGAAGGACGCGACGGCCCAGGTGCTGGGCGGAGCCGACGCCGAAAGGAAGACGGCATGAGCGACACCGTGGAGATGAAGCCGGTCTCGGAGGACGAGCTCCGCGAGGCCCTGATGGACGTGGTGGACCCCGAGCTGGGCATCGACGTCGTCAATCTCGGCCTGATCTACGGCATCCACATCGACGAGTCGGCGAACGTCGCCACCGTCGACATGACCCTGACGTCGGCGGCCTGCCCGCTGACGGACGTCATCGAGGACCAGGCCAAGTCCGCCACGGACGGCCTCGTCAACGAGCTGCGGATCAACTGGGTCTGGATGCCGCCGTGGGGCCCCGACAAGATCACGGACGACGGCCGCGAGCAGCTGCGGGCGCTCGGATTCAACGTCTGAGGCCCCGCCTCACCTCGTCCGCACGGTTTTCGCGGAAGCTGACGGCGGCACCCTACGGGGTGCCGCCGTTTACGTCTGTGCGGGGTCCGGCTGCTCAGCTCGGCCCGTCCTCTAGACGGAACGCCGAGTCCGCGCGGTACAGGTCGGAGTCCTGGTACGGGTCGAGCCTGAGCCGGAAGTCACGGTGGCGCAGAAGGCGGCCCGGGTAGTTCACCGACTCCAGCACGACCGCGCCGGAGCGGGCCGCGGGGCGCCGGCAGAAGGTGGCGTCCCTGCGGAACAGCGCCGAGCCGTCGTCGCGTTCGGCGCGCAGCACGAAGTCGCGGTGGCGCAGATAGGCGCCGTCGGCCGTGGCGAACGAGGTGCAGGATCCGTCGGCCAGGCCGTCGACCAGCCGGAAGGTGGCGGCGCGGCGGTCCGCGGGTGAGCCGACGGGATCGAGCCGGACCAGGCCGCCGCTCACGTGCCAGTAGCGGTCGGGGTAGTTCACCGAGCGGACGGACCGCAGGCGCGGGGAGCCCTGCGAGGCGCCGGACGAGCCGCCGGGCGCGGCGCCGGGCCCGGACGGGCGGGCCGAGGGAGTCGAGGGAGCCGAGGCGGCCCGCGTGCCGTCGCCGGGCGCCGGTGTGCGCGGCGCGGACGTGGTGGGCGTGGCCGGTGTCGGGCCGCTGCCGTCGCGCGGCGGGGCCGTCGTGCTCGACGAGGGCGAGGCGAAGGAGAGCAGTCCGGGGCCGGCGTTTGTGGGCGCCCCGGACGGCACCGGGGCCGACGACGCGTCGGCGGGCGGGCGGTCGACGGATATCGCCGTCAGACAGGCCACGACCGTGGCCGCGGCCAGCCCGCCGGCCAGCCAGAGTCTTCGCGTTCCCGGCGCCCGGGACGTGTCGGGGGACCAGCCGCGCTCCCAGGACGGGTGCCGCGGTGGCCGGGGGGTGGTTTCTGGCATGCGCTGTTCCTCCAGCGGCGCCCTGGGCGGCGGCCGGGGATGTGGGGGCGAGGTGATCGAGGCTGAAACACTAGTGGAGCCGGGCAGCCGGCGGGGAGGGTTTCAGCGAGCGGTCGGTGCCTGACGTTTCATCAGCTCGGGCCTGCTGTACCGGAGTTGGGCGATCGGCCGACCCGGCCGAAGTGGCCGCGCACCGTTATGTACGCTCGTACACATGGGGTATCTGCTGCTCTCCGGAGCCATCGCGGCCGAGGTGGCCGCCACGACCGCGATGAAGTACAGCGACGGCCTCAGCAGGCCGGGGCCCGCGCTGCTGACCGCGGTCGGCTATCTCGTCTCCTTCGTGCTGCTCGCCCGGGCACTGAAGAGCCTGTCGATCGGCACGGCGTACGCGATCTGGTCCGGGGTCGGCACCGCGACCATCGCGGTGCTCGGGCTGCTGCTGTTCGGGGAGGGGCTGAACGCGACGAAGATCACCGGGCTGCTGCTGATCATCGGCGGCGTCGTGGTCCTGAACCTGGGTGGCGCGCACTGATGGCCCGGCGCCACGACCCGGACCGGCGGCAGCGGATCATCGACGCGGCGATCCGGGTCGTCGGTGCGAAGGGCATCGCCGGGCTGAGCCACCGGACCGTCGCGGCCGAGGCGGACGTACCGCTCGGCTCCACCACGTACCACTTCGCCACCCTCGACGAACTGCTGGTCGCGGCCCTGCGGCAGGCCAACGAGGGGTTCGCCGGGGTGCTGGTCGGCAGCGGCGTACCGGACGACACCGAGGGCGACCTGGCGGCCGGGCTCGCGCGGGTGCTGGGGGAGTGGCTGGGCGGCGAGCGCACGGGCGTCGAGCTGGAGTACGAGCTGTATCTGGCGGCCCTGCGCCGCCCCGCGCTGCGGCCCGTGGCCGCGGAGTGGACCGAGGAGACGGCACGGCGGCTGGCCAACCGGACCGACCCGGTGACCGCCCGTGCGCTGCTCGCCCTGATGGACGGCATCTGCCTCCAGGTGCTGCTGACCGGCGGCGAGTACGACGAGGAGTATGCGCGGGAGGCACTGGCGCGGGTGATTCCCTGAGGGACCGGGCCGGGCCGGGTCGTGCCTGGGCCTGGCCCGGCGGGGCCGGCGGCGTTTTGGTGCCGGAGGGACGCGGTGCGCCGGCCGGTGCCTGGGGCGTCGCCGACTGGTGCTTGGGGTGTTGCGCCGGCCGGTGCTCGGGGTGCTTCGCCGACCGGCAGCTGAGATGCTGCTCCGCCGGTTCGCCCGTGCGGGCCCGCCCACGTTAGGTTGCCCTCATGACCGACACGACTGCTCCTCGTACCACCGGCGCCGTGGCCGCCGGTCTCGCCACCGTCGCCGCCGACGGCACCGTTCTCGACACCTGGTTCCCGGCGCCCGAACTGGTCGCCGAGCCCGGTCCGGCCGGCACCGAGTCGCTGTCGGCCGAGCAGGCCGAGCGGCTGCTCGGCGAGGGCGCCACGCGGGCCGTCGGCCCCGACCCCCGCCGGAACGTCGAAGTGGTGGCGGTGCGCACGGTCATCTCCTCCCTCGACGAGAAGCCGATCGACGCGCACGACGTCTATCTGCGCCTGCACCTGCTCTCGCACCGTCTGGTCAAGCCGCACGGGCAGAGCCTGGACGGCATCTTCGGCTTCCTCGCCAACGTCGCCTGGACCTCGCTCGGCCCGGTCGCCGTCGACGACATCGAGAAGGTGCGGCTCAACGCCCGTGCCGAGGGCCTGCACCTCCAGGTGACCTCGATCGACAAGTTCCCGCGCATGACGGACTACGTCGCGCCGAAGGGCGTCCGCATCGCCGACGCCGACCGCGTGCGCCTCGGCGCGCACCTCGCCGAGGGCACCACGGTCATGCACGAGGGCTTCGTGAACTTCAACGCGGGCACTCTGGGCACCTCCATGGTCGAGGGCCGCATCTCCGCGGGCGTCGTCGTCGGCGACGGCTCGGACATCGGCGGCGGCGCCTCCACCATGGGGACGCTGTCCGGCGGCGGCAACGTGATCATCTCGATCGGCGAGCGCTGCCTGATCGGCGCCGAGGCGGGCGTCGGCATCGCGCTCGGCGACGAGTGTGTCGTGGAGGCCGGCCTGTACGTCACCGCGGGCACCCGCGTGACCATGCCCGACGGCCAGATCGTCAAGGCCCGCGAGCTCTCCGGCGCCTCCAACATCCTCTTCCGCCGCAACTCGGTCACCGGCGCCGTGGAGGCCCGCCCGAACAACGCGGTCTGGGACGGCCTGAACGAGATCCTGCACACCCACAACTGACCTCGGGCGGCCGTGACATACGGCCGCCCACCGACCAACACCCTGACGCGCCGCCGGGGTTCTGCTGCGAAGCTCGCCCAGGTGTTCTGATTTGGATCAGCTCATGACCTCGGCCGGCGCGTCAGACAGCAGACCAGAGAAAGCGGCACTCGCCGCGACGCAGCTTCACCGAGGCCATCAGGCAACCCTAGCCTTGGGAAGCTCAGGTGGTCCGGGAGGCGTACAGGAGTGGGACTTGCCGTTATTCCAGCCATGTTCCGTTGCGCATGATGACTCTGCCGCGTAGTTCCGGTGAGCCGCGCCACGTGTGCACGCTCTTCGGCGCCACGCGCACATACACGAAGGAACCCTCCTCCGTCCGCGGGTCCCAGCCGAACTTGGCGGTGAACGCCTCCGCTGCGTCCTTGGGCACCTTCTGGTCCGGGAAGCACTCCGCCTCACCCTGGAGGAGCACCACGTCGAAGCTGTCAGGCAGCGCCAGACGCACGCGCGGCTCCTCGCGGACGTTCCGCGCGGTCGCGGAAGTGGCGCTGGTGCACATCCACACCGCTCGCCCGTCCCACAGGAACCACAGCGGCACCTGGTGCGGCCCGTGATCAGGATGAGCCGTCGACACCCATACGTCCCGCTCGGCAGCGAGCCGCGCCAGAGCGTCGCGCCTACGCTCCGCCGTCCCGCGACGAACGATTCCTGTGGTCTCCATGAGAACGGACCCTAGCCAAGCAGGCGCGCAGCGCGCCTGGGGCGCAGGACCTACTCCCGGCGACCGATGAGCCCAATGGCCGGCGCATCAGCTCTGTGGTAAGGGGGCTGTTCAGGTCGTTGTGAACTGGGTGTAGTGGGTGAGGAGTTGGGCCGTGATTTCGGGGGTGGCCGGGCGTAGTGGGGGGCGTACCGGGCCCGCGGGGTGGCCGAGTGCGTTCAGGAGTGCCTTGGTGGTGACCGTGCCGGGCAGGCCCGCCGCCGTCGTCGCCTCGATCAAGGGCGTGGCCCGTCGCTGGAGCCGGGCCGCGCGTGCCGGGTCGCCCGCGTCGAACGCCGCCAGGATGTCGGCGACTTCGCGTGGTACGACGTTCGCCACCGTGCTGACACAGCCCGCCGCGCCCACCGCGTACAGCGCGAGGATGTGCTCGTCGCAGCCCGCGTAGTACGCCAGTTCCGTGCGCGCCAGCACCTTCTGGGTGCCGAGGAAGTCGTAGGAGCAGTCCTTGACGGCCACGATCCGCGGGTGGTCCGCGAGCCGGATCATCGTCTCGGGCTCGATGCGGGTGCCGGTGCGGCCGGGGATGTCGTACAGCATGACGGGCAGTCCGCTCGCGTCCGCGACCTCCCGGAAGTGGGCCTCCAGCGCGTCCTGCGGGGGCCTGGAGTAGTAGGGCGTCACGACCAGCGCGCCGTCGGCGCCGGCCTTCTCGGCGGCGCGGGCCAGTTCGACGGTGTGCCGGGTGTCGAAGGTGCCGACGCCCGCGACGATCGTCGCCCGCGGGCCGACGGCCTCCCGGACGGCCCGTACCAGCTCCGCCTTCTCGGCGTCGGTGAGGGTCGGCGACTCGCCCGTCGTACCGCCGAGCACGAGTCCGTCGCAGCCCTCCGTGATCAGCCGCTCGGCCAGCTTTCCGGCGCCGTCGCGATCGAGCGCGCCTGTCGGTGTGAAGGGCGTGACCATGGCGCACAGGGCGCGGCCGAAGGGCGGAGCGGGGCGGTCCGGGTTCGTCATGGATCCAGTGTCGGCAGGCCAATGGTGTAGCTCCACTTAATTCTTCTACGAGGTATCGCTAAGCATCGCTGAGTGGTGGAGGGGTGGCACCGCTGCCCTGTGTCCAACTCGGCCGGTGTGGGTCACCATGGGCGGAACGGTCACCTACGGCAGTCATGGGAGGCAGCCATGAAGCTCGGCAAGGCACTGGCCACCGGAGTCGCGCAGGAACAGCCGCTCGACCACGCCGAAGAACGTGAACGCCCCGAGGAGACCCCCGCGCGCACCGCCGAACCGCAGCCGCCCGCGCCGGAAGAGGTGCCGGCCGCCCGATGAGGCTGCGGCTCCCCGCGGAACGCCCGACGGAGCCGCCGACCGGATACAAGATCGCCCACCCGATGCTGTCCCAGGACGGCACCAGGGCCGGCTTCACCGGGGTGTCACTGGGCGGCGCGCTGCCGTACGGGGTCCTCGACGACGCCTCCTGCGTCTACGGCCGACGGCACCGCCCGCCCTCGCGGCTGTGCGACTGCGGTTTCCACTGCGTGCACGACCGGACGGCCGCCGAGGCGTTGCTGTGCACCGCGGAGCACCGGGCGGCGGTCCTCCTGGAGGTCTCCGTCCTCGGCGCCTACATCCGCTTCGAACGCGGCTACCGCTACGCCCGGCAGCGGGTGCGCACGGCGGCCGTCGGCCCGTGCGCCTGCGGCGCCCGCGCCGCCGCGCTGGCCGACGCCGGCTGGGGCCGCCCGGGCTGGCGTGCCCTGGCGCCCGCCTGCGCGGGCTGTGTGCGCGCCCGTACGTCGGTCTCGCTCGCCGGATTCGCCGGGCTGGCCGGCGACGGGCTGCGGGTGTCGGCGACCGGTGGCCGGCCGTCGCCGGGCGGGCCGGCCGGCGTCGCTCCGCGCGGCGTGCCCGGCGTGCCCGGTGCGGCCGAAGGGTTCGGCGTGCCCGAACTCGTCGCTGAGGCCGCCCTGTTGCAGGCCCGCCTCGACTGGTTCCAGACCCAGTTGGCCCGCCTCGGCGACCGCGGCGCCGAAGGGAGTGGCGAGAACTGACCCGCGGTGGCGCGGCGCCGCGGTCCTGGCGCCCCCACTCACCGAAAGCTTGAACCGCCTGGACAAGAAAAGTTTTCGGTGAGAGGGTGGACGCATGCTGGACGTGACCGTGATCGAGGACCCCGAGGCCGCCGCCGTGTCGCTGGACCCGACGAGGGCCCGGCTGCTCGCCGAGCTGACCTCCGCGCCCGCGTCGGCCGCCATGCTGGCCGGCCGGGTCGGACTGCCCCGGCAGAAGGTGAACTACCACCTCAAGGCGCTGGAGCGGCACGGCCTGGTCGAGCTGGCCGGCGAGCGCCGCAAGGGCAACGTCACCGAGCGGCTGATGCGCGCGACCGCGGCGTCGTACGTGATCAGTCCGCTCGCGCTGGCCGCCGTACAGCCCGACCCGGATCGCTTCCGTGACCAGCTGTCCGCGCGCTGGCTGCTCGCGCTCGGCGCCCGGCTCGTCCGGGACGTCGGCACGCTGATCACCGGCGCGGCGAAAGCCCGCAAGCGGCTGGCGACGTACGCCCTGGACGGCGAGGTCCGCTTCGCCTCGGCCGCCGACCGTGCGGCCTTCGTGCAGGAGCTGACGGCGGGGGTGAGCGCCCTCATCCGCAAGTACGACGCTCCCGACGCCGAGGGCGGACGGGACCACCGGATCGTCGTCGCCGTGCACCCGACGCTCAAGGACGAGACCCCGGCCGGTGGACGGCCCGCAGTCGGTGGGCAGCCCTCTGCGGAGGGGCAGGCCGCGGTCGGTGGGCTGCCCCGGGACGGTGGCCGGGCCGCGGAAAGCGGGCGGCCCGCGGTCGGTGAGCAGTCCCCGGGCCATGGCCGGGCCGAGGTGAGCGGGCAGGCCACGGTCGGTGAGCAGCCTTCTGTGAGTGGACAGCCGTCGGTCGGTGGGCGGGCCCCGGGCGGTGACCGGTCGCCGGGCGAGGATCGGTTCCCGGGCGGTGATCGGTCCCCGGTAAGCGATCAGCCCGCTGTCAGCCATCAGCCCGTTGTCGTCGGCCGGTCCGCGGGTGACGGACGTTCCGGTCCGGCCGACGATCAGATCGCCGCCCAGGACCAGATCACCGCCCAGGACCGCAGCGTGGTCCGGGGCCATGCCTCGATCCGGGAGCGGTCCGCCCCGGAACCGGACCCGCAGTAATCAGGAGCCCCGCCATGTCCGAGGAATTCGAGATCGTCAGCGAGTTCGAGACCGACGCCACCCCGGAGGAGGTGTGGCAGGCCGTGACCACCGGCACAGGGGGCTACCTGTGGCCGATGGAGCCGCCGGAGCCGCGGGTGGGCGGCCGGGGCCCCTTCGGGTCAGCCGTCACCGCCTGGGACCCGCCGCACCGCTACACGAACCGTGTCGAGAACGTCGAGGGCATCTCCCAGCAGACCCTCAACCAGCTCGACTACACCATCGAGCCGCGCGACGAGGGCCGCCGCGCCTGGGTGCGGTACGTGCACAGCGGCATCTTCGTCGACGACTGGGACAACCAGTACGACGGGGCGAGCAAGCACACCGAGTTCTATCTGCACACCCTGCGTGAGTACCTGGCCCACTTCGCGCCCCGCCCGGTGGCGTTCGCCACATTCGACGGGCCCGAGGCGTCCAAGGCCGCCGACGCCTTCACCGCCGTCGGCCGGGCCCTCGGCCTCGGCGACGACACCGCGCAGGGAGCCCGCGTCCAGGCGCACGGCCCGCTGGGGCGGCCCCTCGACGCCGTCCTCGACTTCCGCAACCCCTACTTCATCGGACTGCGCACCGACACCGCCCTGATCCGCTTCTTCGGACGCAACCACTGGGGCGCGCCGGTCGGCATCTCCGTGCACGACTTCGCTCCGGACGCCGACGCCAAGGCGAACGAGACCGTGTGGCAGGACTGGCTGAACGGGGTGTACGGACAGTCCTGAGCGAACGGCGCCGCGGGCGGAACCGCCGCTGTCCGGCGGCTCCGCGCCCGGCGCCGTCGCGCGCCGGGCGCACAGCGGGGCGTGCGCGTCCGGCGGTGACCTCGCGTCGATTCGGCGGGCCCTCACCGCTTCCTTCTCCGCGTATCAAGATCCGGTCGGTCGAGGGGCACGTCAGGGTTTCGGCCAGGTCGGGTCCCGGTGAGGAGAGGAACCGGGCGGCATAGGGGGAAACCCGTCTAGGCTGAACCGCTGAGTCCCATCACGGCCGCGAGGAGAACCAGCCGATGTCAGACAGCTCCCCCCTGCCGCCGGTGCGGCTGCACTCCGAAGCGGAGCTGGCGCGCGCCGCGCTGTCCACGCCGTCGCTGTCCCGGGCCGTCCGGCTCGCCCGCTGGGCCGGGCCCGACACCAGAGTGGACGTCGGGGGCAGCCTGGTCGACGAGCAGCTGCCCGCCGCGGTCGAGCTGCTGGGGCTGACCGGGGACGACGCCGTGGCCTTGGCGAGCGAGGCCTGGCGGGTCGCCGTGGACACCGGTCTGGTCGAGATCGTCGACGAGGAAGCCGGGACCGTCGAGGCGGGGGAAGAGCTGGCCCTGCTCACCTCCGGCTCACCGCACGACGTGCTCACGGTGTGGCTCGCCGCCCTGGAGGCCGTCGTCGCCGATGCGAGCGTGCCCGATCTGGACGGGCTCATGGACGCGGTGGACGGCGACGGCGAGGTCGATTTCTCGTCACTCGACTGGGACCCGGAGGCCGAGGCCGACTTCCTCGACGGCGTCCTCGGCAACCTGTACCTGCTGACCGTCGGCGAGGACGGCCCCGGCGACGGCACGGTGCCGCTGCCCGCGCTCGCCGCCTCGATGATCGTGCCCCCCGACATGGGCGAACCCAGCAACGACGTGCTGGAGCAGGTGTCCGACGCGATGATGCGCCTGGACGACCAGTTCCGGCTGCTGGAACCGATCGGCATCGTGGAGTACCAGCCCGTCGACGAGGCGCTCATGGCCGAGGGCGACGACGAGCCGGCCGCGCCGGAGGACGAGACCGACGTCTCCCGCTACGGCCTGGTGCGGCTCACCCCGCTCGGTCTGTACGGGCTGCGGACGCGGCTGCTGGAGGCCGGTTTCGAGGCGCCCGCCGTCGGCGAACTCGTGGACAAGGGCGCGGACGTCCTGCTCGACGGCACGTCCCGCTTTCCGCAGGCGGCGGCCAGGGCCGAGACCGAGCAGTGGCTGGCCCGCCGTGAACCCCTCGCCGCCGCACGGGAGTTGCTGGCCGCGGCGCGCGGCGGTGACGCCGGGGCGCCGCTGCGCAGGCTGCGCTGCCAGCAGGCGCTGTCCCTGGTCGGCAGGGAAGCCGAGCCTGCGCTGCGGGAGGTCCTTGACGACGCCGAACTGGGCGGGCTGGCCCGGGTGTGGCTGAGTGAGCGTGGCATCCCCGGGGTGCCGGCGCCGTCGCAGGACCTGGTGTTCTGGCTCACCATCGACACGGTGGCCGCGCAGCTCGCCGCCGAGGGCAACTCCGAGGAGCTGCGTGGCCTGGTGGAGGGGCTTGCGGCCCAGCACAGCGGGTTCTTCGCGGCGGCATGGCGGGTGGAGCACCCGGCGACCGCGGACGTGCTGGAGGCGATGGGCCGGCTGCACCCCGACAAGAAGATCGCCAAGGAGGCCCGCAAGGCGGCCTTCAAGGCCCGTTCACAACAGGGCACCTGACCCCCTTCCCCGGGGTTTCGGGGGGTCCTTCGAGGTTGCGGGGCCTCCCGGATCGGTGCTCGGCGCGGTGAGGCTTACGGGTTCGGGGAAGCGGGGATCACGAAGTCGCCCGGTGTTCAATCGCCGTTCAGGCGGAGGCGGCAACGTTCCGCGCAGCGCGATCCGCCACCCTCCACGGCATTCCCCACCGTCACAGGAGACAGCATGTCGCTCACCCGCAGGGACTTCGCCAGGACATCCGCGATCACCGGCGCCGGTGTCGCGCTGGCGGGCAGCGTCGGCGCCCTCGCCACCGCCCCCAACGCGCTGGCCGCCACGGACACCGAGAGCGCGGAGGAGGAGAAGGCCACCGGACATCCCGGGGTCGGCTACGGACCGCTCGTCCCCGACCCGAACGGCATCCTCGCGCTGCCCGCCGGCTTCACCTACCGGATCATCACCCACAGCGGCAGGACCAAGCTGGAGTCCGGCGAGTTCACGCCCTCCAACCACGACGGCACCGCCACCTTCGACGGCCCGCGCGGCGCCACCCTCCTCGTCAACAACCACGAACTCAAGGGCCCGCGCACCAAGTGGGAGCACCCCGTCCCGCTCACCGAGGGACTGGTCTACGACCCGGCAGCCTCGGGCGGCTGCACGGTCGTCGAGGTCCGCCGCGACCACGTCGCCGAGTGGGTCGGCATCGCCGGCACCTCCACCAACTGCGCGGGCGGCAGCACGCCGTGGGGCACCTGGCTCACCTGCGAGGAGACCGAGGACAAGGCCGGCCAGAACGGCATGACCAAGGACCACGGCTATGTCTTCGAGGTGGACCCGGCCGACCGCCGCGCCAACCGCGCCCCGCAGCCGATCAAGGCGCTGGGCCGCTACGCGCACGAGGCCGTCGTCGTGGACCCCAAGCGCGGCCACCTCTATCTGACGGAGGACGCGGACGCCCCGAACGGGCTGTTCTACCGCTGGACCCCGCCGGAGGGCTTCCACCACGGCCGGGGCAGGCTGCGTACCCTCGCCGCCGACGCGGGCCGCCTGCAGGCGTTCAAGTGCTTCGACTCCGGCGGCGCGTTCGTCGACGACCTGTCCCGCGCCACGCGGATCGGCACGGTCTACGGCGTCGACTGGGTCGACGTACCCGACCGCGACGCGCGCACCACCTCCGTCCGCAAGCAGTTCAGCACCGGCCAGGTGACCCGCGCCCGCAAGCTGGAAGGCATGTGGTGGGGCGACGGCGGCGCCTACGTCGTCTCCTCCTACGCCCGTGGGGAGAGCCCCGTCCAGCACGACGGCCAGGTCTGGTTCTACGACCCGAAGCGGCGCACGCTCACCCTGAAGGTGCTGCTCGGCGTCAACCCCGACCCTTCCGCCGAGGGCGCCTTCGACGGCCCCGACAACATCACCGTCTCCCCGTACGGCGGCCTCGTCATCGCCGAGGACGGCGACGGCGTCCAGCACCTGTTCGGCGCCACCGACAGCGGCCGCACCTACCCGATCGCCCGCAACGAGCTGAACATCGGCACCGCCGAGGAGCCGGAGTACAGCGAGTTCACCGGCGTCACCTTCTCGCCCGACGGCCGGACCCTGTTCGCCAACATCCAGGAACCCGGCATCATGCTCGCCATCACCGGCCCCTGGAAGCGTCAGAAGCGGTAGTCGGTTCCCTCGCCCGCACGGGGGCGGCCGGGACATCGGCCCACTTCGGCGGCCCGGCCCGTCCTTTGAACGCCCACAGCGCGCCGGCGGGGCGCCCCCGGGGCCGGGGGCGCCCGTGCCGGTGTGTCCCCGCGCTACAGCGCCTGGGCGGCCGGCTTGACCATGTTGCGGACCGTGCGGGCCTTGACGAAGTCGCCCATCGCGGTCATCTCCCACTCGCCGGAGAACTGGCGGATGAGCTTGGCCATCATCACGCCCGTCTGCGGCTCGGCGCCGGTCAGGTCGAAGCGGACCAGTTCCTCGCCGGTCGCGGTGTCCACGAGGCGGCAGTAGGCCTTGGCGACCTCGGTGAACTTCTGGCCGGAGAAGGAGTTCACGGTGAAGACCAGGCCGGAGACCTCCTGCGGGATACGGCCGAGATCGACGACGATCACCTCGTCGTCGCCGCCGCCCTCGCCCGTGAGGTTGTCGCCGGAGTGCTTGATCGCGCCGTTGAGGATGGTCAGCTTGCCGAAGTAGCAGCTGTCGATGTGGTTGCGCTGCGGGCCGTAGGCGATGACCGAGGCGTCCAGGTCGATGTCCTTGCCGCGGAACGCGGGCTCCCAGCCGAGTCCCATCTGCACCCGGGACAGCAGCGGACGGCCGCCCTTGACGAGGGAGACCGTCTGGTTCTTCTGGAGGCTGACCCGGCCCTTGTCCAGGTTGATCTTCCCGGTGCCGGGCGCGGGGGCGGGCGGCGCGGGGGGAGCGGCGGGCATCGGGGGCGCGGCGGGCTGGGCGGCGGGCGGCGGCGGTGCGGACGGCTGGGCGGCCGGTGCCGGTGCCGGTTCCTCCACGGTGACGCCGAAGTCGGTGGCGATGCCGGCGAGTCCGTCGGCGTACCCCTGGCCGACGGCGCGGGCCTTCCACTGGCCGTTGCGCCGGTAGATCTCGACGACCACCAGGGCGGTCTCGGTGCCGAGCTGCGGGGGTGTGAAGGTCGCGAGCACGGTGTTGTCGTCGGCGTTGCGGATCGTCGCCGTCGGTTCGACGCCCTGGAAGGTCTGGCCCGCGGCGTCCGGGCTCGCGGTCACGACGATCTTCTCGATGGCGGGTGGGACGGCGCCGGTGTCGACGATGATCGCGTCGGGTGCCGCGCCGCCGCCCGAGCGGTGGGTCACGCCCGGGCCTGTGGGCTGGTTGTAGAAGATGAAGTCGTCGTCGGAGCGCACCTTGCCGTCGGCGGTGAGCAGCAGGCCCGATACGTCGAGCCGCACCGGGGCGGCGACGTCCACCGTCACACGGGCGGCGGCGAGAGGGATGTTCGAGCCGGGGGTCATAGCTGTCATGCCGGGAGTAACGAGCGAGGGCGCTTTACCGTTCCCTTACCTTGGCGCCCCGCTGGGTGGGCCGCTTTTGCGTCGTTGTTCGCCTGCGGCTCGGTGGGGGCTGGGCGCGCCCGCGCGGCGGAGCCGCACATCGATACAGCCCCGCGCCCCTTTGGGGCGCGGGAGGAGCACGGGGGGTGTCAGGGGACCACCACGATTTTGCGGCCTACTCCTGCCGCGAACTGGGTCAGGGCCTCTGGGTAGCGGGTCAGCGGGATGCGGTCGCTGATGAAGACGTCGGGGTCGAGCACGCCGTTCGCGAACAGTTCCGCCGCCCGCTCGTAGCTGTGCAGCACCGCCATCGAGCCGGTGATGGTGATCTCCTGGTTGTAGATGCGGTACGGGTCGATGGTCACGCGGGTCGCGTAGTCGGCGACCCCGAACTGCAGAAACGTGCCCGCCTTGGCCACCCGGTCCAGGCCGTCCTGGATCGCCGCCGCGTTCCCCGTCGCGTCGATCACGACGTCCCAGCCCTGCGGCCGGTCCAGTTCGTCCGCGTTCGCCGCGGACGCCGAGACACCGAGCCGGCGGGCCGTCTCCAGCCGGGCCGGGTTGAGGTCGACCACGTCCACGCTCGCCGCGCCCGTCCGCTTGGCCAGCTCCAGCATCATCAGGCCCATGGTCCCTGAGCCGTAGATCAGCACATGGGCGGCGAGCCGGGACTGCAGGATGTCGTAGCCGCGCACCGCGCAGGACAGCGGCTCGATCAGGGCCGCGTCCTGGGTGCGTACGTGCTCGGGCAGCTTCACGCAGTTCGCCACCGGCGCCACCGCGTACTGGGCCGCGCCGCCCGCGGTGGTCACGCCGATCGCGGCCCAGCGCTCGCAGAGGTTGTTGTGGCCGCTGCGGCAGTAGCGGCACTCGTAGCAGTACAGCGACGGGTCGACCGCCACCCGGTCGCCGACGGCGACCTCGGTGACCTGGGTGCCCACGCCGACCACCTGGCCCGCGAACTCATGGCCGGGCACGATCGGCAGCTTGGGCGCGAACTCGCCCTGGAGGATGTGCAGATCGGTGCCGCACAGCCCGCAGGCCGCCACCTCGACGACGACCTGGCGAGGCCCTGGCGTCGGGTCGGGGACCTCGGTGACGACGGCGCGGCCCACGGACTCGATGACGGCGGCCTTCATTTCACGGCTCCCAACGACAGGCCCTGGACCAGCTTGTCCTGGGCGGCGAACCCTGCGGCGAGCACCGGCAGGGAGATGACGAGCGACGCGGCGCACACCTTCGCCAGGAACAGGCCCTGGCTGGTGATGAAGCCGGTCAGGAAGACGGGGGCGGTCTCGGCGACCACGCCCGTGAGGACTCGGGCGAACAGCAGCTCGTTCCAGCTGAAGATGAAGCAGATCAGTGCCGTCGCGGCGATGCCGGGCAGGGCGATGGGGGCCACGATCCGGCCGAGCACCGTGGGCAGCCGGGCGCCGTCCACCCGGGCGGCCTCGATCACCGCCACCGGGACCTCGGCGAGGAACGACTGCATCATCCACACCGCGATCGGCAGGTTCATGGCCGTGTAGAGGATGACCAGGAGCCAGATGTTGTCGAGCATCCCGGCGTTCTTCGCGAACAGGTAGATCGGCAGCAGGCCCGCCACGACCGGCAGCATCTTCGTCGACAGGAAGAAGAACAGGACGTCCGTCCACTTCTTCACCGGGCGGATCGACAGCGCGTAGGCCGCCGGGAGCGCCAGCAGCAGCACGCACAGCGTCGAGACCACCGACGCCACCGTGGAGTTGATCAGCGCGGGCCACGGGCTGGCCCCGCCGCCTGTGCCGAAGAACTCGCGGTAGCCGTCCAGGGTCAGGGCGGCGGCGAACGACGGCGGATTGGTCGCCGCGTCCTGTTCGGAGTGGAAGGACGTCAGCGCCATCCAGGCGATGGGCAGGAAGAACAGGATGCCGGCGAGCCAGGCCACCAGGCCCAGGCCGACGCCCCTGCGGCGGCGGGCGGGAACGACTGCGGCGCTCATGCGCGGGACACCTCCTCGCGGAACAGCGACGACACCACGCGCAGCGCGAAGGTCGCGATGATGATCGAGCCGATGACCACCAGGACGCCCGCGGCCGAGGCGAGGCCGTTCTCGTGGGCCTGGTAGAAGCTCTGGTACACGGTGTAGGGCAGGTTGGCGGTGCCCAGGCCGCCGGACGTGATCGTGAAGACCGCGTCGAAGTTCTGGACGATGTAGATCGAGCCCAGCAGGGCGCCGAGTTCGAGGTAGCGGCGCAGATGGGGCAGGGTCAGATGGCGGAAGATCTGCCAGTCGCTCGCCCCGTCCACCCGGGCGGCCTCGATCTGCTGCTGGTCGCGGCTCTGCAGGCCGGCGAGCAGGATCAGCATCATGAACGGCGTCCACTGCCAGACCAGGGCCGCCTCGACGGCGAGCAGCGGGGTGTTGGAGATCCAGTCGGGCTGTGGCCCGCCCACATAGTGCAGCAACCCGTTGAAAAGACCGTATTCAGGGTTGTAGAGCACATGTTTCCAGAGCAGGGCGGCGGCCACGGGCACCACGAGGAACGGTGCGATCAGCAGGGTGCGGACCACACCCCGGCCGCGGAAGCGCCGGTCCAGGAGCAGCGCGAGCGCCAGTCCGAGCACCAGGCTGGCCAGCACCACCGCCACCGTGAGCAGCACGGTCGTCCACACCGAGTGGCGCAGGTCGGCGTCGGTGAGCACCTGCCGGTAGTTGTCGACGCCGGTGAAGTGGCGGGCCTTGGGGTAGAGGGCGTTCCAGTCGAAGAAGGAGATCACCAGCGTGGCCACGAAGGGCAGCTGGGTCACCGCGATCATGAAGATCAGGGCGGGGAGCAGCGGGGCCCGGGTCGCCCAGGCGCGCAGCCGGGCGGGCGGCGGCGCGGCGGCGCGTACGGGTGTCGCTGACATCGGTGCTGTCGTCGTGGCGGTCATCGTCCCTCGTACTCCTTGGCGATCTTCTCGGCGAGTTGCTGGGACTTCTTCAGGGCCGCGTCGACGGACTGGCGTCCGGCGATGGCCGCGCTGATCTCCTGGGAGACCTTGGTGCCGAGGTCGGTGAACTCGGGGATGCCGACGAACTGGATGCCGGGTGCGGGACGCGGCTGCACACCGGGGTCGTTCGGCCGGGCGCTCTCGATGGCGTCCTTCGTCATGTCCTGGAAGGCGGCGGCCTCCTGCCGGTAGGCCGGGTTGGTGTAGGTCGAGGCGCGCTTGCCGGCCGGCACGTTGGACCAGCCGATGGTGTCGCCGACCAGCTGCTCGTACCCCTTGCCGGAGGCCCAGGAGACGAACTTCCAGGCCTTGTCGGGGTTGCGGGAGGCGTTCTGGATGCCCCAGGCCCAGGTGTAGAGCCAGCCGGCGGACTCGGTCTTCTCCACCGGGGCGGGTGCGTAGCCGAGCTTGCCCTTGACCGGGGACTTGTTCGCCTCCAGGAGTCCGGCCGCGGAGGTGGCGTCGTACCACATGGCGACCTTGCCCTGGGTCATGTTGTTCAGGCACTCGGCGAACCCGGACTGGGCGGCGCCGGACTCGCCGTGCTCGCGCACCAGGTCGACATAGAACTTCGTCGCCTTCACGAACTCGGGGGAGTCGAGGTGTGCCTTCCAGTCCTTGTCGAACCAGGTCCCGCCGAAGGTGTTCACCACCGTGGTGAGCGGCGCCATCAGCTCGCCCCAGCCGGGCAGTCCGCGCAGGCAGATGCCCTTCATGCCGGGCCGGGCGCCGTCGGCCTTGGCGGCGAGGTCGGCCACCTGGGTCCAGGTCGGGTGCTCGGGCATCGTCAGGCCCTTCTCGGCGAACACGTCCTTGCGGTACATGAGGAAGGACGACTCGCCGTAGAAGGGCTGACCGTAGAGTTTGCCGTCGTCGCCGGTCAGGGACTGGCGCATCGGCTTGAGGACGTCCTGCTCGTCGTAGGCCGGGTCGTCGGCGACGTAGGAGTCCATCGTGTGCAGCCAGCCGTTGCGGGCGTAGATGGGGATCTCGTAGTTGCTCAGCGTCGCCACGTCGTACTGGCCGGCCTGGTTGGCGAAGTCCTGGCTGATCTTGTCGCGGACGTCGTTCTCGGGCAGCACCGTGAAGTTCACCTTGATGCCGGTCTCCTTGGTGAAGTGCGCGGCGGTGAGCTTCTGCAACTCGGTCATCTGGGGGTTGTTGACCATCAGTACGTTGATGGAGTTGCCGCCGGAACCGGACCCGCCCGCGCCGACCCAGCAGCCGGAGAGCAGCGGGGCGAGCAGCGTCCCTGCGGCGGCCATGGCGAGCGTGACTCGCGGCCTCCGTCGGCTCTGGGTGCGCATGGATCGCTCCTGTGAAGAGGTGGGGACCAAAGAAGACAGGGAGATGCAAGGGGCACCGCCGGGTGCGCGGAATCCCTGGGTAACGCCTGGACATATGTGGTTCAGACCCGGATGACCTGCGGCCCCAGCAGTGAGTACCGGTGGGCCTCGGTCGCCGGGAGCAGGGTGCTCGTCACGATCGCCTCCAGCGTGCCGACATCGGCGAACCGGCAGAAGCTGACCGCGCCGAACTTGGTGTGCGTGCCCGCGAAGACGGTGCGCCGGGCGGCCCGGATCGCCTGCGTCTTGACCTCGCTGACCGCCGGGTCGGGGGTGGTCAGACCGTGCTCGCGGGAGATGCCGTTGGCGCCGATGAAGGCGAGGTCGACCACGAATCCGCTGAGCATCTTCGTGGTCCAGTGGTCGACGGTCGCCAGTGTGCCGGGCCGGACCCGGCCGCCGAGCAGCAGCACCGAGACGTTCTCGGCCTCGGCCAGCGCGCCGGCGACCGGCAGGGAGGCGGTGACCACGGTCAGCGGCCGGTCCACGGGCAGCGACTCGGCGATGAGCTGCGGGGTGAAGCCCTCGTCGACGAACACCGTCTCCGCGTCCCCGAGCAGTTCGGCCGCCGCGGCGGCGATCCGGCGCTTCTCGGGCACATGGCTGGTGGCCCGGAAGGCGAGCGTCGTCTCGAACCCGGCGCTCTCCACGGGATAGGCGCCCCCATGGGTGCGGCGCACCAGGCCGTGGTCCTCCAGGGCGCGCAGATCGCGCCGGATGGTCTCCTTGGCCACGCCCAGCTCGGTGGCGAGCACGGTGACGTCGACGGAGCCTGCCGCCCGAGCGGCCCGCACGATCTCCCGCTGGCGCTCTTCGGCCGTCCTGGCGCTCATCGCTTCACCTGCCTCCACGCTGAGGTGTGCCCGTTCGGGCCCGGTGCGACCCATGGGGGAAGTTGTACAGCGGGTGTGCGGCGCTGACCAGGTCTGTTGCGGGCCCGATGCTGCCCGTGTGTGCCCGATCTCCCTGCGGAGTGCCCGCCGCGGACCTGCGCGGCTGCGCGGGCAGGGGTGAGAACGGGCAGGGTGCCTGCCCGAATGCGCGGGCGGGCGGGCCCGATCGGTGCCCGCCCGCCCGCGTGAACGACGTTTTTCCGCCGCCGCCGGTCCGCTGCCGGTGGCCGCCCCGGCCGCCGCCGGTACCGTCAGTACGGCCAGATCGGCGGGTCGTTCACGAAGTGTCCGCCGAGGTGGGTGTGGGCCGGATCGTCCGGGTCCAGTTCCCCCTGTGCGGCGATCAGCTCGGCGGCGTACGGCTCCGAGTCGTCCTGCGGTGCGTAGCCGAGCGCACGCGCGGACGTCAGGTCCCACCACAGGCGGGTGTTGGCGGACGAGCCGTGCACCACGGTGTGCCCGACGTGCTCGGCGGTCAGGGCCGCGTGCAGCAGCCGTGCCCCGTCGGCCGGGCTCATCCACACCGAGAGCATCCGCACGCTGGTCGGCTCGGGGAAGCAGGAGCCGATGCGGATGGAGACGGTCTCCAGGCCGTGCTTGTCCCAGTAGAGCTGCGCCAGGTCCTCGCCGAAGCACTTGGACAGGCCGTAGAAGGTGTCGGGGCGGCGCGGGGTGTCCACCGGGATCAGCGGGTCGTCGCCGCGCGGGGCGGGCGTGAAACCGACCGCGTGGTTGGAGGAGGCGAACACGATCCGGGGCACGCCCGCCTCGCGGGCCGCCTCGTACAGGTGGTAGGTGCCCTCGATGTTCGCCTTCAGGACCTTCTCGAAGGTCGATTCCAGGGAGATGCCCGCGAGATGGATGATCGCGTCGACGCCCCGCACGGCCTCGCGCAGCGCCTCGGTGTCCGAGAGGTCCGCGGTGATCGCGTCCGGCTCGCCCTCGATCGGGCGCACGTCGAACAGTCGCAGTTCGTAGCCGTAGGCCGGGAGCAACTCCCGCATCAGGGTGCCGAGCCCGCCGGCGGCGCCGGTGAGCAGAACGGTGCGGGGAGCGGGCATCCTCGGTCTCCTCGGGTCAACGTGACTCAACAGCCGCATTCATGGCCAGCATTCACATTCGTGGACACGCTAGGGAGCGGCGGTCCGGCTCGTCAAGTGTGGTGTGTCGTGCGGAAATCCGCTCTCGTGTTGCGGGTTTGCCCGCTTGACCGGCCCCGAGTGCGGCCCTTAGCGTGGATGCGTTCAGAAATATAGACGCTGATCATAAGCATGCACCGTCAGGGAGCGCCCGTGACGTCAGCCCCTCTCGCCGCTCGACTCCGCAACCCCAGTGGGCCGCTGTTCTTCCCCGTCACCCCGTACGGCGCCGACGGCTCCGTGGACCTCGACGTCTACCGCGCGCATGTGCGCCGGGGCGTCCAGGCCGGCGCCGCCGCCGTGTTCGCCTGCTGCGGCACCGGGGAGTTCCACGCGCTGCTGCCCGAGGAGTTCGAGTCCTGCGTACGCGCCGCCGTCGAGGCGGCCGGCGGACGGGTGCCGGTGGTCGCGGGCGCCGGCTACGGCACCGCGCTCGCCACACGGTACGCGCGGCTCGCCCGGGACGCCGGGGCCGACGGGCTGCTCGCCATGCCGCCGTACCTCGTCGTCGCCGGACAGCAGGGCCTGCTGCGGCACTACCGGGAGGTCGCCGCCGCCACCGAACTGCCCCTGATCGTCTACCAGCGCGACAACGCGGTGTTCACCCCGCCCACGGTGGCCGAACTCGCCCGCACGGAGGGCATCATCGGCTTAAAGGACGGCCTCGGCGACCTGGACCTGATGCAGCGCATCGTCAGCACCGTACGCACCGAGGCCCCCGGCGACTTCCTGTACTTCAACGGCCTGCCGACCGCCGAGCAGACCCAGCTCGCCTACCGCGCCCTCGGCATCACCCTCTACTCCTCGGCCGTCTTCTGCTTCGCACCCGAGATCGCCCTCGCCTTCCACCGGGCGCTGCGCGACGGCGACGAGAGCACCGCGCACCGGCTCCTGGACGGCTTCTACCGCCCCTTCGTGGACCTGCGCGCCCAGGGCCGCGGCTACGCCGTCGCCCTCGTCAAGGCGGGCGTGCGGCTGCGCGGCCTCGACGTCGGAGAGGTCCGGCCGCCGCTGCAGGAGCCGAGCGAGGACCACGTCAAACAGCTCGCCCAGGTGATCGAGCGCGGGTACGCGCTGCTGGAGGGCGCATGAAGACCTCGGCGTTCGTCTACCCCTGGGACGTCAACGGCGACCCGGAGGCGCCCGCGCGGCTCGCCCGGCTCGGCGCGGCCCAGGTCACCCTCGCCGCCGCCTACCACTCCACGCGCGCGCTGACCCCCCGCCATCCGCGCCACCGCGTCATCACCGCCGAACACGCCGCCGTGCTCTACCCGCCCGGCGACCGCTGGGCAGGCCGCTCCCCGCGCCCTCACCCGGCCGGCGACTGGGCGCCCGGCGACGCCTACGGCGAGGCCGCCGAGGCGCTGGCCGCGGCCGGCCTGGAGGTGCACACCTGGGTCGTCCTCGCGCACAACTCCCGCCTGGGCGCCGAGCATCCGGACACCTCCGTCGTCAACGCCTACGGCGACCGCTACCCGTGGGCGCCCTGCATCGCACAGCCCGCCACGCGCGCGTACCTCGTCGACCTGGCGGCCGAGGCCGCCGTGCGCCCCGGCGCGCGCGGCACCGAACTGGAGTCCCTGGGCTGGTACGGGCTCGCCCATCTGCACGCCCACGACAAGATCGGCGGGGTGGGGTTCGGCGAGGCCGGGCAGTACCTGATGTCGCTGTGCTTCTGCCCCGACTGCCGCACGGGATACGGCGAACGGGGCCTCGACCCCGACGACCTGGCCGCCCGTGTGCGCACGGCGCTGGAGCCGCTGTGGCGGGGCGCGCCCGACGACGGCGGCTGGGCGGGCGTGGCGAAGCTCCTCGGCGAACTGCGGGCCGCCGCCACGCGCGCGTGGCGCGACGAGACCGCCCGCACGCTCCAGGAGGCGGCCGTCGCCGCCGTCCGCGCCGCCGCGCCCGAGGGCTTCCAGGTGCTGCTGCACGCGGACCCGGTGTCGTACCACTGCGGCGCCAACGCGGGCGTGGACCCCGCGCACATCCTGACCGTCGCGGACGGGGTCGTCGTGCCCTGCACGGGCGGCCCGGGGCTGCTCACGCCCTTCGCGGACCAGCGGCGCACGGACGCCGTGCTCGCGGCCAACTTCACCGTGGTCTCCGGCATGGGCGGCAGCCCCGGCACCCTGGCGACGGACGCGGCCCGCGCCCGAGCGGCAGGCGCCACCGAACTGCGCCTGTACCACGCCGGGTTGGCATCCGACGACGACCTGGCGGCGGTACGGGAGGCGCTGGCGGGGCGGTGAGTGAGCGGCGGGGGCGTCTGGGGCCGCTTCGGGCCGTCGGCGGGGGATGTGGCTCGGGTGGGCGGGTCCGGGAACTGCGGGCGCATCACGCAGGGTTGGTGTCGGACGGGGACTTGGGGCGGTGCGGGAGGCGGTTGCCGGGCGGTGGGCGAGTGACAGGGCCGTCAGGAGCAGCGCCCCGCCGAACAGCGGCAACAGCAGCCGGTGGTCGGCCAGTTCGACCAGGGCGGCACCGGCGGCCAGCCCGATCACATTCGGCGCGAACATCACGGTGTTGGCGGTCGCGGCCGCCCGGCCCAGCAGCGGGCCGGGCGTCGCACGCTGCACCGCGGTGAGCGCGGCGATCAGCACGCACGGCAGCCCCACCCCGGTAGCCACGCTGCTGACCAGTGCCAGCGGCTCGTCGGGCACCGCCCGGGCGGCCACCGCAGGCGCCAGCAGGGCGATGCCGGCCGCCGCGAACCCGCGCTCGCCGAGCCGGCGCAGCGCCGCCCCCGAGACCAGCCCGACCGCCACCGAGCCGGCGCCCTGCGCGGCGTACAGCACGCCCGCGTAGGCGGGGGAGCGGCCGAGGCCGTCCACGACGGCGTACGTCATCGCGCCGGTCAGGGCGGCGAAGAGCATCGTCACGCCGCCCGCACCGACCAGCGCGCGCAGCGCCGGGTGCGCCCACAGGTGCCGCACACCCTCCGCGGTCTGCCCGCGCCAGCCGGCGGCGGGTCGGCCGGGCCGCTGCTCGCCGACGCGCAGCAGGACGCACAGCCCCGCGGCCAGCACGAAGGTGACCGCGTCCAGCAGGGCCACGGCCGCCCCGCCGTACGCCGCGTAGAGACCGGCCCCGGCCAGCGGGGCCACCAGCTTCATGCCCTCGTTTGCGGTCATCCGCAGCCCGTTGAAGTCGCCGAGCAGATCCGGGGCGACGGCCGCGGCGACGAGCGCCGACTCGGCGGCGTCGTGTACGACGCCCGCGGCGCCGTACACGAACAACACCGCGAACAGCAGCCACAGGCCGTCCGGGGAGTCGACGGTGAACAGGGTCAGCAGCAGGCCGGCCAGGAACAGGTTCACGGCGATGAGCAGCGGCTTGCGGCGCACCCGGTCGGCGAGCGTGCCGAGCGCCGGACCCGCAAGGGCCGGCGCCCACATCGCCAGCATGCACAGCGCGGCCAGCCCGTTCGAACCGGTGAGGTCCTTGACCCACACGCCCGACGCCAGCCACAGCGAGGACGTGCCGAAGCCCGACACCACCACCCCCGCCAGATACAGCCCCGCGTTGCGGTCCCGCAGGACGCGCGCCACCGCCCAAGAAGTCTCCATGCTCGTCATGCCTGGCCATCGTGGGTCCAAGGCGGGGGCGCGGGCATCGGGCGGATGCCTTAGAAACCGTGGGCCCGCGGTGTTCGTACGGTTCCGGGGCGTGCGATGAGTTCCGCGGCCGGCGCCGGTCTGCCCTCCGAGTGACCCTTACGCACGACGGGAGAAACCGGCATGACCGGCACGATGGTGGACCTCGGCCCGCAGACGCGCATCCTGGCGCGGCTCGCCGAGGGGGTGACCGACGAACAGCTTTCGGCGCCGACGCCGTGCCCGGACTACACGGTCCGTGACCTGCTCGGGCATGTGCTGGGGCTGGCCACGGCGTTTCGCGACGCGGCCGGCAAGCGGCTCGGCGCCACCACCGACACCGCCCCGGACGCGGCCGTGCCGGACCTCGGCCCCGACTGGCGCACGGAGCTGCCCAAGGCGCTCGCGGAACTCGCCGGGGCCTGGCGCGATCCGGAGGCCTGGACCGGTATGACACGGGCGGGCGGGGTGAACCTGCCCGGCGCCATCGCGGGCGCGGTGGCCGCGGACGAGTTGGTGATCCACGGCTGGGACCTGGCCAGGACCACCGGTCAGCCCTACGCGCCCGACCCGGCCGCACTCCAGGCGTCGTACGGCTTCCTGCTCGCCGCGGCCGAGCACCCGGCCGGGGACAGGGGGCCGTTCGGCCCGGTCGTCCCCGTCCCGGCCGACGCGCCCCTGCTGGACCGAACGGTGGGCCTGAGCGGCCGGGACCCGCACTGGACCCTCCGGGGGTGAAGCGGGGGGCCTGTCCGGCGGTTCCTTCACGGAACCGCCGGTGCGGCCCCGGCACCCGAGGAAGACCCACCCCGCCACCAACCGCGGTGGTGTAGTCGGTTGGGCTGATGAGAGCCGGGGAGCCGGGGGGTCGGTGGGTGCGGGACGCGGCTGCGCCACTCGCCGCGGCGTCGGCGTCGGCGGCGGTGGCCGGGGGCGGTCGTTCACGTGTCGGTTGAGCCGACGCGAGCCGCTGAGCTGTGCGGGCGGTGGGTGCTCGACGCGGCTGTGCCCCACGGCGTGGCGTGAGACCCCTCCTGTGCGTCCGGTGTCGGGGCCGGCCACGGCGGCCGTCCTGGCGCCGCTCACCCATGCCCTCGGTGAGGCGCACACCGCGCCCGACGCGCCGCGTGCCGCACACCTGGACGGCAGGGGTGGCCGGGTGTGCGCCGGACGGGTTGCCGCGAGCCGCCGAGCGGGGAGGCCGGTGGGTGCCGGGCCCGGTGGCTGGTGAGTGAGGCGTGAGGGTGGTAATGGGGGCGAACGCTCCGCGTTTCCGGGCCGGTTGAAGGGGCCGGTCGCCGGTGCTTCTCGGGTGGCGGTGCGTCGTTCGACGGGACGTGGGCCGCGTTCGCTCGGCCCAGTCCGAAGCGGTGCGTGCCGGGGCCGCGTCGGCGGTGTCACGGGCGTCGGGTTCCGCCGGGGTGGGGCGGGTGAACCGACCGTGGCCGGCCCGGAGGCGTGACCAGCCGGCGGTCGGTCGGGTCGTCATCGGCGGGACGGTGTCGCCCTGTATGTGCAGGGTTCGTCGGCCCGCCGGAGGCGTGGTCCCCGGGCGTCGAAAAGTATCGAAAACTCGTCGCGCCGGCCTTCTTCTGTGCGAAGCATTGACGAACCCTGCGCCCCCTCTTACCTTCATCGCGTCGTACTTCGTACGTCATATATGAGACGCGATATGCGAGATCACATACGCGAGATCCGAGAGGCGCGCATGACCTCTGTGCCCATGCCGATCCCGTCCCGTACGCAGTTCGTGCTGGACGCGATCAAACACCGCATCCTCACCGGGCAGTTGACGCCCGGTCAGGCCCTGGTGGAGACCGAGTTGGCCGCGCAGTTCGGGGTGTCCAAGACCCCGGTGCGCGAGGCGCTCAAGACCCTGGCCGGGACCGGACTGGTCGTGATGAGCCAGTACAAGGGCGTCACGGTGCGCATGGTGGACGCGGACATGGCGCGCGAGGTCTACGACGTGCGGCTGCTTCTCGAACCCGAGGCGCTGCGCCGGGCGGTGCGCCGCGGTGCCTCCCTTGAGGAGGCGCGGGACGCCCTGACCCGGGCCGACCGCGCCACGGACACCGCCGAACGCTCCCTCGCCAACCGGGAGTTCCACCGCGCGCTGTACCTGCCGTGCGGCAACCCGCTGCTCGGCCGGATGCTGGACGAGGTCCGCGACCAGGCCGCTCTGGTCTCCGCCGTCGCCTGGGCCACCGACCCCTCCTGGGAGCGGGAGGCGGGCGAGCACCGGGAGATCCTGCGGCTCGCCCTGGCGGGCGACGCGGACGGCGCGGCGGACGCCCTGCGCGCCCATATCGCGTCGTTCGTGCGGCGCGCGTACCCCGACGCGGAGCAGGAACCGACGCAGCACCAGCCACAGGCACGTCAGCGGCAAGAGCCACAGCAACAGGAGACACAGCAACAGGCACGGCAACAACAAGAGCAGGCACGGCAACAGCAACAGGCACGGCAAGAGGAAGGGCAGGAATGAGCGCGAGGTTCGAGGCCCAGCGAGCCGCCCTGGCCGACGTGGTGGCCATCCCGGTGACCCCGTTCGCCGAGGACGGCACCGTCGACCGGGACACCCACCGGGCCCTGCTGCGCCGGCTGCTCGACGGCGGCGTCGTCACCCTGACCCCCAACGGCAACACCGGCGAGTTCTACGCCCTCACCCCCGAAGAGCGCCGCCTGGTCACGCAGTTGACCGTGGACGAGGTCGGCGACCGGGCCGAGATCCTGGTCGGCGTCGGCCATGACGTGCCCTCCGCCGTCGCCTCAGCCCGCGAGGCCCGTGTGCTCGGCGCCTCGATGGTGATGGTCCACCAGCCCGTCCACCCGTATGTGTCGCAGCGCGGCTGGATCGACTACCACCGTGCCATCGCGGAGGCCGTCCCCGAGCTGGGCGTCGTCCCCTACATCCGCAACGCCCAGCTGACCGGCGCCCGGCTCGCCGAACTCGCCGACGCCTGCCCGAACGTGATCGGCGTCAAGTACGCCGTCCCGGACGCCGCCCGCTTCGCCGCCTTCGCCCGGGACGCGGGCCTCGACCGCTTCGTGTGGGTGGCCGGACTCGCCGAGCCCTACGCCCCCTCCTACTTCTCCGCGGGCGCCACCGGCTTCACCTCCGGCCTGGTGAACGTCGCCCCGGCCGTGTCACGGAACATGATCGAAGCGCTGCGCTCGGGGGACTACCCGGCGGCGATGAAGGTGTGGGAGCAGATCCGCCGGTTCGAGGAGTTGCGCGCGGCGAACGGCTCCGCCAACAACGTCACCGTCGTCAAGGAGGCCCTTGCCTCGCTCGGCCTGTGCCGCCGCGACGTCCGCCCGCCCAGCCGGCCGCTGCCCGAGGACGAGCGGGCCGAGGTCGCCGCGATCGTCGCCGGATGGTCGATATGACCGCCGCCCCGCGCAAGGCTCCCGAGGAACTGCGCAGCCACCAGTGGTACGGCACCGACGGGCTGCGCTCCTTCAGCCACCGTGCCCGCACCCGTCAGCTCGGCTATCTGCCCGAGGAGCACCTGGGCAAGCCGGTCATCGCGATCCTCAACACCTGGTCCGACATCAACCCCTGCCATGTGCATCTGCGCGACCGCGCGCAGGCCGTCAAGCGCGGGGTGTGGCAGGCGGGCGGCTTCCCGCTGGAGTTCCCGGTCGCCACCCTGAGCGAGACCTTCCAGAAGCCGACCCCGATGCTGTACCGCAATCTGCTCGCCATGGAGACCGAGGAGCTGCTGCGCTCCTACCCGGTCGACGGCGCGGTGCTGCTGGGCGGCTGCGACAAGTCCACGCCCGCGCTGCTCATGGGCGCCGCGAGCGTCGACCTGCCGACGGTGTTCGTGCCGGCCGGGCCGATGCTGCCCGGTCACTGGCGGGGTGAGGTGCTGGGCTCCGGCACCGACATGTGGAAGTACTGGGACGACAAGCGGGCCGGGCTGATCGGCGACTGCGAGATGTCCGAGCTGGAGAGCGGCCTCGCCCGCTCGCCCGGCCACTGCATGACCATGGGGACGGCGTCCACGCTGACCGCTGCGGCCGAGGCGCTCGGGGTGACGGTGCCGGGCGCGTCCAGCATCCCGGCCGTGGACTCAGGGCACGACCGGATGGCCGCGGCGTCCGGGCTGCGCATCGTCGAACTGGTCCACCGGGACCGCCGGTTGTCGCAGATCCTCACCCGTGCGGCCTTCGAGGACGCGGTCACCACCGTGCTCGGCCTCGGCGGCTCGACCAACGCCGTCATCCATCTGATCGCCATGGCGGGCCGGGCGGGCGTGCGGCTCACCCTGGACGACTTCGACCGCATCGCCCGCACGGTCCCGGTGCTGGCCAACGTGCGGCCCGGCGGACGGACGTACCTCATGGAGGACTTCCACTTCGCGGGCGGGCTGCCCGGCTTCCTCTCCCGCATCCCCGACCTGCTGCACCTGGACCGGCCGACGGTCGCGCACGACACCCTGCGCGCGCAGCTCGCCGGTGCCCGGGTGCACGACGACGACGTGATCAGGCCGCGCGACAACCCGGTCGCGCACGAGGGCGGGGTGGCCGTGCTGCGCGGCAACCTGTGCCCGGACGGTGCCGTCATCAAGCACATCGCCGCCGAGCCGCACCTGCTCAAGCACACCGGTCCCGCGGTCGTCTTCGACGACTACAAGGCCATGCAGCGCACCATCAACGACCCGGCCCTCGGCATCACCGCGGACAGTGTGCTGGTGCTGCGCAACGCGGGGCCCAAGGGCGGCCCCGGGATGCCCGAGTACGGGATGCTGCCCATCCCCGACCACCTGCTCAAGCAGGGGGTGCGGGACATGGTGCGGATCTCCGACGCCCGGATGAGCGGCACGAGTTACGGCGCGTGCGTGCTGCACGTGGCCCCCGAGTCGTATGTCGGCGGTCCGCTGGCGCTGGTGCGTACCGGGGACTCCATCACGCTGGACGTCGAGGCCCGCACCCTGCGGCTCCATGTGTCCGACGAGGAGCTGGAGCGGCGCAGGGCGCGGTGGACACCGCCGCCCGTGCGCTACGAGCGCGGCTACGGCGCGCTCTACAGCGAGCAGATCACCCAGGCCGACACCGGCTGCGACTTCGAGTTCCTGGCCCGAGAGGGCCGGGTGCAGGACCCCTACGCGGGCTAGCCCCGCCCCGCCGCGGTCGCCCGCGGTCCGGACAGCCGAACACCCGGATGGAAAGCGCTTCACCCGAACGCACGTACGAGCCGTACCAGATCGGAGAACAGTCATGGCCCAAGCCGCAGCCGTGGCGAAACCGCCCGCGCCACCCCGGCGGCGCCGTGCCTCCGCGACACCGCGCAGGCTGCCGTACCTGCTGATCGCCCCCGCGGCCCTGCTCATGCTGGGCTTCATCGCCTACCCGGTGATCAGCGTCTTCTACTACAGCCTGCAGAACTACAACCCCACCAAGCCGTGGCGGAACGGTTATGCGGGCTTCGACAACTTCGTCCACGCCTTCACCGACGACCCGCAGTTCTGGCAGACGCTGACCTTCAGCGCCAAGTGGGTCGTCGTGGAGGTCGGGCTCCAACTCCTGTTCGGCCTCGCGCTCGCCCTCATCGTCAACCAGACCTTCGTGGGCCGCTCCCTCGGCCGCGCGCTGGTCTTCTCCCCGTGGGCCGTCTCCGGGGTGCTGACCTCCGCGATCTGGGTGCTGCTCTACAACTCCCAGACGGGCATCACCCGTTACCTCGCCGACCTGGGCATCGGCTCCTACGGCACCAGCTGGCTCTCGGACACCTCGACCGTCTTCCCGGCGGCGGTGATCGCCGACCTGTGGCGCGGCGTCCCCTTCTTCGCGATCCTCATCCTCGCCGACCTCCAGTCCGTCTCGAGGGACCTGTACGAGGCCGCCGAGGTCGACGGCGCGAGCCGGCTCAAGCAGTTCTGGCACATCACCCTGCCGCACCTGAAGGACGCGATCGTCCTGTCCACGCTGCTGCGCGCGGTGTGGGAGTTCAACAACGTCGACCTGCTCTACACCCTCACCGGCGGCGGCCCGGCAGGCGAGACCACCACCCTGCCCCTGTACATCGCCAACACCAGCGTCGACGCCCACAACTTCGGCTACGCGTCCGCCCTCACCACCGTGGCGTTCGTGATCCTGCTCTTCTGCTCGATCGTCTATCTGCGACTGAGCAAGTTCGGAGGTGAGACCAAGTGATCACCGAGATCGCCCCGGCACCCGAACGGGTGGCCGCCGAGCCCGCCAGGCCGCACCGCAGGCGCCGCGCCTGGGACGAGGTCCCGCGCTGGCAGATCTACCTGCCGCTGTCCATATACCTCCTGTTCACCCTGATCCCCTTCTACTGGATCCTGCTGTTCGCCCTGCGCCCGGCCGGCTCGACCTCGCTGGTGCCCTGGCCGATGACCTTCGACCACTTCCAGAAGGTGTGGACCGAGCGCAGCTTCGGCACCTACTTCGCCAACAGCGTGTACGTCGGCATCGCCACCCTGCTGCTGACCACCGTCGTCGCGCTGGCCGGCGGCTACGCCCTCGCCCGGTTCGACTTCCGCCTCAAGCGCGGTTTCATGCTGGCCCTGCTGTGCTCGCAGTTTGTGCCCGGCGCGCTGCTGCTGGTCCCGCTCTTCCAGATCTTCGCCGAGCTGAAGATGATCAACTCACTCGGCAGCGTCATCATCGCCGAGACCGTCTTCCAGCTGCCCCTGTCGATGATCCTGATCAGCGGCTTCATCAGAAACGTGCCGTACTCCCTGGAGGAGGCCGCCTGGGTCGACGGCTGCGGCCGGCTGACCGCCTTCCGGATCGTCGTCCTGCCGCTGCTGCGCCCCGGGCTGATCGCCGTCGGCTCCTTCGCCTTCGTGCACGCCTGGAACCACTTCCTGTTCGCCCTGATGTTCCTGTCCGACCAGGGCAAGCAGACCATCCCCGTCGGCCTCAACACCCTGATGAGCGCGGACAGCGTCGACCTCGGCGCGCTCGCCGCGGGCGGCATCGTCGCCGCCGTCCCCGTCGTCGTCGTGTTCGCGTTCATCCAGAAGTGGCTGATCACGGGCTTCAGCGCGGGGGCGGTGAAGGGATGAGCACGGCCCTGCCGGTGGTCCTGGCGGGCGCCCGCGGCCACGGCCGTCGGCACCTGGACAACATCCGCGGGCTCCAGCAGCGGGGGCTGGTACGGCTGGTGGGCATCTGCGAGTTGACCCCGCTCGCGCCGCACGAGATCCCGGACGGGCTCGGCGCCCCGGCCCAGTCGTCCGACCTCGGCGCCCTGCTCGACGCCACCGGCGCCCGGATCGCCGTCATCTGCACCCCGATCCCCACCCACACGGACCTCGCCCTCACCGCGGCCGTGCGGGGCGTGCACATCCTGCTGGAGAAGCCGCCCGCCCCCTCCTACGCCGAGTTCCGGCGGCTGTCCGACGGGGTCGCCGCGGCCGGGGTCACCTGCCAGATCGGCTTCCAGTCGCTGGGTTCGCTCGCGCTGCCCGCGATCCGCAAGCTGATCGCCGAGGGCGCCGTCGGGGAGGTCGTCGGCGTCGGCGGGGCCGGGGCCTGGGCGCGCGACGAGGCGTACTTCAGGCGGGTGCCCTGGTCCGGCAAGCGGCGCCTGAACGGCGTCGACGTGGCCGACGGCGTGCTCACCAACCCGCTGGCCCATGCCGTGGCCACCGCGCTCGCCCTGCTCGGCACCACGCGCGCCGACGACGTCACCGGCGTCGAGACCGAACTGCTGCGCGCCAACGACATCGAGTCCGACGACACCTCCTGCGTTCGCGTCCGCACCCGGCGCGGCCCGGTCGCCGTGGCCGCGACCCTGTGCGCCGAGCGGCCCGGCGAGCCGTACGTCATGGTGCACGGCGAGCGCGGCCGGATCACCTTCTGGTACAAGCAGGACCGGGTGCTGCTGCAACGGGCGGGCCACGGCCCCGAGGAGACCGAGTACGGCCGCACGGACCTGCTGGAGAACCTCGTCGCCCACCTCACCACCGGGCAGGAGCCGCTGGTCCCGCCGGCCGCGACGGGCGCTTTCATGGAGGTCGTCGAGGCGATCCGGCGGGCCCCCGAACCGGTCGCGCTGCCCGCCGGGGCCTGGCGGTTGCTGCCGGGCGAGAACCGCAGGGTGGTGCCCGGCATCGACGGGCTCGTCGCGGCCTGTGCCGACACCCTCGCCCTCTACTCCGAGCTGGGCGCCCCCTGGGCCCCACCGAAACAGGTGAGCACCCGATGACGACCGACGACACCCTGGTGCTGCGCGTCGCGGGCCGCCCGGTCGGCCGCTACCTCACCCGGCCCGAACTCCCGGCCCGGCTCTCCCCGCGCCCCTTCCTGCACCCCGTCACCACCCTGGCCGGCACGGCGGTCACCGAGCTGAGCCCCGCCGACCACCTCCACCACCTCGGCGTCGGTGTCGCCGTTCCCGACGTCGAGGGGCACAACTTCTGGGGCGGCCGCACCTTCGTCCGCGACCGCGGCCCCACCGAACTCGACAACCACGGCGCCCAGCGCCACATCTCCTTCCAGTTGCGCGACCCCGACGGCTTCGTGGAGGAGCTGCGCTGGGTGGCCGCCGGACGCGAGCTGCTGCGCGAGCGGCGCACCGTCGCCGCCACCGAACTCACGGCCGCCGCCTGGGCGCTGGACTTCACCTTCTCCCTCACCAACGTCACCGCGGACCCGCTGTCCATCGGCAGCCCCGCCACCAACGGACGGCCCGGCGCGGCCTACGGCGGCTTCTTCTGGCGGGCCCGCGCGGCGGACCGCGCGCCCGAGGTCTTCACCGCCGACCGCGTGGGCGAGCCCGAGGTGCACGGCAGGACCGCCGACTGGCTGGCCCTTGCGGGCGAGGACTGGACGCTGGTGTTCGCCGGGGCCACCGCGGACACCCGGCGCGACCCGTGGTTCGTGCGCACCGCCCAGTACCCGGGCGTGGGCTCCTCGCTGGCGCACGCCGAACGGCTGCACGTGCCGCCCGGCGGCACCGCCGTACGGCGCGTCGTCACCGTCGTCGCCGACGGCCGCCTCGGCCGGGACGAGGCCGCGGCACTGGTGCGCAAGGCGGTGAGCCCATGAGCCTGCGCGGCGCCGACCTCGGCGACGGGACCTACCGCAACCCGGTCCTCGACGCCGACTGGTCCGACCCGGACGTCGTCCGCGTCGGCGACGACTACTACCTCACCGCCTCCAGCTTCGGCCGCGCCCCCGGACTGCCGCTGCTGCACTCCCGCGACCTGGTCAACTGGACGCTGGTCGGCCATGCGCTGCCCGCCCTGGAACCGGCCGCGCGGTTCGCCGTGCCGCGCCACGACTGCGGGGTGTGGGCGCCGTCGCTGCGCCACCACGACGACCGCTTCTGGATCTTCTGGGGCGACCCCGACCAGGGCATCTTCCAGGTCAACGCGCCCGAGATCCGCGGCCCCTGGACCGCGCCGCACCTCCTGAAGGAGGGCAAGGGACTGATCGACCCCTGCCCGCTGTGGGACGAGGAGAGCGGCGAGGCCTATCTCGTGCACGCCTGGGCCAGGTCCCGCTCCGGCGTCAAGAACCGGCTCACCGGCCACCGCATGCACCCCGACGGCACCGGCCTGATGGACGAGGGCGAGGTGATCGTCGACGGCGACCGGATCCCCGGCTGGTTCACCTTGGAGGGTCCCAAGCTCTACCGGCACGACGGCTGGTTCTGGATCTTCGCGCCCGCCGGGGGAGTGGCGACGGGCTGGCAGGGCGTCTTCCGGTCCCGCGCGTTCTTCGGGCCGTACGAGGAGCGGTCCGTGCTGGAGCAGGGGGACACCGACGTCAACGGGCCGCACCAGGGCGGCTGGGTGCGCACCCCGTCGGGCGAGGACTGGTTCCTGCACTTCCAGCAGCGCGGCGCGTACGGCCGGGTCGTCCACCTCCAGCCGATGCGCTGGGCCGCCGACGGCTGGCCGGTGCTCGGGGACGACGGCAGCCCGGTCGCCGTCCACCGCAAACCCGCACTGCCGCCCCAGCCGGCCGCCGTGCCCGCCACCGACGACGACTTCCCCGGCGGACGGTACGGGCGGCAGTGGCAGTGGACGGCCAATCCGCGGGACGGCTGGGCCACCCAGCACTCCGGGGACGGGCTCAGGCTGGCCTGTGTCCGCTCGGCCGGCCCGCACGACCTGCGCGCGGTGCCGAACGTCCTCACCCAGCGGCTGCCCGGCTCGCCGTGCGCGGCCGAGGTCGAACTGCGGCTGGACGGCGCGGAGGCGGGCGCGCGGGCCGGACTCGCGGTGCTCGGGGACGCCTACGCCTGGATCGGCCTCGAACGGGACGCGGACGGCACGGCCTGGCTCGTGCACCGGTTCGCCGAGCCGGCCGCGGCGGCGGCACCGGGAACGTTCCCGGCGCGGCGGGAAGGCGAGCGGGACGCCGCCCGGCCGGTCCCGGTGCCCGCGGGACGGGTCCGGCTGCGGATCGAGGCCGGCCCCGGAGCGCGCTGCCGCTTCGTCTACGACGCCGGGGACGGGCCGCGCACCTGGGGGCCCGTGTTCGCCGCCACCCCCTGGCGCTGGGTCGGCGCCCTGCTCGGCCTGTTCGCCCTGGCGCCCGAGGGACCGGGCCCCGCCGGGGCGGCCGTCTTCACGCACTTCCGCATCACCCCGTCCTGAGCCCGTCCGGGCCGGGACACGGCACGACGACCGCCGGCGGCCGCGCGAGCGGACACCCGCCCCGCACCGTCACATCCCCGTTGGATCCAGAAGAAGAGAGCCGATCGATGAAGAAGAGCATCCGCAGAAGCAGGCGCGCCGCCACGGCCGTCGCCCTGGGTTCCGTGCTCGTGCTGACCGCCACCGCCTGCGGCGACGACGGTAGCGGCAGCGCGGGGGACAAGGGCGGTGAGGGCTCGGGCAAGGGCACGATCACCTTCTGGGACAACAACGGCGGTGTGCGCACCGACATCTGGAAGCAGGTCATCGCCGACTTCGAGAAGAAGTACCCGGACATCAAGGTCGAGTACGTGGGCATCCCGGCCGCGAGCGCCCAGTCGAAGTACGACACCGCCATCCAGGGCGGCGGGCTGCCCGACGTCGGCGGGGTGGGCACGGCGATGCTCGCCGAGGTCGCGGTGCAGGGCGCGCTGGAGCCGCTCGACGACCGGATCGCGAAGAGCCCGCTGAACGGCAAGCTGAACGAGGGCCTGCTGGCGATCTCCACGTCGGCGGGCGGCGGTGACACCCTCTACCAGGTGCCGACCTCGGCGAACAACGGCACCCTGTGGTACCGCACCGACCTGTTCGAGCAGGCCGGCCTCGACGCGCCGACCACCTGGTCGAAGTTCTACGACGCGGCGGACAAGCTCACCGACAAGGCCAAGAACCGGTTCGGCTTCACCATCCGCGGCGGCGAGGGCGCCATCGCGCCGGCCCTGGACGCGGTGTACGGCCAGACCGGCATCACCTCGTTCTGGAAGGGCGACAAGACCACCGTCAACGATCCGCGCAACGTGGCCGCCCTGGAGAAGTACGTCGCCCTGTACAAGAAGGTCACCCCGGCCGCCGACGTCAACAACGACTTCACCAAGATGGTCGCCCAGTGGGACAGCGGCACGATCGGCATGCTGAGCCACAACCTGGGCTCCTACCAGGACCATCTCAAGGCGCTGGGCGAGGGGAAGTTCCGCGGCATCCCGAACCCGACGCTGGAGGACGGCACCCGGGTGCAGGTGTCCAACCCGGTCGACGGGCTGAGCCTGTTCAAGTCGAGCAAGAACAAGGCGGCGGCCTGGAAGTTCATCGAGTTCGCGGTGTCGCACGAGGAGAACTCCAAGTTCAACCGGTCCGCGGGCCAGGTCCCGGCGAACACCGACGCGGCCCAGGACGCCTGGATCCAGCAGTCCGAGCCCACGAAGCTGGCGGCGGAGGCGCTGAACGGAACCAACACCAAGATCGTGCAGCTGCCGTACTACCTGCCCGACTGGAACACCATCTCGAAGGCCGACAACGAGCCGAACTTCCAGAAGCTGCTGCTCGGGAAGATGACCGCGAAGGACTTCCTGGACACCCTGGCCGACCAGCTCGACTCGGCGCAGGCCGACTGGAAGCAGAACCACTGAGGTCCCGGTGAATCCCGGCGGCGGGGAGCCGCCGGCGTCCGGCGCGGGCCGGGGCGCGCGGCTCCCCGTGCGCCCCGGCCTTTGCGGCCGGCGACTCCACCGCAGCACCGAAGACCGCCGCCGAGGCCCCGGACACCGGCTGGGACCCGGCGCTCACCCGGCCCGCATCGGACCCGTCACCGAGGAGAACCCACCGTGCGTCACATATGTCATGAACGTGCCATCCGGGCGGCCGTCGCCGTGACCTGCGCCGGCCTCGTGCTCACCGTCACCGGCCCCGCCGCCGCACAGCCCGCCCACCGCGCCGACGCCTCCCGTCAGGTGCTGCCCGCGAACGACGGCTGGGGCGCCCACGGCACCGGCACCACCGGCGGCGCCGCCGCCGACCGCGCACACGTCTACACCGTCACCACCTGGGAGGAGTTCAAGGCCGCCCTGGCCGACGGCGGCAGCGCGCCCAGGATCGTCAAGGTCAAGGGCACCATCGACGCCGACGGCCCGGACTGCACCTCCTTCCAGGCGCCCGGCTACGACCTCGCCACCTACCTGGACACCTACTCCCCGCAGAACTGGGGCCGCGACAGAACCCTGGACGACGAGCCCGCCGACAGCCCCGAGGGGCTGCGCCGCGCCTCCGCCGCCCGCCAGGACGCCTACATCAAGGCGTTCGTCCCGGCCGACACGACCATCGTCGGCATCGGCAAGAACGCCGGCTTCAAGGGCGCCAGCCTGCAGATCAAGGACGTCGACAACGTCATCGTCCGCAATCTGACCTTCGAGAGCCCTCTCGACTGCTTCCCGCAGTGGGACCCCACCGACACCGCCGACGGCAACTGGAACTCCGAGTACGACAGCGCGGTGATCTACGGCTCGACCCATGTGTGGATCGACCACAACACCTTCACCGACGGCGACCACCCCGACAGCACCCACCCGTACTACTACGGCCGGATCTACGAACAGCACGACGGCGAACTGGACATCGTCAAGGGCGCCGACTACGTCACGGCCTCCTGGAACGTCTTCAGGGACCACGACAAGACGATCCTGATCGGCAACAGCGACAGCGCCTCGACCGCCGCGGTCGACCGCGGCCACCTCAAGGTGACCTTCCACCACAACCTGTTCGCGAACCTGGTCGAGCGCGCGCCCCGGGTCCGCTTCGGACAGGTCGACTCCTACAACAACCACTTCGTCGCCGAGGCGGGCTACGGCTACACCTACGGCATCGGCATGGAATCCCAACTCGTCGCCGAACACAACGCGTTCACCCTGGCCGACGGGGTCACGGCGGGGTCCGTCCTGAAGAAGTGGAAGGAGGCGCCGGTCACCGCCGAGGACAACTACGTCAACGGCGTACGGACCGACCTGATCGCCGTCCACAACGCCGAGGTCCCCGGGGAGACCCTGCAGCGCGGCGCGGGCTGGACACCCACCCTGCGCACCGGGATCGACCCGGCCCGGGCCGTGCCCGGCATCGTCGGCCACCGAGCGGGCGCCGGCCGGCTCGGCTGACCCGCAGCGCACGGGCCGGGGCCCCACCGCCCCGGCCCGCCCCGATCAACCGCCGCACCGCGAAGGAGCATCCGCATGCCCTCGCCCCACCCCCCGCCCCCGCTGACCAGAAGGGGCTTCCTGGCCGCCGGAGCCGCGGCGGGCGCGGCGCTCGGCCTCGCCCCGGCACCCGCCCGGGCCGCCGCCGCGCCCCGCCCGTTCGGCCGCCACGGCTCCCCCCGGCACCGCCTCACGCCCCGCACCCTCTACGTCGAGCCGCACGGCCGCGGCGACGTCACCACCGTCAGGGACGCCGTGGCCGCCGCGAGCGGCGACGGCTGGACGCTGGTCATCGCCCCCGGCGTCTACCGCGAGACGGTCACCCTCGACGCCGGCCGCACCGGCGCGACCTGGATCGGCGCCTCGGAGGACCCCCGGGACGTCGTGATCGTCTACGACAACGCGGCCGGCATGCCCAAGCCCGGCGGCGGCACCCACGGCACCACCGGCTCGGCCACCACGACCCTGCAGGCGGACGGCTTCACCGCCCGCTGGATCACCTTCGCCAACGACTGGCTGCGCGCCGAGCACCCGGACATCACCGGGACCCAGGCGGTGGCCGTCAAGGTGCAGGGCGACCGCAGCGCCTTCCTGCACTGCCGCTTCCTCGGCCACCAGGACACCCTGTACGCCGACTCGACGGCGCTCGCCGCCTTCGCCCGCCAGTACTACCGCCACTGCTACATCGAGGGCGACGTGGACTTCGTCTTCGGCCGGGCCACCGCCGTCTACGAGGACTGCCACTTCCGCACCCTGGTCCGCACCGACCTGGCCTCGGCCCCGTACGGCTTCGTCTTCGCGCCGTCCACGGCGGGCGCCAACCCGCGCGGCTTCCTGGTCACCCGCTGCCGGGTCAGCAGCGCGGCACCGGACGGCGCCTACAAACTGGCCCGCCCCTGGGTGCCCAGCTCGGACGTCACCGCCCGCCCGATGCTCACCGTGCGCGACACCCGGCTCGGCCCCGGCATCGACGCGACCGCGCCCTACGCCAGCATGTCGGACGCCTTCCCGTGGCAGGAGCAGCGGTTCGCCGAGTACCGCAACACCGGCCCCGGCGCCGCGGTCGTCGTCCCCGGCAACCGGCCCCAGCTCAGCGACGCCGAGGCCGAGTCGCACACCCCGGCGGGGTATCTCGGCGACTGGCGGCCCTGGGCCGTCCGCCCGCTGTGAACCGGCACGGCCGGCCGCGCACCCTCGAAGCGGCGGACGCGGTCAGGAACCCGGGCCGAACCGGATTCCGCCGTGCACGTCACGGCTCTGCACGAGCGAGGTGACCGTTCCGCTGTTGCTGTTGTGCACGGACCCGGCGGGCGCGCCGAGTTCGCGGACGAGCCCGAGGAGTTCGGGCCGCTCGGCGACGGCGGCCAGCAGGAAGGCGGTCCAGCGGGCGGTGACCCGGTCCCGCGTCTCGCCGTCGTCCGGCCCCTGGCCGTTGTCCGGCCCCTGGCCGTCGTCCGGGTCACCGTCGGCCGTGTGCCGGTGCGCGTCGTCCAGCCGCCGCTCGATCTCGTCCGCCGGCTCGCCGGTCCGCCCGCTCCACCGGGCCGCGAGCCAGGTGCGCACCCGCTCCCATCCGTCGGTCATGATCGCGGCGACCAGCGCCTGGGCCCCCGGTGCCACGATCGGCGTCAGATCCATCGCGGTGTCCCCCTCCGTCCGCTCGGCGGCTCGACGGTCACCGTCGGCGACGGCTCCCGCCAGTGATGGTGTCCGCCGTCCGCAGCCGCCAATCGTGGGACGCTTCTGAGATGCGGCCGTGGCCCGGCGGCTGCCTACGGCCGCGCACGCCCCGGCGCGGCGAAGCCGCCCGTCACGGTCGCGCGGCGCCCGTCGTCCGCCGTGCCGGTGACGGTGTAGCGGTCCCGCCCGGCGTCCCGGCCGCCGCGGTCGTGGTCGTACTGCCCGGCGAAGACCCATGCGCCCGCCGGGACCGTACGCCCCCGTCGGAGCGTCCAGGTGAAGACGAGGAAGCCGTCCCGCTCATGTGCCGTCAGCTCGAAGTCGTCCTCGGGCAGGGTGCGCCAGGCACCGGTGGAGGTCACCCCGCCGGTCTGGGCGACCGCCAGCCGCACGCTGAGGGAGGTCAGCGGCCGCGATGTCCTCAAGGTCACCTCGCTCTGCGCCCAGAACGCGTTGCTGTGCGGGTCGACCGCGCCCTCCGACGACAGCGGGCCGTCCCGCTCGCCGCGCGCCGTGGGCGCCGGGGTCCGCGGGCCCGGGTCCTGCGAGGCCGCGACGGTCCGCCGCGCGGGCGGGGCCTCCCCGGCGAGGGACACCACCCCGTACCCGCACAGGGCGAGCACCCCGGCGACCCCCACGGCGGCACCGACCACCCACCCCCAACCCCCCGCCCGCACCCCGCGGCCCACCGTCTGTGCCCTGCCCCGTTCGATGCGGGCCAGGATGCGTGCGCGGTCCGGGTGATGTGCCTCGGCCGCCGCGCGCAGCCGGGCGCGCACCTCACGCTGCGCCTCCTCGGGCACCTCCCGTCCCGTCATCGGCGCCGTCCTCCGCTCCCGCCGCCGGGCACCCGCAGGGCCGCGGCCGTCTCCGCCCGTGGCGCCGCCCCCAGCGCCGCGGGCATCGCCCGCGGCAACTCCCTCGAGCCCAGCCGCCGCTGGAGTTCGGCCATGCCCTTCGACGTCTGGCTCTTCACCGTACCCACGGAGATGCCGAGGGCGAGCGCGGTCTCCCGCTCCGACAGGTCGAAGGCATGCCGCAGCACCACACACGCCCGTTTCCGGAACGGCAGCCCGCGCAGCGCCTCTTGCACATCGACCACGCCCGGCACGTCCGGGTTCTCGGTGCGCTCCTCGCGGTGCGGCCAGAACAGCGCGATCCGGCGCCGCTCACGGACCGCGCTGCGAATCCGGGTGCGGGCCAGATTGGCGACCACGCCCCGCGCGTACGCCACCGGGTGGTCGGCCGCGCGCACCCGGTCCCAGCGGTGCCACAGCGCGAGCAGCGCATCCGCGGCCAGATCGTCGGCGGCGTCCGGCTCTCCGGTCAACAGGTGGGCCAGACGGGAGAGTTCGGCGTAGTGGCGTTCGAAGAATGCATGGAACTCCGCGGCGTCGTCGTCCGCGACTTGACCCACGGGTCTGTCTCCTCGCAGCGCTTCCCGGCGCCGAACGGCCGTGCGCCGGACGGGACCGGGAACTGTAGCAGCGGTCGTGCGATTCCTCGAACAACGTATGGGCGGCCGAACCCGATTTCCTTAACACGGCGAAAACCTGAGACCGCATCGACGCGGGAACAATCCAGCCAGCATCCGCGCACCGATCACTCAGTCATCGAGGAGCCCGACCATGCCCGAGACGCAGAAGGCGGCCGACCGGTCACCCGCCCCGCCCCCCGGAACCGGCGGCGTCGACCGGTACTTCAGGATCACCGCCCGGGGCTCCACCCTGGGCCGGGAGATACGCGGCGGCTTCGCCACGTTCTTCACCATGGCCTACATCCTCGTGCTGAACCCGATCATCCTGGGCAGCGCCAAGGACAAGTTCGGCCATCAGCTCGACACCGGCCAACTCGTCACCGCCACCGCCCTGGTGGCCTGTGTGATGACCATCGTCATGGGGGTCGGCGGCAACCTCCCGCTCGCCATCGCCGCCGGGCTCGGCCTGAACGCCGTCGTCGCCTTCCAGCTCGCCCCGCTGATGAGCTGGGACGACGCGATGGGTCTCGTCGTCATCGAAGGCGTCGTGATCTGCGTCCTGGTGCTCACCGGACTCCGGGAAGCGATCATGAACGCGATCCCGCAGCAGCTCAAGCAGGCGATCGGCGTCGGCATCGGCCTGTTCATCGCCTTCATCGGCTTCGTCGACGCCGGGTTCGTCAGCCGCGTCCCGGACGTCGCGAACACCACCGTGCCGGTGCAACTGGGCTCCGTCGGGCGGCTGACCGGCTGGCCCGTCCTCGTGTTCTGTCTCGGCGTGCTGCTGACCATCGCGCTGCTCGCGCGCGGGGTGAAGGGCGCGATCCTCATCAGCATCGTCACGATGACCGTCGTCGCGATCGTCATCGACGCCGTCGCCGACATCAAGAGCTGGGGCCTGACCACCCCCAAGGTGCCCGACGAGATCGTCGCCGCCCCCGACTTCGGGCTCTTCGGTCACTTCAGCCTGTTCGGCGGCTTCGCCGAGGCCGGCGTCCTCACCGCCGTACTGCTCGTCTTCACCCTGATCCTGTCGGACTTCTTCGACGCCATGGGCACCATCGTCGGCGTCAGCGCGGAGGCCGGGCTGCTCGACGAGCGGGGCCAGGTGCCGGACATCGGCCGTGTGCTGTTCATCGACGGCGCCGCCGCGGTCGCCGGCGGGATCGGCTCCGCCTCCTCCAACACCGCCTACATCGAGTCGGCGGCGGGCGTCGGTGAGGGCGCCCGCACCGGCTTCGCCAACCTGGTCACCGGCGGACTCTTCGGTCTCGCGCTGTTCCTGACCCCGCTGCTGACCATCGTCCCGCTCCAGGCGGCGGCGCCCGCGCTGATCGCGGTGGGCTTCCTGATGATGACCCACGTCAAGCACATCGAGTGGGACAGGTACGAGATCGCCGTCCCGGCCTTCCTCACCATCGCCGCGATGCCGTTCACGTACTCCATCACCGACGGCATCGGCGCCGGGTTCCTGTCCTACGTCGTCATCAAGACGGTGCTGGGCAGGGCCAGGGAGGTCAACTGGCTGCTGTGGGCCGTCTCCGCACTGTTCCTGGTGTACTTCGCGATCGACCCGGTGGAACAGCTCCTCGGCGTGAAGTGACGCCGGGTACCTCGCGCCCCGCGAGGGGCGCGGGGAACTGCGCGACCAGCCCCCACCGGCCGGCGCCGAACCGACGACCGGACCTCGGCGGCACCACCGCGGTCACCCCTTCAACGCGGCCCGCATCATGGCCTTCGCAACAGGCGCGGCCAACCCGTTGCCGCTGACCTCCGACCGCGCCGCGTCCGACTGCTCGACCATCACCGCGACGGCGACCTGTTTGCCCGATGTGTCGGACATGCCGTAGGAGGTGAACCAGGCGTACGGCGTCTTGCTGTTGTTCTCGCCGTGCTGCGCGGTGCCGGTCTTGCCGCCGACGGTGACGCCCGGTATCCGCGCGTTGGTGCCGGTGCCCTGTTCGACCACCGTCCGCATCGCCGACTGGAGTTGCCCGGCGGTCGCGGAGCTGACGATCCGGGTGCCGTGGGCGCCTTCGTCATAGTTGCGCACCACATCACCGCCGCTGTCGGTGATGCGCGACACCATATGGGGCGAGACCAGTACCCCGTCGTTGGCTATGGCCGCCGACACCATCGCCATCTGCAGCGGGGTCGCGGTCACATCGAACTGGCCGATGCCCGACAGGGCGGTCTGCGCGTCGTCCATGCCAGACGGGTAGACGCTGGTGTAGGCCCGTACCGGCACGTCCAGCCTGTCGTCGTCGAAGCCGAACTTGTCGGCCATCGCCTTCACCTTGTCCTGGCCGAGGTCGACGGCCATCTTCGCGAAGACGTTGTTGCAGGAGTACCGCAGGGCGGTGCGGATCGAGGCGTTCTCGCAGGGCGCTGAGGTGTTCTCGTTGGCGAGGTCCCGTGTGGTGCCGGGCAGCCGGTACGGGTCCGGGCTGTCGGTCGGTTCGTCCACGTTCGCGTACCGCCCGTCCTCCAGCGCCGCCGCCGCGACGACCAGCTTGAACGTCGAGCCCGGCGGCAGCGGCTGGCGCAGCCCGCGGTTGGTCAGCGGCTTGTCGGGGTCGGCGTTGAGCCGTTTCCAGGCGGACCCGGCGGTGTTGGCGTCCGTGAGCGTGCTCGGGTCGTACGACGGGGTCGACACGACCGCGAGGATCCGGCCGGTCTTGGGGTCGATCGCGACGGCGCCGCCCTTCTTGCCGCCGAGCGCATCGTACGCCGCCTTCTGCACGTCCGGGTCGATCGTCGTGACCACGTCGCCCGGGTCGGCCCGCTTGCCCGTGATCGTGTCCATGACGGTCTTGAGCCGGGTGTCGGTGCCGTTGAGCAGGTCCTGGTAGATGCCCTCCAGCTGGGTGGGCGCATAGCTCTGCGAGGCGTAGCCGGTCACCGCGGCGTACAGCGCGCCGTCCTTGTAGGTGCGCTTGTACGCGAGGTCGCCCCCCGAGGTGCGCGCCGAACCGGTGACCGACTCCCCGGCCACGGCGATGTTCCCGAGCGGTGCCGCGTACGTCTGGATCGCGTTGCGCCGGTTGTTCTTGTCGTCCGCGAGGGCCTTGCCGTCGTAGAACTGCACCCAGGTCGCCCGCAGGAGCAGGGCGAGCACGAGCAGCAGCGCGAAGACGGACGCCCGCCTGATCGTCTTGTTCATCCCGGTGACAAGGACGAGGCAACGGTGGGAAACGTTCCCGTTGGCCCGTTTTCTCATCCTGCGCTCAGAAAACCCGCCTCGTACGCGGCGATCACCGCCTGGGTGCGGTCCCGGGTCCCCGTCTTCGCCAGGACCGCCGCCACATGTGTCTTCACCGTGGCGGGCCCCACCCGCATCCGGCGCGCGATCTCCGCGTTGGTCAGCCCGTCGGCCAGATGCCGCAGCACCTCGCGCTCGCGGCCCGTGAGCCTGGCCGCCCAGGCCGGGGGAGCCGGATACGCGCGCGCGTGCTGTGCGGCGAGGCTCCGTACGGCGGACGGGAACAGCAGGCAGTCACTGCGCGCGACCAGCCGCACCGCCTGGACGAGGGTGTCGGCGTCGGCCCGCTTCAGCAGGAACCCGGCGGCCCCGACGCGCAGCGCGTCGTACACATACGCGTCGTTCTCGAAGGTGGTCACGACCACGACGCGAGGCGGCGCGTCGAGCGTGGCCAGGATCCGCTCGGTGGCCCGGATCCCGTCCGTCTCGGGCATCCGCACATCCATCAGCACCACGTCGGGCCGCAGCTCCCGCACCACCGACACGGCCTCGGCGCCGGTCGCCGCCTCGCCGACCACCACCAGGTCCGGTTCGGCGGCGAGGATGGCGCGCAGGGCGGTGCGCACCATGTGCTCGTCGTCCGCGACGACGATACGGATCGACGGCGGTGCGGGCGGCGGTGCCGGCGCGGATGCCGGCGGTGTCGGCGGTGTCGGCGGCGGTGTCATGCGGGTCCCTTCCACGGCAGTCGTACGTGCAGCCGCCACGTCCCGCCGGACGCGCCCGCCCGGCACTCCCCGCCGAGCAGCCGCACCCGGTCGGCGATGCCGCGCAGACCGTGGCCGCCGCCGGGACGGGAGACGCCGGCGGCGCCCAGCGGGTTCTCCACGGTGATCTCCAGCCGTCCGCCGGCGCAGCCGATGCGCACGGCGACCGGTTCCCCCGCCGCATGCCTGAGCGCGTTGCTCAGCCCCTCCTGCACGATCCGGTACGCCTCGCGGGAGACGAGCGGCGGCAGGGCGGCGGGGTCGGTGGTGACGGTGGCCGTCACCCGCTGTCCGCCGGCCCGGGTGCGGCGCACCAGCCCGTCGAGGTCGGCCGCGAGGGTCGGCGCGGGCGCCGTGCCGGGAGTATCGCCGTCCCGCAGCAAACCGAGCACGGCGTCGAGTTCGCCGACGGTGCGCCGGGTGGTGTCCTCGATGGCGGCCAGCGCCTCGCGGACGAACTCCGGGTCGGAGTCCAGGACCCGGCGGGCCGCGCCCGCCTGGAGGGTGACCGCGCTCAGCGCGTGCCCGACGGAGTCGTGCAGCTCGCGCGCGAGCCGGTTGCGCACGGCGAGGTCGGCGGCGCGCGCCTCGGCCGCCGCGAGCCGGTCCTCGGGCGTCGGCCCGAGCAGCGCGGGCGCCCACCGGGCGAGCAGCGTGCCGCACCCGGCGGCGCAGCCCGCGAGCGCGAGCAGCAGGGCGGCACCGGCCGGCGGGCACAGCGGCAACGCCCAGGGCCTGCCGAGGACTTCGGGCAGCCCGAGCCGCGCGTCGCCCAGCACCGCGGGGACGGGCAGCACGATGAGCACCAGCGCCAGCGGCGGCACGGCGAGGGACATCCCGGCGACGATGCCGCCGAACCCGAGGTGCAGCGTGAACCAGGCCGCCGTGCGCCCGCGCGCGGCCGGGGTCCGGGCGGGGCCCTGGTCCAGCGCGTCGGGGGCGAGCCCGCACAGGGCGCGCGCGGCGGCGGCCTCCAGCGGCCGGGCGAGCGGGAACAGCAGCGCGGTGAGCGCGGCGAGCGGCAGCCCCAGCGCGAAGGAGGCGAGCTGCAGCGGCAGTTCGGAGAACACCTGGCGCGAGCCGGTGAGCGGTCCGACGACCACCGCGCCGACGAGGACGTACGGCATGGCGAGCGCGCCGCCCAGGATCAGATGGATCCAGCGGCGGCGCGCGGTTCGGCCGAACACCGACCGGGCGAACTCCCTCACGCCGGTGGCCGCTTCAGGGCCTCGGCGTACCGCTCGGCGCAGAAGTGGGCGCCGAGGGCCGCGACCAGGACGCCGGTGACGAGCTGGCCGGCGTAGGTGAGGTTCATCAGCTGCGTCGGCGGGTCGCCGAGGTCGCCGCCGTCGCCGAGCGGGGCCAGCGACAGCCAGCCGCCCCAGCAGGCCGTGCCGCCCGAACCGAGCCAGGCCAGGGCCAGCGCCGCCGCGACCGGCAGCCTCCGGCCGTGCCGGAAGCCGAGCAGCCGGCCGCCGGTGACGGCGGCGAGCAGAAAGCCGATGGCCACGGCCTCCATCACGAAGAAGTCACTGGTGCGGTGTGCGGCACGGCCGGGGCCGAGCCCCGCGGTGCCGCCCAGCATCCAGAGGAGATGAGTGCCGAGGGGCAGCAGCGCGGCGAGCGCGGCACCCCCGGCGCAGGCCCGCTGCGCCGCCCGGGTGGTCCCGGCCGGCAGGTCGCCCATCCTGCCCCGCCACACCCGGCCCCACCGGTCGCGGGCGTACAGCGCGAACAGCGCGCCCAGCGCGAGCCCCTGCACGATGAACCCGGTGTAGACGACGGCGAAGACCCATGCGTCGAGGAAGGGCCGGCGCCCGGGATCCGCGGGCCCCGCGCCGCCCCCGGCGAGCGCGCCGACGACCAGCTGGAGCGGATAGCCGGCCGTGATCGGCGCGAGCAGTCCGGTGCCGACCCAGACGGGGAACACCGCGGCCCAGGCGGGTGCCGTCCGGGCCCGCGGCCGGGTCAGCACCACCGCGAGCACGATCACGGCCGCGTCCAGCAGCACGCTCAGCGCGTTGGCCACCGCCATGGTGGTGCGGTGCTCCGGCAGCGGGCTCCCCTGCGGTATCCCGGCCCGGCTGCCCGCGAGCCAGGCGGCCTTCAGACCGATGTACGGCACACAGGCCACGATCGCGACGGACCGCAGCAGCCGGCGGCGCGGATCGAGCCGGGGCAGGGTGGCGCGCGGCGCGGGTACGGGCGTGGCGGCGGACGCCGGGGGCGGTGTCATGCGTCCACGCTCCCGCGCGCACCGGTTGCGGCACCTCCTGCGCCGTGACGATCCGCCTCCGCCGCGCGGGGGAGCGGGCCCTCGTCCGTCACAGCCTGCGCGTGGCCAGCGTCAGCCGGTCGCGGGCGTCGAACAGGGCGTCCTTGACCATCTGTTCATGGGCCGGGGTCAGCCGGGCCACCGGCACCGAGCAGCTGATCGCGTCGCGGGCCGGCGTGCGGTAGGGGATGGCGACGCCGAAGCAGCGCAGCCCGAGCGTGTTCTCCTCCCGGTCGACGGCGAAGCCCTGCTCCCGGACCTGGTGCAGCTCCTCGATGAGCTTCTCCCGGTCGGTGAGGGTGTGCTCGGTCAGGGCGGGCAGCGTCTCCGGGAGCAGCTTGCGCACCTGCTCGTCGGTGTGGGTGGCGAGCAGCGCCTTGCCGAGGGACGTGGAGTGCGCGGGCAGCCGGCGGCCCACGCGGGTGAAGGGGCGCAGATAGTGCTGCGACTGACGGGTGGCCAGGTAGACGACGTTCGTGCCGTCGAGACGGGCCAGGTGGATGGTCTCCGTGGTGTCGTCCGACAGGCGGTCCAGCGTGGGGCGGGCCGCGGCCACCACCTCGTCGCCGTCGATGTACGACGTCCCCACGAGCAGGGCCCGCACCCCGATGCCGTAGCGCGTGCCCGTGGCGTCCGTCTCCACCCAGCCCAGCTCCACGAGGGTGCGCAGCAGCATGTACAGGCTGGACTTGGGGTACCCGACGGCCTCCTGGACGGACGCGAGGGAGTGCATACCGGGCCGGCCGGCGAAGTACTCGAGCAATTCAACGGTCCGCACCGCGGACTTGACCTGCGCCCCGCCACCTGTCTCGCCTGCCGACATCGCCCTTGACCCCTTCGTTGGACGGGAAATAGTCTCCAACAGCATATTCATCACCTGAGACGGCGTTCAGTATATCGAACGGCCTGGTGGATGACCCAGATCTTTGTGGAGGGACCCGCGGTGGCAGCAGCACCAGTCTGGAGTGTCGACCCGCGTACCGGGAAGCAGCGTGAACAGGTTGCGGTGGAGGCCACGGCCGAGGAGATCGACGCCGCGGTACGCGCAGCCCACGCGGCGCGCGGCTCCCTGGCCGACCGCACGGTCCGCGCGGCCTTCCTGCGCTCGGCCGCGGCGGGCCTGGACGCGGCCCGGGACCGGCTCGTCGAGGCCGCCGACGCGGAGACCGCGCTCGGCCCGGTCCGGCTGACCGGCGAACTCGCCCGCACCACCTACCAGCTGCGCGCCTTCGCGAAGCTCGTCGACGAGGGCGCCTTCCTCGACGTCATCATCGACCACCCCGACGACACCGCCACCCCGCCCGTGCCGGACCTGCGCCGCATCAAGGTCCCGCTCGGCGTCGTCGCCGTCTACTCGGCGTCCAACTTCCCCTTCGCCTTCTCCGTCGCGGGTGGTGACACCGCGAGCGCGCTGGCCGCGGGCAACCCGGTGGTCGTCAAGGCCCACCCCGACCACCCGGCCCTGTCCGAACTGGTCGCCGACACGCTGCGGCGCGCCGCAGCCGAGCACGGCATCCCGGCGGGCGCCGTCGGCCTGGTGCACGGCTTCGAGGCGGGCATCGAACTGATCAAGCACCCGCTGGTCGCCGCGGCCGGGTTCACCGGTTCGGTGCGCGGCGGCCGTGCCCTGTTCGACGCGGCGGCCGCCCGGCCGGTCCCGATCCCCTTCCACGGCGAGCTGGGCTCCCTGAACCCGGTCGTCGTCACCGAGGCCGCCGCCGCCGAGCGCGCCGAGGCGATCGGCGCCGGCCTCGCCGGTTCCATGACCCTCGGCGTCGGCCAGTTCTGCGTGAAGCCGGGCCTGGTGCTCGCGCCGTCGGGCGCGGCCGGCGACCAGCTGGTGAAGTCCCTGACCGACGCGGTCAGCGACACCGAGGCCGGGGTCCTGCTCGACCACCGCATGCGGGACAACTTCATCGCCGGGGTCGCCGAACGCGCCGGGCTGGACGGCGTGGACTCCCCGGTCACCCCGGGCGCGGGCGGCGCGCACACGGTGAGCGCGGGCTTCCTCACGGTGCCGGCCGCGAAGCTGGCCGAGGCGGGCGCGTACGACCTGCTCCTGGAGGAGTGCTTCGGCCCGGTGACGGTCGTGGCCCGCTACGACGACGAGGCCGAGGTCGGCGCGGTGCTGTCCCGGCTGCCCGGCAACCTCACCGCGACCGTGCAGCTGTCCGCCGAGGAGGCGGCGGGCGCCGGGCGGGGCGCCGAGATCCTGGCCGAGCTGACCCCGCTGGCCGGCCGTGTCCTGGTCAACGGCTGGCCGACGGGGGTCGCGGTGGCGCCCGCCCAGCACCATGGCGGCCCGTACCCGGCGACGACCTCCACCTCGACCTCCGTGGGCGGCACGGCGATCGAGCGCTGGCTGCGGCCGGTCGTCTACCAGAACACCCCCGAGGCCCTGCTCCCGCCGGAGCTGCGGGACGACAACCCGCTGGGGCTGCCCCGCCGGTTCAACGGCGTCCTGGAGCGGTAGCGCTCCGCTGGGTGCGCGGGGGATGTGCCGTGGGTTGTCTGCGGCGCCGTCGTGGCTGAGCGCGCAGTTCCCCGCGCCCCTTCGGGGCGCTGTCGAACTGCGCGAGGAGGCAGTTCCCCCTGCCCCTTCGGGGGCGCGGTCGAGCCGCAGCGTACTTTCCGTGCCTCTGGGGGGAGTGCGGGTGGGGGCCTGCGAGAATTGGGTGATGGACGTGGAACTTCCCGAACTGCCCTTCCCGCTGCGCACCTATGGACCCGACGGGCACTGGTCCTATGAGGACGGCGTGCTCACCGGGTGGGCCGGTCCCCGGCAGGACCGCTTTGTGCCGCCGACCGGGGAGGCCCTGGACCCGGCCTCCGACGCGCCCCGGCTGCTCGGGGCGCCGGAGGGTGACTTCCAGCTGATCGCCCGGGTCACCGTGGGGTTCCGGGCCGCCTTCGACGCCGGTGTGCTCTACGTCCACGTCGGCGACCGGGCCTGGGCCAAGCTCTGCCTGGAGTACTCCCCGGACCTGCCCACCGTCTGCACGGTGGTCACCCGGGGCCACTCCGACGACGCCAACTCCTTCACCGTGGACGGCAGTTCCGTCTGGCTGCGGATCAGCCGCACCGGTCGCGCCTTCGCCTTCCACGCCTCGCGCGACGGCGACCGCTGGACCTTCGTACGGCTGTTCACGCTGGACGGCGAGAAGGAGACGGGCGCCGCCCTGGTCGGCTTTCTGACCCAGTCGCCGATGGGGGAGGGATGCGTCGTGACCTACGACCACATCGAGTTCAGGCCCGCCTGGCCGAGCGACCTGAGGGACGGCAGCTGACGCACGGGCCCGCCCCCGCCCGCACCCGGCCCGGCGGGCTCCGGCCCCGGCCGCCGAGCCGGGGAATGAACCGGACTGCTTGAACGTTCACCCACGGCGCGGGGACCGCCCCCGTGCCGTGGGGACCTGGAGAGAGCCGAGAACATGCGCGTCGAAATCTGGAGCGACATCGCCTGCCCCTGGTGCTACGTGGGCAAGGCCCGCTTCGAGAAGGCGCTCGCGGCCTTCCCGCACCGCGACGGCGTCGAGGTGGTGCACCGCTCCTTCGAGCTGGACCCCGGCCGCGCCAAGGACGACGTCCAGCCCGTGCTGACGATGCTCACCCGCAAGTACGGCATGAGCGAGGCGCAGGCCCAGGCCGGCGAGGACAACCTCGCCGCGCAGGCCGCCGCCGAGGGCCTGGACTACCGCACCCGGGGCCGCGACCACGGCAACACCTTCGACATGCACCGCCTGCTGCACTTCGCCAAGGAGCACGGCCGCCAGGACGAACTGATCCAGATCCTGTACCGGGCCAACTTCGCCGAGGAGCGCTCCCTCTTCAGCGAGGGCGACGAACGGCTGGTGCAGCTGGCCGCCGAGGCCGGACTCGACGCCGACGCGGTCCGCACGGTCCTCGCCGACCCCGACGCCTACGCCGACGAGGTCAGGGCCGACGAACGCGAGGCCGCACAGCTCGGCGCGAACGGGGTGCCGTTCTTCGTCCTCGACCGCAAGTACGGTGTCTCCGGCGCCCAGCCCGCCGAGGTCTTCACCCAGGCGCTCACCCAGGCGTGGGGCGAGCGCTCCCCGCTGAAACTGATCGACCAGGGTGCCGCGGACGCCTGCGGCCCGGACGGGTGCGCGGTGCCGCAGAACTGAGAAACCGCAGGTCGGGGCGGACGTATAAGCGTCGCTAAGGGGAACTGCGTAACCATCCGCAATGGACGGTGACTTCACCGGGCCGCACAGTGGACCCATGGAGACCTTCGAGAGCGTCGTCCGCGCCGAGTTCGCCCCGGGGAACACCTTCCTGAACACCGCGAGCAGCGGGCTGCTGCCGGCCCGGTCCGTCGCCGCGCTGCAGGAGGCGGTGGCGCTCCGGGCCGCGGGCGCCCCGCTTGAGCAGCTGTTCGAGGACGTCGAGCGGGCCCGGGCGTCCTTCGCCCGGCTGGCAGGCGTCCCGGCCCGCCGGGTGGCGGCGGGTCCCTCCGTGGCCGCGCACACCGGCCTCGTCGCCGCCTCGCTGCCCGCCGGTGCCGAAGTCCTCACCGCCGAGGCCGACTTCACCTCCGTGGTGAACCCGTTCCATATGCGCGCCGACCTCAAGGTGCGGACCGTCCCGCTGGAGCGGCTCGCCGACTCCGTCCGGCCGGGCACCGCACTGGTCGCGGTGAGCGCCGCGCAGTCCGCGGACGGCCGGGTCGCCGACCTGCCCGCGCTGCGCGCCGCCGCGGCCACCCACGGCGCCCGCACCTACGTCGACTTCTCGCAGGCGGCCGGCTGGCTGCCGATGGACGCCGACGCGTCCGACTTCACCGTCGCCACCACGTACAAGTGGCTGCTCGGCCCGCACGGCGTGGCCTTCCTCGTCGTACCCGAGGACTTCGGCGCGCTGACGCCGGTGCTGGCCGGCTGGGTCGCGGGGGAGAAACCCTGGGAGAGCTGCTACGGGCCGATCGAGGAACTGGCCCACTCCGCCCGGCGGTTCGACGTGAGCCCGGCCCTGTTCAGCCATGCCGGGCTGCGCGCCTCGCTCGCGCTGATCGAGGAGATCGGCGTGGCCGCCGTGCACGCCCACGACCTGGCCCTCGCCGACCGCTTCCGCGCCGGACTCGCCGGGCTCGGCCGCGAAGCCCTGCCCGCGCCCGGCTCGGCGATCGTCTCCGTGCCGGGGCTCGGCCACCGCCGTGCCGAGCTGGCCCGCGCGGGCATCGAGGTCTCCGACCGCGCGGGCCATCTGCGGGCCTCCTTCCACCTGTACAACACCCCCGCGGACGTCGACCGCCTGCTGGACGTGCTGTCCGGCTGACCCGGCGACCGCCGCCGCGGGCCGCTCAGCGGACCGGGGTGAAGTCCCGGGCGCCGATGAACTCCGGGCGTCGTACGGGCGCCGCGAACGGTTCGACCGCCGTGTTCTCCACGCTGTTGAACACGATGAACACGTTGCTGCGCGGGAACGGGGTGATGTTGTCGCCCGAGCCGTGCATGCAGTTGCAGTCGAACCAGGTCGCGGAGCCCGGCCGGCCCGTGAACAGCCGGATGCCGTGCTCGCCCGCCAGGGCGGTCAGCGCCTCGTCGGACGGGGTGCCCGCGTCCTGCATCTGCAGCGACTTCTTGTAGTTGTCCTCGGGTGTGGCTCCCGCACAGCCGAGGAACGTGCGGTGCGAGCCCGGCATGATCATGAGCCCGCCGTTGGTGTCGTGGTTCTCGGTCAGCGCGATCGACACGGACACCGTCCGCATGCGCGGCAGCCCGTCCTCCGCGTGCCAGGTCTCGAAGTCCGAGTGCCAGTAGAAGCCGCTGGCCCCGAAGCCCGGCTTCACGTTGATCCGGGACTGGTGGACGTACACGTCCGAGCCGAGGATCTGCCGGGCCCGGCCGACCACCCGCTCGTCGCGCACGAGGCCCGCGAACACCTCGCTGATCCGGTGGACCTCGAAGACGGAGCGGATCTCCTTCGACTTCGGTTCCACGATCGAGCGCTCGTCGGCGCGGACCGCCGGGTCGGCGACCAGCCGGTCCAGCTCCCGCCGGTAGCGGGCGACCTCGTCCGCCTCGATCAGCTGCTCGACTGCGAGGAAGCCGTCGCGGTCGTACGCCTGGAGCTCGGCGGCCGAGACGGGACCCGGCGTGTCGGGGGAGCCCCAGACAACGGGGTCCTGGCGGGGTACGGACACCTCGGTGGCGCCGCGGCTGGGGTAGAGGTCGGTGACGGTCATGTGCTCAGACCTCCTCGGGCTCGGTGAGCAGGGGGTAGACGCCGTTCTCGTCGTGGTCCTCCCGCCCGGTCACCGGCGGGTTGAACACGCAGATGCAGCGGAAGTCCTCCTGGACACGGAGCGTGTGCCGCTCGTGCCCGTCGAGGAGGTACATGGTGCCGGGAGTGATCGAGTACGTCTTCCCGGTCTCGTGGTCGGTGAGTTCGGCCGCGCCCTCCACACAGACGACGGCCTCGATGTGGTTGGCGTACCACATCGACGTCTCGGTGCCCGCGTACAGGACGGTCTCGTGGACGGAGAAGCCGACCCGCTCCCGGGCGAGCACGATCCGCTTGCTCTCCCAGGTGCCGGATGCCGACTTCACATGCCGGTCGGTGCCTTCGATCTCCTTGAACGAACGGACGATCACGGTGGTGCACAGCCTCCTTGGTGGATGTGTCGTGGTGCGACGGCGCCGGACGGCGGCGCCGGCCCGTGCCGGGCGGCGCCGTCCGATGCCGGTCGTGGTCAGGCGGTCTCCCGGACGGCACGGGCGAGGATGCTCAGCCCCTCGTCCAGTTCGTCCGGGGTGACGGTGAGCGCGGGCAGCAGCTTGACGACCTCGCTCTCCGGGCCGGACGTCTCGATGAGCAGCCCGAGTTCGAAGGCGCGCCGGGCGACCCGTTCCGCGCGCCCCTTGTCGTGGAACTCCAGGCCCCACACGAGGCCCCGCCCCCGGTGCTCCTTCACATCGGCGCGGTTCTCCTCGGTGACGGCGACCAGCTCCCGCTCGATCCGCTCGCCCCGGGCCCGGGTCTGTTTCTCCATGGCGGAGCCGTCGGCCCAGTAGGTCTCCAGTGCCGCGGTCGCGGTGACGAACGCCGGGTTGTTGCCGCGGAACGTGCCGTTGTGCTCGCCCGGCTCCCAGATGTCCAGCTCGGGCTTGAACAGGCACAGCGCCATCGGCAGTCCATAGCCGCCGATGGACTTCGACACGGTGACGATGTCGGGCACGATGCCGGCCTCCTCGAAGGAGAAGAAGGCGCCGGTGCGGCCGCAGCCCATCTGGATGTCGTCGACGATCAGCAGCATGTCACGACGCGCGCACAACTCGGCCAGCGCGCGCAGCCATTCGGGCCGGGCGACGTTGATGCCGCCCTCGCCCTGCACGGTCTCGACGATCACCGCGGCGGGCTGGTTGAGCCCGGAACCCTGGTCGCCGAGCAGCCGCTCGAACCAGAGGAAGTCGGGGACCTGCCCGTCCAGGTAGTGGTCGAAGGGCATCGGCGTGCCGTGCACCAGCGGGACACCGGCACCGGCCCGTTTGAAGGCGTTGCCGGTGACGGCCAGCGAGCCGAGGGACATGCCGTGGAAGGCGTTGGTGAACGACACGATCGCCTCGCGTCCCTTCACCTTCCGCGCCAGCTTCAGCGCGGACTCGACCGCGTTGGTGCCGGTCGGGCCGGGGAACATGACCTTGTACGGCAGATCCCGCGGGCGCAGTACCAGGTCCTGGAAGGTCTGCAGGAAGGACCGTTTGGCCGTAGTGGACATGTCGAGGCCGTGGGTGACGCCGTCCCGCATCAGATAGTCGATCAACGCCCGTTTGAGTACGGGGTTGTTGTGGCCGTAGTTGAGTGAGCCCGCGCCGGCGAAGAAGTCGAGGTACCGGTGCCCGTCCTCGTCGTACATCAGGCTGCCCTGGGCACGGTCGAAGACGGTGGGCCAGCCGCGGCAGTAGCTGCGCACCTCGGACTCCAGGGTCTCGAAGACGCTCAGGTCGGGCTGGGTGATGGTCACGGTGATCGCTCCTCAGTGCGACGAGTGGGGGGTCAGCGGGCCGATCTGGTACAGGACTTCCGGCTGGTGGGGGCCGTCGGGGAACAGCCCGGAGTCGAACAGCACCTCGCGGGTGACCTGGGCGCCGTGCCGTGCGGCGTACGAGGTGAACAGGCGCTCGGAGGCGGTGTTGCCCGGGGTGATGGTCGTTTCGACGTGGGCGATCCCGTGCCCGGCGCCGAGCCGCGCGGTCAGCCCGTCGAGCAGCGCGGCGGCCACGCCGTGGCCGCGGTGGGCCGCGTCCACCGCGACCTGCCACACGAGCAGGGTCCGCGGGCGCTCCGGCCGCACGTATCCGGTGACGAAGCCGACGGGCGCCCCGTCCGTTCCGCGGGCCACCGCCGAGGTGCCCGCGAAGTCGCGGCACCACAGCAGATAGCTGTACGAGGAGTTCAGATCGAGGGTTCCGGAGTCCTTGGCAATACGCCAGAGAGCGGCTCCGTCCGTCACCGTCGGACGGTCGATGAGCAGGTCTGCTTGTGCGGCAGTCATGCGTATTGAATTTAGCGAGGTGAATTCAGAAATGCACGGTTACGGGTGTGCATCGATTCACAAGCTGGTCCGGTATGGACCGGTTTGACCTGCAACAAAAGGTGCAAATCGCCCCTCGATGTGGAGTGCGTCACACGGACGAAACCTGGACGAAAATCTTCTTGTTTAGCCTTGGAAAAAGCGGGCAGAAGAACTCGGGAAAGCTATCCGAAATAAAGAAACTGAATTGTCTGGATTGTTGAGAATTTCAAACCCCGGCCATATCGCCGACAAGCGCCCGCGGGGCGCCGCCGCGACGGCGTCATCCGCGGGCGGATTCGACGGCGTCCCGGGCGGCCGCCAGATCGACGGTCAGTCCCCGCTCCGCCAGGGCCGCGCCCAGCGCCGCGAGGGAGCCGTGCACCGCCGCCACCGTCGCGTCCGCCCCGTAGTGGTTGACCCGGATCATCTCCTTGGCCAGCGCGCCGCCCCCCGCGGCCAGCGGCAGCGCGGGATCGCTCGCCAGCGCCCGGGCCACCAGCTCGGAGGCGACCACGCCCGGCGGCACCCGCAGGGTCGTGGCCACCGGCGCCGCGTCCGCGGCCTCGTGGACGAACGGCTCCAGGCCTCCGCCCAGCGCCGCAGCCCCCGCCCGCACGGCCCGCGCGGCACCGCGGTGCCGGGCCATCACCGTGTCCAGGCCCACGCTCTCGATCCGCTCCAGACACGCCTGGAGCGCCAGCATCTCCAACTGCGCCGGCGCGTGCGGCAGCGCGGTACGGCCCGCGTCGATCCAGCGCTCCTTCCAGTCGAGCAGGGACAGATAGGAGCGGCGCGGGGCGCCGGGGTTCGCCGCCATCCGGGCCCAGGCCCGCTCGCTCACCGACACCGCCGACACACCCGCCGGGCCGCCCATCGCCTTCTGCGCGCCGATCACGCACAGGTCCACGCCCCAGGCGTCCGGCAGCACCGGTTCGGCCCCGACGGAGGCCACCGCGTCCAGGTAGAACAGCGCGCCGTGCGCCCGGACCACCTCGCCGATCTCCGCGACCGGGTTGGTGTTCCCGGTCGCCGCCTCCGCGTGCACCAGCGAGACGAAGTCGATCTCGGGGTGCTCGGCGAGGGCCGCACGGACCCCGTCCGCGGTGGCCGCCGCGTGGAACGGCGCCGACAGGTCGACCACCTTCGCGCCGCAGTCCCGCAGCCAGTTCCCGAAGGTCTGCCCGTACGGTCCGGTGATCACGTTCAGCGCGGTGGTGCCGGGACCCGCCGTCCCCCGGATCGCGCCCTCCAGCGGCAGCAGCGCCTCGCCCTGCATGATCACGACGTCCTGCCGGGTGCCGAGCAGCCGGGCCACCCGGTCCTCGACGGCGGCGAACCGCGCGGCGGTCAGCGGGGGCAGATCGAGGAAGGGGTGTGTCACGGCGGCGCTCTCTTCGCTCATGGGGGGACCGACCCGACGAGCGTAACCGGCCCCTTTCCAAGAGCGACGACCGGTGACTTCTTAGGTCAAATGCCCCCGCAACCATGGGATCAATTTGGGAGACCCCAAGATATCCTTATAATCAGAAGTCGTCATCGGAAGTCGTATTCCGGAAGTCACACTCCCCCCACAGGAGGTCCCGTGATCACGCTCCCTCGGCGCCGGACCCGCGCCCTGGCCGCCACCGCCGTCGCGGCCGGACTGGCCCTCGTGGCCGGCTGCTCGTCGGGCGACGGCTCCGGCGGCGCGGCCAAGACCGCCGCCGGCGGGGTCGAACTGGTCAAGGCCGGGCAGCTCACCACCTGCACCCGTCTGCCCTACCCGCCCTTCCAGTCCGAGATCGACGGCAAGGTGCAGGGCTTTGACGTCTCCCTGATCGACCTGGTCGCCAAGGACCTGGGCGTCCGCCAGCAGATCCTCGACACGCCCTTCGAGAACTTCAAGACCGGGGCCTTCCTCAACTCCGGGCAGTGCGACCTGGCCGCCGCCGGCATGACCATCACCGCGGAGCGCAAGAAGAACGTCGACTTCTCGGACCCGTACTTCGACGCCACCCAGGCCGTCCTCGTCGACAAGAAGAGCGGCATCACCTCCTTCGCCGACATCAGGGCCAAGGGCGCCAAGCTCGGCGCCCAGGCCCAGACCACCGGCGAGGACTACGCGAAGGGCAAGGGCTACGACCCGGTCTCCTTCGAGTCCTCCGACGCCGTACTCAACGGCCTGCGCACCGGCCAGGTCCGGGCCGTGGTCATCGACTACCCGGTCGTCCAGGGCTGGCTGAAGGACAAGGCCAACGCCGACGCGTTCCAGGTGGTCGACAACCTCGACACCGGCGAGCAGTACGGCTTCACCGTGAAGAAGGGCAACGCCAAGCTGCTCGCCGCCGTCGACAAGGCCATCGCCGACGCCAAGGCGGACGGCACGTACAAGAAGCTGTACGAGCGGTGGATCGGCCCCTACGACGCCTCCGCCGCCTCGCCCGCCGCCTCATGACCGGCCCGGAGCACACCAAGGCCGCACCCCGCAGAAAGGGGCTGACCCGCCGTCAGAAGCGCGGGCTGTCACGGGGCGTCCAGTACGCCGTGTTCACCGCCGCGGTCATCGCCCTCGCGGCCGGCGCCGACTGGGGTCGGCTGCGGAACCAGTTCGCGCAGGCGGACATCGCCCGGCAGATGTTCCCCGACGTCATCACCCTGGCGCTGAAGAACACCGTGCTCTACACCCTGTCCGGCTTCGTCTTCGGACTGGTGCTCGGCATGGTGATCGCCCTCATGCGGCTGTCGTCCGTGGGCCCCTACCGCTGGCTCGCGAGCGTCTACATCGAAGTCTTCCGCGGCCTGCCCGCCCTGCTCATCTTCATCTTCGTCGGCGTCGCCGTGCCGCTCGCCTTCCCCGGCACCGAGATCCCCGGCGGGACGTACGGCAAGGTCGCCCTCGCGCTCGGCCTGGTGTCGGCCGCCTACATGGCGGAGACCATCAGGGCCGGCATCCAGGCCGTGCCCAAGGGACAGATGGAGGCGGCCCGTTCGCTGGGCTTCACGCCCACGCGGGCCATGGTCTCGGTCGTCGTACCGCAGGCGTTCCGCATCATCCTGCCGCCGCTCACCAACGAACTGGTGCTGCTGTTCAAGGACTCCTCACTGGTGCTGTTCCTCGGCGTCACCCTGGAGGAGCGCGAACTGTCCAAGTTCGGCCGGGACCTGGCCAGCCAGACCGCCAACTCGACGCCCATCCTGGTGGCCGGCCTGTGCTACCTGCTCGTCACCATCCCCCTCAGCCTCGTCGTCCGCCGCATGGAATCCAAGGCCCAGGAGGCCGTCCGATGAGCCGGCCCGAGATCCGCCTGCGCGGCCTGCACAAGTCCTTCGGCGACGACGAGGTGCTGCGCGGCATCGACCTGGAGGTCGGCCGGGGCGAGGTCGTCTGCGTCATCGGCCCCTCCGGCTCCGGCAAGTCGACCCTGCTGCGGTGCGTCAACCTGCTGGAGGAGCCGACCCGGGGCCAGGTGTTCGTCGGCGACGTCGAACTCACCGACCCCGACGTCGACATCGACGCCGTGCGCCGCCGTATCGGCATGGTCTTCCAGCAGTTCAACCTGTTCCCGCACCTGACGGTGACCCAGAACCTCACCCTGCCGCAGCGCCGCGTGCTGCGCCGGGACCGGGCGCAGGCCGCGCGAGTCGCCGCCCGGAACCTGGCCAGGGTCGGCCTGTCCGAGAAGGCGGACGCCTACCCCGCGGCCCTCTCCGGCGGCCAGCAGCAGCGCGTCGCCATCGCCCGCGCGCTCGCCATGGGCCCCGAGGTCATGCTGTTCGACGAGCCGACCTCGGCGCTCGACCCGGAACTCGTCGGGGACGTCCTCGCCGTGATGCGCATGCTCGCCGACGACGGCATGACCATGATGGTCGTCACCCACGAGATGACCTTCGCCCGGGAGGTCGCCGACCGGGTCGTCTTCATGGACGGCGGGGTGATCGTCGAGGACGGCACCCCCGACCAGGTCATCGGCGCCCCGCGCCATGAGCGCACCCGCCACTTCCTCGCCCGCCTCCTCGACCCGGCGAGGGCGGACGTCGAACAGGAGCCCCCCGACCGGGTGAGCCACACGGACTGACGGCTCACTAAGGTGCCGTACATGAGCGATGGTGCGGTGCTGCACGTGAAGGGGCGCGTTCTCGTCGGACCGGACGAGGTCCGCGACGAGGTGTGGGTGGTCGGCGGGCGGATCTGCTACGACCGTCCGGCCGGCGCCCGCGAGGTGACGAGCGTGACCGGGTGGGCGCTGCCCGGTCTGGTCGACGCCCACTGCCACGTCGGCCTCGGTACGCGCGGCCCGGTCGACGCGGACGCCGCCGAGAAGCAGGCGCTGACCGACCGGGAGGCCGGCACCCTGCTGGTCCGCGACGCGGGTTCGCCCTCGGACACCCGCTGGATCGACGACCGCGAGGACCTGCCGAGGATCATCAGGGCCGGCCGGCACATCGCCCGCACCCGCCGCTACATCCGCGACTTCGCCCACGAGATCGAGCCGGACGAACTCGTCGCCTACGTCGCCCAGGAGGCGATGCGCGGCGACGGCTGGGTCAAGCTGGTCGGCGACTGGATCGACCGTGACCTCGGCGACCTGGCCGCCTGCTGGCCGCGCGAGGCCGTCGCAGGGGCGATCGCCGAGGCCCACCGCCTCGGCGCCCGGGTCACCGCGCACTGCTTCGCCACCAGTTCCCTGCGCGACCTGGTCGAGGCGGGCATCGACTGCATCGAGCACGCCACCGGGCTGACCGAGGACCTGATCCCGCTGTTCGCCGAGCGCGGCGTGGCGATCGTCCCGACCCTCGTCAACATCGCGACGTTCCCGCAGCTCGCCGCCGGCGGCGAGAGCAAGTACCCCCGCTGGTCGGCGCACATGCGGCGGCTCCACGAGCGGCGCTACGACACGGTGCGCGGCGCCCACGACGCGGGCATCCCGGTGTACGTCGGCACGGACGCCGGCGGTTCGCTGGCGCACGGCCTGGTCGCGGCCGAGGTCGCCGAACTGGTCGCCGCGGGCATCCCGCCCGTCGACGCGCTGTCGGCGACCACATGGGGCGCCCGCGCCTGGCTCGGCCGGCCGGGACTGGCCGAGGGCGCGCCCGCCGACCTGGTCGTGTACGAGGCGGATCCACGGGCGGACGTACGGGTGCTGGCGGCTCCGCGGCGGGTGGTGCTGCGGGGACGGATCGTGGGCTAGGTGAAGGCGGCGAACGCCTGTGTCCTGGGATTCGAATAGCTTCGCGAAAACACCACGAACGGGTGAAGTAACTCAGGATCGCTGACGGTTCACCCACAGTACGTAATTCTGGCCGGGTCCCAAGCTCATCCCAGTGGGGGTCCCACCGCCTTGAACAGCAATGATTTCCGTATGCCCGCACGCCGTCTGGCCGCCGTCGCCGCGGCCACGGCCCTCGCCGCGGGCCCGGCGGCGCTGGCCGGCGCGAGCGCCGCGCACGCGACCACCGACAAGGGGCGCGCCAGTGCCGTCGTCCTGCGTACCGGGCTCGACGTGTCCCTGCTCAACAAGACCGTGAACGTCCCGCTCGCGGTCTCCCTCAACGAGGTGCAGGCACCGCAGAGCGCCGACAAGACGGCGCTGTCCGCCCGGCTCGACGGCGTGGACGGCGGCAAGCCGTTCACCGTGCTCGGCGCGGACGTGGCCTCCGCCAAGGCCACCGTGGCCGACGGCCGCGCCGAGGGTTCCGTCGAACTCGCCCACGCCAAGCTGCACGTGCCCGGCCTGCCCCTGCTCTCCGTCGTCGAGATCGACGCGGTCACCTCCAAGGCGACCTGCGAGGCCGGGAAGCAGCCCACCGCCACCGCCAATGTGCTGGGCGCGGTGACGGTCCTCGGCAAGCGGGTCACGCTCAGCGCGGGCGGCCCGACCAACGTCGAGGTACCCGGGGTCGGCGCGGTACGCCTCGACCTGTCGAAGCGGGAGACCACCTCCCGCACCGCGGCCGCCACCGCGCTCGAACTGAAGGTGTCCGTCAACCCGTTGAACCTGAACGTGGCCGAGGTCGAGGGGACCGTCACCCTCGCCAAGGCGACCTGCGAGGCACCCGACGCACCGGCCAAGCCGAGCGACCCGGCCAAGCCCGCCGACCCGGCGGACCCGGCCAAGCCCGCGTCGGACGTCAAGCCCCAGGGCGCCGCCGAGGCCGACCTCGCGGAGACCGGCGGCAACTCCGCGACGCCGTACATCGCGGGCGGCGCCCTCGCGCTCGTCCTCGCGGGCGGCGGCGCAGTGGCCTTGGCCCGCCGCCGGAACTGACCGTTCGGCGCGCCCGGGGGCCGGCCCGCCTCGGGGCGCACGCGGTACGGCCGATCCCGTCCCGGGCCGGCGGCGACTGCCGCCGCGCGGACGACCGAACCGGCACCACCGAACCGGGACGGGAACCCGAACCGGAGCCGGCCGCCGGGCCCGCCCTCTCGGCGGTCCCGTGAGGGGAGGGGCGGGTCCCGAGGGGGCGGTGCGGGGTCGGTCCGGTCAGTGCGAGGCCGGTGCGGCCAAGTGCGGGGCCGGTCTGGTCGGGCTGTCGGCCGGGGCGGGCAGGGCCGAGTGCAGGGCGCGTAGCAGGCCGTCCGTCGTGGTCCGGTCGCGCACCGCCACCCGGACCCAGTCCGCGCCGAGCCCCGGGAACGTGTCCCCGCGGCGCACGGCGTAGCCGAGGTCGCGCAGCCGCCGCCGTACCCCCGCCGCATCCGCGATGCGGACCAGGACGAACGGGCCCTCGGCCGGCTCGGCCACCCGCACCCCGCGCGCGGCGAACGCGGACAGGCCCGCCACCAGGTGGGCCCGGTCGGCCGCGATGCGATGGGCCGCGTGCGCCGCCTCCGCCAGCGCCCGCGGCGTCACACACGCCCGTGCCGCCGCCAGGGCCGGCGTGGACACCGGCCACAGCGGCTGGGCCCGCGCCAGCTCGGCGACGGTCTCCTCAGCCGCCAGGAGGTAGCCGATGCGCAGCCCGGCCAGGCCCCAGGTCTTCGTCAGGCTGCGCAGCACGACAAGGCCGGGCACATCCGTCCGGCCGGCCAGCGCCTCCCGCTCGCCCGGCACCGCGTCCATGAACGCCTCGTCCACCACCAGCGTCCGCCCGCGACGGGCGAGCCGGACGAGCGTCGCGGCCGGGTGCAGCACCGAGGTGGGATTCGTCGGATTGCCGATCACCACCAGGTCGGCCTCCTCGGGGACGGCCGCCGCGTCCAGCCGGAAACCGTCCTCGGCGCGCAGCAGCACCCGGTCCACCGAGTGCCCCGCGTCCCGCAGTGCCGCCTCCGGCTCCGTGAACTGCGGATGCACCACCACCGGCCGGCGCACCTTCAGGGCGCGGGCGAGCAGCACGAACGCCTCCGCCGCCCCCGCCGTCAGCAGCACCCGGTCCGCCCCGACCCCGTGCCGCGCCGCCACCGCCGCCCGCGCCGCCCGCCCGTCCGGGTAGGCCGCGAGCGCGGTCAGCGACTCGGCGATCCGCTCCCGCAGCCAGTCCGGCGGGGTACCGGTACGGACGTTGACCGCGAGGTCTACCAGCGCCGACCCGTCGTCGCGGACCTCCGCGTCGCCGTGGTGGCGCAGATCGGCTCCGGCGCCGTCCTCAGTGGGCATGGGCGGGCCCGCCGTGATGGTGCCCGCCGTGGTGGTGGCCGCCGTGGTGGTGGCCGTCGTCGTCCGGGTGGAAGTGCGGCTGCTGCGGCAGGCCCACCTTGTCCGCGAAGCCCGGCAGCGCGATCCGGTACACGCACGCGTCGCAGTTCATCCGCACATCGCCCTTGACGGCCTCCGCGTACCGCTCCATCACCAGGTCGAGCAGTTCCGGCTCGGGCCCGATGACATCGGCGCAGCGCACGTCCAGCTCCGGGTGCGCGGCGGCCCAGCCCTCGGCCTGCTGCCGCACCCGCTCCGGCAGGACACCGGTGAACAGGAAGTACGGCAGCACCACGATGCGGCGCGCCCCCAGCCGGGCACACCGGTCGAGGCCGCTCGGCACGTCCGGCGCCGCCAGCGACACGAACGCCGTCTCCACACCCGCGTACCCGCGCCCCTCCCACAGCAGCCGCGCCGCCTTGAACACCTCGGCGTTGGCGTCCGGGTCGGTGGAGCCACGGCCGACCAGCAGCACGGTCACATCGGCCCGGTCGGCGGGCGTGCGGGCGGCGCCGCCGAGCACGTCGTCGAGCCGCCGCTCCAGGACGTCAAGCAGCGCCGGATGCGGGCCCAGCGGGCGGCCGTAGACGTACGAGACACCGGGATGCCGCTCCTTCTCCCGGGCCAGCGCCGCCGGTATGTCGCCCTTGGCGTGTCCCGCGGACACCAGCATCAGCGGCACGGCGGCGAACCGGCGCACGCCCCGCTCCACCAGCGCGGTCACGGCCTCGCCCAGCGGCGGCGGGGACAGCTCGATGAAGCCGCCCGCCACGGGCAGTTCGGGGTGGCGGCGGCCCAACTCCCGCACGAAGGACCGGAACGCCTCGGCTCCGGCCGCGTCCCGGGTGCCGTGGCCGGCGATGAGCAGAGCGGGCGGCGGGGTGGTCACTGATTCTCCTCGGTCGGTGAAGTCGGGTGGTACAGAAGTGCGTTGAGGGCGGCGGCGGCCACCGCGGAACCGCCCTTCTCGGAGACGTTGCTGACGGCGGGCAGCCCGCTCGCGCGCAGCGCGGCCTTGGACTCGGCCGCGCCGACGAAGCCGACGGGCAGACCGATGACGAGCGCGGGGGAGGCGTCCAGCGTCAGCAACTCCTCCAGGGCGGTCGGCGCACAGCCGATCACCCAGAGCGCCCCGGGTCCCACGTCCTCGTAGGCGAGCCGTACCGCGTGCGCCGAACGGGTCAGTCCGGGCCCGGACGCGGCGTCCCGCAGCCGGCAGACGGTCTCGCGGCGGGTGATGCCGGCCGCGACCATCTCCACGTCCACGACGACGGGCGCCCCGGCGTGCAGCGCGGCGTGCGCCCGCACCAGGTCGTCCTCCGCCATGACGAGGTCGTGCGCGTAGTCCAGGTCGGCGGCGGAGTGGATGACCCGCTCCACCACGGCCCGGGTCAGCGGCGCGAAGCGCGAGGTGTCAAGACGGGCCCGCAGCCGCCGGAAGGACTCCTGCTCGATCGGGTGGATCACACGGTTCACCGGGCCTCCTCCTGCCGGGTGTCCTGCCAGCGGTAGCCGCGCGGGGTCACCATGCGTCCCGCGATCTCACGGGTCGCCGTGTTGCCCACCGTCACGACCGTCATCATGTCCACCCACGCCGCATCGAGCGCCCCCAGGGTGGTCAGCCTGCTCGACTCGTCGGCCCGCGAGGCGTTGCGCACGACACCGACCGGGGTGGCCGGCGCGCGGTGCTCGGCGAGGATCGCCAGCGCCGCGGGCAGCTGCCAGGCGCGGCCCCTGGAACGCGGGTTGTAGAACGTCACCACGAGGTCCGCAGCGGCGGCCGCCCGCACCCGCCGCTCGATCACCTCCCACGGCGTGTGCAGGTCGGACAGGCTGATCGACACATGGTCGTGGCCCAGCGGCGCACCGAGGACCGCCGCGCCGGCCAGCGCCGCGGTCACGCCCGGCACGCCGACCACGTCGATGTCGTCGGACGCCTCGGCGAGCGCGGGCGACGCCATCGCGTACACGCCGGCGTCCCCGCTCCCGATCAGCGCGACCGCATGGCCCGCACGGGCCTCGGCGACCGCCGTCCTGGCCCGCTCCTCCTCGGCGCCCAGGCCCGACTCCAGGACCCGGGTGCCCGGCCGCAGCAGGTCACGGATCTGGTCGACGTACTGATCCAGACCGACGACCACCGAGGCGCGCCGCAGTTCGGCCCCGGCGCGTGGTGTGAGCAGATCACGGGCGCCGGGTCCGAGCCCGACGACCGCGAGCCGTCCGCGTGCGGGCCGCCGCGCCACGGCGCAGGTCGCCATGGCGGGCCGCCCGGCCGACTTCCGCTTGGGCACGAGGAGTTGGCCGCCGCGCAGCACGGCGGCGGCCTCCGCGACGGACGGGGTGCCGACGGCGGCGAGCGGTGCGGCGGACGGGTTCGGCACGTCGACGCCCGCCAACTCCTCGGCGGAGCAGGCCACCAGGGGTACGCCGAGCCGTGCGGCGGCGGCCACGACGCCCGGCTCCGCGGACTTGGCGTCCACGGTGGCGAGTTCGGCGACGGACGCGGCCGAAAGACCGGCGTCCCGCAGCGCGCCCGTGATCAGCTCCAGCACCTCATCGGCCGGGGCGCCGCGGGAAGCGCCGACACCGACCACCAGCGTCGGCGGGCGCACCACCACCTCGCGCGGTCCGGGCTCGACGTCCCGGTCGGTCACCCGGATCGTGTACGCGCCCTCGGCGGCGACCGGCAGCGGCGGCAGCGGCCAGGTCACCTCGGCCTCCAGGGCGACCGGCGCGCCGTCCAGCAGCGCCCGGGAGACGGCCGCGACGGCGCCCTCCACGGGCAGCCCGAGGGTGTCGAGGCCGGGCACGCCCACCGCGTCCGTCGCCGTCGTCACCACCGGTGTCGCCGCCAGCAACCCGCCCACCTCGCGGGCGAGTTCGTTGGCCCCGCCGCCGTGCCCGCCGACCAGCGACACGGCGAACCGGCCGCCCTCGTCCACGCACACCACGCCCGGATCGGCCGCCTTGTCGCCGAGCAGCGGGGCGATCAGCCGGACCACCGCCCCCGTCGCCAGGAAGCACACCAGCTGCTCGCACTCCGCGAACGCGGCCCGTACGGCGTCCTTGACCGGGCCTTCGTACACCCGGGTGCGGTCCGGCCAGGCCGCGGCCAGCCGGTCGCGCGCCGCCGCCCCCGCGGCCGTGGCGGAAATCAGGCCGATCACTGAACAACTCCTTCGACACGCGCGCGGGGCCGCTCGCCCCACAGCAGGAACACGGGATTGGTCGCGGCCAGCCGGGTCACATCCCCCGGCAGCGGTGCGAGCCGCGACGACTGCAGCAGCACGCCGTCGCAGGAGAACCCGGCATCGGTGAGCGCCGCGCGCGCCGCCGGCACCCGGTCCAGGGCGGCCACGGCGACCACCACCGCCCGCCGGGCCCGCCGGGCGCACTGGGTGACGACGGCGGACAGCTCCCGGCCGCCGCCGCCGACGAACACGGCATCGGGATCGGGCAGTGCGGACAGTACGGCAGGCGCCGTCCCGTGCACCGCCCGTACGTCGACGCCGTGCGCCGCCGCGTTGGCACGGATCCGCTCGATGCCGTCCGCGCTCTTCTCGACGGCCACCGCGGCGGCACCGAGCCGCGCGCACTCCACGGCCACCGAACCGGAGCCCGCGCCGACGTCCCACACCAGGTCGCCCAGGCGGGGCCCGAGCCGGGCCAGGGCCAGCGCCCGCACCTCGAACTTGGTGATCATCGAGTCGCGGTGGGCGAACTCGGTCTCCTCCAGGGCCCACCGGGACGGCCCGGCGCCCGGCCCGGCCACCGTGCGCACCGTCCCCGGCGCCCGTGACTCGTCCAGGCAGACGACCACGTTCACCGCGGTGCCCCAGTCCCGGGCGGCGGCCTCGGCCGGCGTGACCCGCTCCACCCGCTCACGGGCCGGGTCGCCGAGCGCGCTCGCCACGACGAGCACCCGGCCCGCGTCGAGCGCGGCCCCCAGCTCGGCGGGGCCCGCGCCAGGACCGGTCAGCACGGCAACCTTGGGATGCGCCCGGCACACGTTGACGGCGGTGCGCAGGGCCCGCCCGTGCGCGCTGACCACGACCGCGTCGTCCCAGGACAGCCCGAGGCGCGCGAACGCCGTCGCGACCGACGAGACACCGGGCCGCACATCGAGCAGCCCGGACCCGAACCGCTCGGCCAGCGCCCGCACGATCCCGAAGAACCCCGGGTCCCCGGAGGCCAGCACCACGACCGGCCGGGCCGCCCCGACGTACCCGGCGATGGTGTCGAGGGCGGGTCCGAGCGGGCCCAGCACCAGCCGTTCGGCCCCCTCGGGCAGCGGTACGGCGTCCAGATGCCGGCGCGCGCCCACGACCAGAGCGGCACCGGCCAGGACGTCCTGCCGGACCGCCGCCCCGGTGCCCGTGCCGACGACGGTGATCAACGGCGTCACGGTCTCGCGCCCCGCTCGCGCAGCGCCCTGCGGGCCTCGGGGTCGGCCCTGCGGAAACCGTGGAAGTGACCGGGGTGGTAGAGGTGTGAACGGGTGCCGTGCGCGCCCAGGGCCGGGCCGACCAGGAACAGCGTGTGCTTCCACAGCCGGTGCTCCTTGACCGTCTCCTCCAGCATGCCGATCGTGCAGCGCACCACCAGCTCGTCGGGCCAGGTCGCCCGGTACGCGACCACCACCGGGGTGCCGGTCGGATAGCCGCCCTCCAGCAACTCCCGCACCAGCTGTCCGCTGCGCGCGGCAGACAGGAACACCGCCATGGTCGTGCCGTGCCGGGCGAACTCGCGCACCTCCTCACCGGGCGGCATCGGTGTCTTGCCCCCGCCGAGCCGGGTGAGCACGACGGACTGCGCCACCTCGGGAACGGTCAGCTCGCGCCGGGCGAGCGCGGCGACCGCGGAGAACGCGGAGACCCCGGGCACCACCTCCGTCTCGATCCCGATCTCCGCGCACCGGTCGAGCTGTTCCTGGGTGCCGCCCCACAGGGCCGGGTCACCGGAGTGCACCCGCGCGACCCGCAGCCCCTCGGCGTGCGCCTGCCGGTACACGGCGACGACGTCCTCCAGCGCCATGGTCGCCGAGTCCAGGATCCGCGCGCCCTCGCGGGCGTGGTCGAGGACTTCCCTCTGGACCAGGCTGGCCGCCCAGATCACCACGTCGGCCTCGGCGATGGCGCGCGCGGCACGGAACGTCAGCAGATCGGCGGCGCCGGGGCCGGCACCGACGAACGTCACCTTGCCGGTGGGGGCATCGGCCATGGGAAGGGGTCCTCTCGTACGAAATGTCATGGTTGGTGCGGTGGGTGCGCGGGCCGGATGTGCGCGGTCGGCGGCTGATCGGATAGCAAGGGCCCATGGCTGTCTTCGTCGCGCTCGGCGCGTTCCTGATGACGCTGGCCGGCGGCTGGACGGCACAGCGGGTGACCGACCGCCGCCACCTGGTCCTCGGCCTGGCCGGCGGCCTGATGCTGGGCGTGGTCGGCTTCGATCTGCTCCCGGAGGCGCTGGCAGTGGCCGGCCGGGAGGTGTTCGGTGTGCCGGCCGCCCTGCTGCTGTTCGTGGCCGGCTTCCTCCTGGCCCATCTGGTGGAACGCCTCCTGGCGGCCCGCCGCGCGGCCCACGGCGCCACGGAACGCCCGGCCCCCGCCGCGGCCCGGCCGAACGGCCGCACCCGGCCCCACGGCCCCACGGACTCCCCGACACCCGCCCCCACGCCGGACGGGGAGAGCGACGACGCCGGGCCCCCGGGCCGGTCGGGCGCGCCCGCGGCGGACCGGGCGGGTGGCGACGTCCAGCCGCTCGGGCCCGTGTCCGGCGTGTCCTCGCAGACCGTTGCGCCGCCGCACTCCCACGACCACCGCTCGCCCGAGGTGGGGCTCACCGCGGCCGGCGCGATGGTCGGGCACAGCGCCATGGACGGCGTGGCCATCGGCGCCGCCTTCCAGGTCGACAGCGGCATGGGCGTGGCCGTCGCGCTCGCGGTGATCGCCCACGACTTCGCGGACGGCTTCAACACGTTCACCCTCACCAGCCTGTACGGCAACGCCCGCCGCAGGGCGCTCGCGATGCTGTTCGCCGACGCCTGCGCCCCGCTGGTCGGCGCCCTGTCGACGGCGCTCTTCACCATCCCCGAGCAGGCACTCGGCGGCTATCTCGGCCTCTTCGGCGGGGTACTGCTGTACCTCGCCGCGGCCGAGATCCTGCCCGAGGCGCACCACCAGCACCCCGCACGCTCGACCGTGCTGTGCACCGTCGCGGGCGCCGCGTTCATCTGGCTGGTGGTGGGCGTCGCCGGCTGAGGGCGCCCCGACGACGCTCACAGCTTGCCGCCCCGCGAGCCGTCGCGCCGGGCCGGCGCGATGAGCGTGGACAGATACGGCAGCGGCGCCCCGTCCAGGTCGGCGGCGGGCCGGACCGACTCCTCCGGCAGGCCGAGCGCCGAACCCCACACGGCGTCCTGGAGCCGTCCGGTCTCCCGCAGCGCCTCGGCCACCTCCCCGGCCTGCCGCCCGAACTTGTACGCGACGACCGTGCCGGGCCCGGCCAGCGCGTCCTTGAGCGCGGACGCCCCGGCGGTCACCGGCACCAGCGTCAGCGGCTCGGTGCCCTCCGTCAGCACGGCGCCCGACCGGGCCGCCAGGTCCTGCATCGCGGTGATCCCCGGCACGGTCTGCACGACGGTCCCCGGCACCAGCCGTGCGACGGTCTGGGCGAGATAGGTGAACGTGGAGTACACGTTCGGGTCGCCGATGGTCGCGAAGGCGACGGTCCGCGCCCCTCGCAGCAACTCCGCGACCCGCTCCCCGGCCGCGTCCCAGGCGGCCTCCCGCCGGGCCCGGTCCGTGCGTTCGTTGAGCGCGAACACCACCCGGACCACCTTCGTCGCGGGCACGTAGTGCAGCACGGTCGCCTCCGCGCGCCCGCGCTCCCCGGTGTCCATCACCGGTACGACCACGACCTCGGCGGCGCGCAGCGCGTTCACGCCCTTCACGGTCACCAGCTCCGGGTCGCCCGGACCGACCCCGACCCCGATCAGCCTGCTGCTCATGACGTCCGGCACCTCTCCACGAACCGACGGGACACGCCGGGCCGCGCGGCCCAGTGCGTATGCAGATAACTCGCGTGCACCCCGTGCTGCACAAAACCCTCGACGCGCCGCTCCGGGCCCCGCACGCCCCACGCCGGGGCCGCCCCCGCGCCCGGCGTGACGACGGTCCGGTGGAACTCGTGCCCCCGCATCCGGGTGCCCGCCCCGGCCAGCACGCTGTCGCTGATGGCGACCGCGTCCCGGTAGCCGAGGGTGAGCCGCTCCGTCATCCGCGCGGTGGCGTCCAGCACCCCGCACATGGGCCGGCCGTCCAACTCCCGGCACAGATACAGCAGTCCGGCGCACTCCGCGGCGAGCGGGGCACCCCGCCGTGCCAGTTCGGCGATGGCCCGGCGCAGCGGCTCGTTGGCGGACAGCTCGGCGCCGTACACCTCGGGAAAACCGCCACCGATGACCAACCCGGCCGTGTCCTCGGGCAGTTGCTCGTCCCGGAGCGGATCGAACGTCACGACGTCGGCGCCGGCGGCGGTGAGCAGTTCGGTGTGCTCCGCATAGGAGAACGTGAACGCGGGGCCACCGGCGACGGCGACGGCCGGCGCCGGCCGCCCGGCCGGCGGCCGCGAACCGGCGACGGCGGAGGCGGGGTCCCAGGGGGCCGAGCCCTCCGGAAGCGGACCGGCCGTACGGGCGAGCGCCGCCAGCGCGCTCACATCGCACCCCTCGGACACCAGCGCCGCCATCGACCGCACCGCGTCGACCGCCGCGGACCGCCGCTCCGCGACCGGCACAAGACCCAGATGCCGGGACGGCGTCGCCACGGCGGCCGCCCGCCGCAGCACACCAAGCACCGGCACCCCCACCGACTCCAACGCCTCCCGCAGCAGCTCCTCGTGCCGGTCGGACGCCACCTTGTTCAGGATCACCCCGCCGATCCGCACCTGCGGATCCCAGGACGCGAACCCGTGCACCAGCGCCGCCACCGACCGCGACTGCGCGGACGCGTCGACCACCAGCACGACCGGCGCCCGCAGCAGCTTCGCCACCTGCGCCGTGGACCCCAGCTCGCCCTCCCCGGCGGCACCGTCGTACAGCCCCATCACGCCCTCCACGACGGCGATGTCGCAGCCGCGCGCCGCGTGCAGGAACAGCGGGCCGACCAGCTCGGGACCGCACAGATACGCGTCGAGGTTGCGGCCCGCGCGCCGGGTGGCCAGCGCGTGGTACCCGGGATCGATGTAGTCGGGGCCGACCTTGTGCGGGGACACGGCGAGCCCCCGCCCGGCCAGCGCCGCCATCAACCCGGTGGCCACCGTGGTCTTGCCGCTGCCCGACGCGGGCGCTGCGATGACCAGACGGGGTACGGACATCACCACTCGATGCCCCGCTGGCCCTTCTGGCCCACGTCCATGGGGTGCTTGACCTTCGACATGTCGGTGACGAGATCGGCGAAGTCCACGAGCCCCGCGGGCGCGTGCCGCCCGGTGATCACCACGTGCTGTGTGCCCGGCCGGTCGCGCAGCACCGCGATCACCTCGTCCGTGTCCACCCAGCCCCAGTGCATCGGGTACGCGAACTCGTCGAGCACATACAGCCGGTACGTCTGCTCCGCCAGGTCACGCTTGACCTGCTCCCAGCCCTCCCGGGCCTTCTCCGCGTTGCCCAGGTTGTCCAGGTCGTCCAGTGTGTCCCGCTGCACCCAGGACCAGCCCTCGCCCATCTTGTGCCAGACGACGGACCCGCCCTCGCCGGAATCCCCGAGCACCCGCAGCGCCCGCTCCTCGCCGACCCTCCACTTGGCCGACTTGACGAACTGGAACACCCCGATCGGCCAGCCCTGGTTCCAGGCGCGCAGCGCAAGACCGAAGGCGGCCGTGGACTTGCCCTTGCCCACACCCGTGTGGACCACGACGAGCGGACGGTTGCGCCGCTGACGCGTCGTCAGCCCGTCGTCCGGCACCACACTCGGCTTGCCCTGCGGCATTACGCGGCCCTCCTCGACGTCCCCCGCACATCCCTGACCAGACCGGCGATCGCATCGGCACGCAAGGCGTCCAGCGTGACGGCCGTACCGCCCAGCTCGTCCGCGAGCCGCCCGGCGAGCCCGAGCCGCACCGGCCCCGACTCGCAGTCCACGACCACCGAGGCGATCTGCTCGGCCGCGAACAGCCGCGCCGCACGACCGGCGAGGGCGACCGGATCGGGGCCGCCGGTGGCGCGCCCGTCGGTCACCACCACGACCAGCGCCCGGCGCGCCGGATCCCGCAGCCGCTCCACCCGCAGCACCTCGTGCGCCTTGACCAGCCCGGCCGCCAGCGGCGTACGGCCGCCGGTCGGCAGCGACTCCAGCCGGGCCGCCGCCGCGTCCACGGACGAGGTCGGCGGCAGCGCAACCTCCGCGGCCGACCCCCGGAAGGTCACCAGACCCACCTTGTCCCGCCGCTGATAGGCGTCCAGCAGCAGCGACAGCACGGCACCCTTCACGGCGCCCATCCGCTGCCGGGCCGCCATCGAACCGGAGGCGTCCACGACGAAGAGAACGAGGTTCCCCTCGCGACCTTCCCGCGTCGCCTGCCGCAGATCGTCCCGCCGGATCACCAGCCCCGGCCCGGACCGTCCGCGCGCCCGCTGGTACGGGGCGGCGGCCCGCACGGTGGCGGCCAGGTGCAGCCTGGTCAGCGCGCCCCGGGGCCGCCGGGCCCCGGTCGTCCGCCCGTGCTCGGTACGCGCCCGAGACCGCCGCCCGGCGGCACCCTCACCGATCCCGGGCACGCTCAGCGCCTTGGTGCGAAACGGCTCGCCGGCCCGTACGGCCGACTGCTCCTGAGCGCCGGACGCCTGCGGTTCCGCGCCCTCACCGGCCTCGGGCCGCGCGGCGGTGTCCCCGCCGCCCTGCGGGCCGCTGTCGGGCGCCGGCTGCCCACCGCCGCCGGGCCCATCGGGATCGGGATCGTCGTCGTCCTCGTCCTGCCCGGAGAACTCATCAAGCGTGTCGTCCAGCCTGTCCTCGTCCAAGCCGGGCGCGTCGAACGGATTGCGTCGGCGCCGGTGCGGCAGCGCCAGCAGCGCCGCCTGCCGTACGTCCTCGGCGAGCACGTCGGTCCGGCCCGCCCAGGCCGCCAGCGCGGTCGCCGTGCGCGCCATCACGATGTCGGCGCGCATGCCGTCCACCTCGAACGCGCTGCACACCGCCGCGATCTGCCGCAGCGCGCCATCGCCCAGCTGCACCTGCGGCAGCAGTTCCCGAGCCGCGACGATCCGTTGCCGTACGGCGGCCTCTTCGCCTGCCCAGCGCGCGGCGAAACCGACGGGGTCGTCGTCGTGGGCGAGCCTGCGCCGCACGACCTCCACCCGTTGCTCCGGCTCCCGCGAGGCGGCCACCTCCACGGTCAGCCCGAACCGGTCCAGCAACTGCGGGCGCAGTTCGCCCTCTTCGGGGTTCATGGTGCCGACCAGCAGAAAGCGCGCGGCATGCCGTACGGAGACCCCCTCGCGCTCGACGTAGGAGGCACCCATCGCGGCGGCGTCCAGCAGCAGGTCGACGAGGTGGTCGTGGAGGAGGTTGACCTCGTCGACGTAGAGGATGCCGCGGTGCGCCTGCGCCAGGAGGCCCGGCTCGAAGCTCTTCACGCCTTCGGCCAGCGCGCGTTCGATGTCCAGCGCGCCGACGAGCCGGTCCTCGGAGGCACCGACGGGCAGCTCGACCATGCGCGCGGGGCGAACGACGCCGTTGCCCGCCTCGTGCGGCCCGTCCGGGCACGCCGGATCCGGTGCCGCCGGGTCGCAGGAGAATCGGCATCCGGGGACGACCGCCACCTGCGGCAGCAGCGCGGACAGGGCGCGTACGGCCGTGCTCTTCGCGGTCCCTTTCTCCCCTCGGACCAGCACTCCGCCCACGGCAGGGCTCACTGCATTGAGGAGCAGGGCCAGCCGCAGATCGTTCTGCCCGACGACGGCAGTGAACGGATAGGGGACACTCACGCCGAGATCACTCCTTTGAGTGGCTGGTGCGATGACCGTGCGTCGCAGGCCGTTGCAGCTGACAGGGGGTGGGCATGTTCCCCGCCGGCGCGGGGGTGATCCGGGCACCGCCAAATCGACGGCCGTCCGTGCGCTGTTGTCCCCGCCGACGCGGGGGTGCGGAGCGCGTTCATTCGCCGCCCTCCAGATCTCCCTCAAGTTCGAGGTAGGTGTCCCGGAGCCGGTCCAGGGTCTCCTGGTCCGGCTCCGCCCACAGCCCACGGTCCGCCGCCTCCAGCAGCCGCTCGGTGATGCCGCGCAGCGCCCATGGGTTGGACTTCTTCATGAACTCCCGGTTCTCCGGGGCGAAGACGTACTCGGCGGCCAGCTTCTCGTACATCCAGTCGTCGACCACGCCCGCCGTGGCGTCGTAGCCGAACAGGTAGTCCACGGTCGCGGCCATCTCGAAGGCACCCTTGTAGCCGTGCCGCCGCATCGCCGCCATCCAGCGCGGGTTGACGACCCGCGCCCGGAACACCCGGTGCGTCTCCTCGCCGAGCGTCCGCGTCCGCACCTGGTCGGGTACGGCCGAGTCGCCGACATACGCCTCCGGTGAGGACCCGGTGAGGTGCCGCACCATGGCGACCATGCCGCCGTGGTACTGGAAGTAGTCGTCCGCGTCGGCGATGTCATGCTCTCTCGTGTCGACATTCTTCGCCGCCACCGCGATCCGCCGGAACGCCGTCTCCATGTCGCCGCGCGCCGCCCGCCCGTCGAGTCCGCGCCCGTACGCGTAGCCGCCCCACACCGCGTACACCTCGGCCAGGTCGGCATCGGAGCGCCAGTTGCGGGCGTCGATCAGCGGCAGCAGACCCGCGCCGTACGCGCCCGGCTTCGAGCCGAAGACGCGGGCCGTCGCGCGCCGCCGGTCACCGTGCTCGGCCGCATCCTGCTCCACATGCGCACGCACGTAGTTGGACTCGGCGGGCTCGTCCCGTTCCGCGACTGCCCGTACCGCGTCGTCGATCAGAGCGACCACGTGTGGGAACGCGTCCCGGAAGAAGCCGGAGATACGGACCGTGACGTCGATACGGGGCCTGCCGAGTTCGGCGAGCGGCACGATCTCGAAGCCGGTCACCCGGCGCGAGGCATCGTCCCAGACCGGGCGGCAGCCCAGCAGCGCCAAGATCTCCGCGATGTCGTCGCCCTGGGTGCGCATCGCGGACGTGCCCCAGACCGTCAGACCGACGGACTTCGGATACTCACCGGTGTCGCTGAGATACCGCTGCACCAGCGAGTCCGCGAGCGACTGGCCGACCTCCCAACTCAGCCGGGACGGAATGGCCTTGGGGTCGACCGAGTAGAAGTTCCGGCCGGTCGGCAGGACGTTGACCAGCCCACGGGTGGGGGAGCCCGACGGGCCCGCCGGGACATAGCCGCCGTCCAGCGCGTGGAGGATGTGCCCGATCTCGTCGCCGGTGCGGGCCAGCCGCGGTACGACCTCGGTGCAGGCGAAGTCCAACACCGCGACGGCATCAGGGAGTTCCATGCCGAGCGCGTCACTGAGGACGGCGGGCACGGCCGTGCGGTCCCAGGCCCGCTCCTCCATGCCCTCCGCGATCCGCCGGCACAGCCGCTCCAGCAGGTCGATCGCGTCGGCGGCCGTACGGGACGGGCCCTCCACCAGGTCCGTCAGCTCCACCGGCACCTTCACCGGAGCGCCGGGCTCGGCCAGCAACTCCTTCTCGACCAGCCCGAAACGGGCGGCGAGGCACGCCCTGAGCCCCGGCAGGGCGTTTGCCTGCCCGCCCCACACCTGGGAGGCGCGCAGCACGGCCAGCACCAGGTTCACGCGCGGCTCACCGACCGGGCCACCACCCAGGACGTGCAGACCGTCCCGGATCTGCACGTCCTTGATCTCGCACAGATAGCCGTCGATGTGCATGACGAACTCGTCGAAGTCGTCGTCCCGCGGCTGCTCGTCCACATGCAGGTCGTGGTGGAGTTCGGCTGCCCGAACGAGCGTCCAGATCTGGCTGCGCACCGCTGGTGCCTTCGCCGGGTCCAGATCGGAGACGAGCGCGTACTCGTCCAGCAGCTGTTCCAGCTTGGCCAGGTCGCCGTAGGTGTCGGCGCGGGCCATCGGCGGCACGAGGTGGTCGACGACGGTGGCGTGGCCGCGCCGCTTGGCCTGGGTCCCCTCGCCGGGGTCGTTGACGATGAACGGGTAGACGAGGGGCAGCTCGCCGAGGACGGCGTCCGGGGCGCAGCCGGCGCTCAGTCCGAGGCCCTTGCCCGGCAGCCACTCCATCGTGCCGTGCTTGCCCATGTGCACGACCGCGTCGGCGCCGAAGCTGTTCTCCAGCCAGCGGTAGGCCGCCAGATAGTGGTGGGACGGCGGCATGTCGGGGTCGTGGTAGATCGCGATGGGGTTCTCGCCGAAGCCGCGCGGCGGCTGGATCATCACGACGACGTTCCCGAACCGTAGGCAGGCCAGCACGATGTCCTCGCCGTCCACGTAGAGGTTGCCCGGCGGCTCGCCCCACGCCTCCAGCATGGCGCCGCGCAGCTGCGGGTCGAGGGTGTCGAACCACGCCCGGTAGTCGGCGAGCGGCACCCGCGCGGGCGCTGCGGCCAGCTGTTCCTCCGTCAGCCACTCGACGTCATGCCCGCCGGCCGCGATCAGCCGGTGGATCAACTCGTCGCCTCCCGCGGGGTATTCGGTGAGCGAGTAGCCCGCCTCGCGCAGCGCGTCCAGCACCCGGACCGCCGACGCGGGCGTGTCAAGACCGACCGCGTTGCCGACCCGGGAGTGCTTCGTCGGGTACGCGGTGAACACCAGCCCGATCTTCTTCTCGGCGTTCGGCTTGTGCCGCAACCGGGCGTGCCGCACGGCGATCGAGGCGACCCGCCCGGCCCGCTCCGGGTCGGCGACGTACACGGGCACGTCGTCAGGACCCCGCTCCTTGAACGAGAACGGCACCGTGATCAGCCGCCCGTCGAACTCCGGGATGGCGACCTGCATCGCCGCGTCCATGGGGGAGAGCGCCGCGTCCGACGCCTCCCACGCCTGCCGCGACGAGGTCAGGCACAGCCCCTGCAGCACGGGGACGTCGAGGTCGGCGAGCGCCCCGACGTCCCAGCTCTCCTCGTCGCCGCCGGCCGACGCCTGCGAGGCGTGGGTGCCGCCCGCGGCCAGCACGGTCGCCACCAGCGCGTCCGCCCGGCCGAGCAGCCGGTACAGCCCGGCGTCCGCGCCGCGCAGCGAACCGCAGTACACGGGAAGGGCGTTGGCGCCGCGCGCCTCGATCGCGTCGCACAGGGTGTCCACGAAGGCGGTGTTGCCGCTCAGTTCGTGGGCCCGGTAGAAGAGCACACCGACGGTGGGGCGGTCCGCGACCAGGGCGCGTTCGCCGTGCACGCCGTACTCCGGCATCGACCGCGCCTCTTCGAAGCCCTCGCCGGTCAGCAGCACCGTGTCGGACAGGAACCGGGCGAGTTCGCCGAGGTTGGCGGGTCCGCCCTCCACCAGATAGCGCAGCGCCTGGGCCACGACACCCGCGGGCACGGACGACTCGGCCATCAACTCGGCGTCCGGTACGGCCTCGCCGCCGAGCAGCACGGCCGGCACACCGGACGCCCGCACCGCGGCCAGCCCGTCCTCCCAGGCCCGCTTGCCGCCCAGCAGCCGGACGACCACGAGGTCGGCGCGCCGCAGCAGCGCCGGCAGCTCCTCGGCGACGTCGAGCCGGGTCGGATTGCCGATCAGATAGGACGCGTCGGCGGCACGCGCCGCCAGCAGATCGGTGTCGGCCGTCGACAACAACAACACTGTGCTCATGCGGGCGCTCCCGGTGGAATGAAGGGCAGTCCTCGTGGCGCGCCCGACTCGATGAGCCGCCACAGCGCGTCCGTGTCCGCGTGCTGTTCGATCAGATCGCCGAGCCGGTCGAGCCGTTGCTCGCGCAGCGCGGCGAAGCAGGTGCCGTCGGCCGGTACGAAGCGGCGGCCCGCGGCGGCCGCCACCTCGCGCAGGAAGGCCCGCCGGAAACCGTCCGACTCCAGCGCGCCGTGCCAGTGCGTGCCCCAGGTCCGGCCGACCCGGCAGCCGTCAAGGAAGGGCTCGCCGCCCGTGACGTCGGCGACTCCGTGGTGGATCTCGTAGCCCTCGACATGCTCGCCGAGGGCCGAACCGGTGGGCCGGGCGAGGGTCTTCTCGCGGGCGAACCGCACCCGCACCGGCAGCAGGCCGAGCCCCGGCACCCGCCCGGCCCGTGACTCGACCTCGTCCTCGATGTGCTCGCCGAGGATCTGGAAGCCGCCGCAGATGCCGAGGACCGGGCGGCCCTCGCCGGCCCGGCGGCGCAGCGCCCGGGCCAGGCCGCGCTCCCGCAGCCACTCCAGGGCCCGGACGGTGCCCCGGGTCCCCGGGACGACGACGAGGTCGGCGTCGGCCATCTCCTCGGGACGGTCCACGAACCGCACCAGCACGCCCGGTTCGGCGGCCAGCGCGTCCACGTCGGTGAAGTTGGACATGAGCGGCACGGCGCACACGGCGACGCGCAGCACGTCCTCACCGACGGGTTCCGCCGCGGCCGACTCCCGCACCAAGCCGCGCGACGAGACCGCAAGGCCGTCCTCCTCGTCGATGCCGAGTCCGTGCCGGAACGGCAGGACACCGTAGGCGGGCCGCCCCGTCAGGGCGTGCAGCATGTCGAGGCCCGGCTCCAACAGGCCCACGTCCCCGCGGAACTTGTTGACGAGGAACCCGGCGACCAGTTCCTGGTCCTCGCGTGACAGCAGTGCCACGGTCCCGAAGAACGACGCGAAGACGCCCCCGCGGTCGATGTCACCGACCACCAGCACGGGCAGCCGCGCGCCCCGCGCGATGCCCATGTTCACGATGTCGGTGCGCCGCAGGTTGATCTCCGCCGGGCTGCCCGCCCCCTCGCAGATCACGGCGTCGTACGTGGAGCGCAGCGTGGCAAGACAGTCGAGGACGGTGCCCAGCAGCCGCTGCTGGCGCCCGCCGTGGTAGCCGCGCGCGCTCAGTTCGCCCACGGGCCTGCCCAGCAGCACGACCTGACTGCTCTGTTCCCCGCCGGGCTTGAGCAGCACCGGGTTCATCAGCGCGGTCGGCTCGATCCGGCACGCCTGCGCCTGCATGGCCTGGGCCCGCCCGATCTCGGCGCCCTCCCGGGTGACGAACGAGTTCAGCGACATGTTCTGCGCCTTGAACGGCGCGACCTTGACCCCCTGCCGCACCAGCCACCGGCAGATCCCCGCGGTGACGACGCTCTTGCCGGCGTCGGAGGTGGTGCCGGCGACGAGCAGACCCCCACCGGTCATGACCCGTGTCCCTTCACGGTCAGGCGCGCGGCGGCCACGACGCCGAACGCGAGCAGGCCGACCCGGCGGGAGAGCCGTACGGCACGTTCGATGTCCGGGGCGGCGACGGCACGGCCGCCGCCGTTGAGCACGGGCCGGTGCTCGATACGCCCCCCGTACGACAGGGTCCCGCCCAGCCGCACGCCCAGCGCCCCCGCGAAAGACGCCTCCACGGGACCGGCGTTGGGGCTCGGATGCCGGCGGGCGTCGGCCCGCCACGACCGTACGGCGCCCCGCGCACCGGGCCCGCAGACGGCGGCGAGCACGGCGGTGAGCCGGGCCCCCGGCCAGCCGGCGACGTCGTCGAGCCGTGCCGCGGCCCAGCCGAACCGGCGGTGGCGCGGCGAGCGGTGCCCGACCATCGCGTCGAGGGTGTTCACGGCGCGGAACCCGACGAGCCCGGGCACCCCGGCCAACGCCCCCCACACCAGGGCCCCGACGACCGCGTCGGAGGTGTTCTCGGCCACGGACTCCACGACCGCCCGGGCGATCCCGTCGGCGTCCAGGGCCTCGGGGTCCCGCCCGCACAGATGCGGCAGCCGTGCCCGGGCCGCCGCGACGTCCCCCTTCTCCAGGGCCCGCCCGATCGTCCGGGCCTCCCGGGCGAGCGAAGTGGCGCCCACCACCGCCCAGGTGGCGGCCCCGGTGAGCGCTACGGAGGCGGCGGGGCAGGGGCGTACGGCCCGCTGGGCCACGGCCGCGAGGGACGCGGCGCCGCCGACGCACACGGCGGTGTGCAGGGCACCCCACCCGCGGTGATCCCGCCACAGCGCCCGCTCCGCCGCGCCTGCGGCACGCCCGAACACGGCGACCGGATGACCGCGGCGCGGATCGCCGACGAGCAGGTCACCGAGGAGGCCGAGGGCGGCGCCGTACGCGAAGACGCGCTCGGCACGCAACGGCTCAGCCGGCCGTGGGGTCGGGAAGCGACCTGGTGCTGTACCTCAATCCGCAGCCGAGCATGGCGATATGTCCTCACTCAGGGTGTCCACGCCCTGGTTCGACGAGACCGGCGGTGAGAGTTCCTGGCTCCCGGGGAGTTCTTCCCCGGTGACAGTGGCGGGACCGCGCCGGATTCACACCGGCTTCCTCTCGTGCCGCCGTACATGGCCCGGGCAGTCCACCACGCCCCCGGAAGCCCCGTCAACTCACCCCTGACCTGCAAGGGGAGAGTGTGCCGAGACTCATATCGGTACGTGCGGCAGCGCCCCATAGGGGCGCGGGGCTGTGTCGATTTGCGGCTGCGCCGCGCGGGCGCGCCCAGCCACGACGGTTTCGGCCTAAGCAGGTCCGCCGAAGTCCGCTACGGCAGGGCAGCGCCCCAAAGGGGCGCGGGGAACTGCGCGACCAGCCACGACGAAGCCGCAGACAACCGACGGCAGAGCGCGGCACACCCAGCGGAGCGCGCACGCTGCGAAGCACGTGTACGCGGCGGTCAGCGCGAGACCGGCGGATCCGCCACGACGGCGCGGGCGCGACCAGCCACGACGAAGCCGCAGACGACCGACGGCACAACGCGGCCCACCCAGCGGAGCGCTTACGCCGTGATCAGATGGATCCCGTACGCCACCGCCGCGGCGCACGCCGCGAAGCACGTGTACGCGGCCGTCAGCGCGAGACCGGCGGATCCGCCCCGGGCGACGGCCCGTTCGCGGCGCGACAGGCCGGCCACGCCGAGGGTGAACAGGGCCACCAGCCCCACGGTGACCGCGAGGCTGACGCCGAAGACGGAGCCGAGGGCCGCCCAGTCGATCTTCATGGTGATGCTTCCTTGAGTACTGGAGGGAGGGGAGGCGACCGGACGGTCAGACGGCCGCGGCCGGCGGCACGGCCGGGTCGGCGGCGGCCGGGGCCGCGGACACCGGCGGGGACGGGATCGTGGCCGTCAGGTCCTCGGCCGGGGTGCCCGCCGCCGGAGGCGTCACGGCGGCGATCGCGGCGGTCACCACACCGGCCGGCTCGCCGGTGTCGTTGACGTTGCTGTGGTCGACGACCTCGCGCCGGGAGATCTTCCAGATCGCGGCGGCGGCGACGACCAGGAAGACGGCCACGCACCCGGTGCCCCAGTCGCCGAGGTCCGTGACGGTCTCCGCGAGCGCGCCGACCAGCGCGGCGGCCGGCAGCGTCAGTGCCCAGGCGACGACCATCCGGGTCGCCGTGGACCAGCGGACCACGCCGCCCCTGCGGCCCAGGCCCGCGCCCATCACGGAACCGGAGACGACATGCGTGGTGGACAGGGAGAAGCCGAGGTGCGAGGAGGCCAGGATGGCGGTCGCCGCGCTGGTCTGGGCGGCGAAGCCCTGCTGCGGCTGGAGGTCGGTCAGGCCCTTGCCCATCGTGCGGATGATGCGCCAGCCGCCGAGGTAGGTGCCGAGGGCGATGGCGAGGCCGGCGGAGAGTATGACCCAGGTGGGAGGGTTGGAACCGGGGGCGAGGGCGCCGCCGGCGATCAGCGCCAGGGTGATGATGCCCATCGTCTTCTGGGCGTCGTTCGTGCCGTGGGCCAGGGAGACCAGGCCCGCGGAGGCGATCTGGCCGGCCCGGTAGCCCTTCTCGGCGGCCCTGCCGTCCGCCTTCGCGCCGAGCCGGTACGACAGGCGGGTGGCGAGCAGTGCCGCCACGCCCGCGACGACCGGCGCGGCGAGCGCCGGGATGAGGACCTTGGTGACGAGCGCGTCGCCGTGCACGGCGCCGGCGCCCGCGGAGGCGACGGTGGCGCCGATCAGGCCGCCCATCAGGGCGTGCGAGGAACTGGAGGGCAGGCCCACCAGCCAGGTCAGCAGGTTCCAGAGGATCGCGCCCACCAGGGCGGCGAAGATGACCTCGGGACGGATGCCGGTCTCGTCGACGAGACCTTTGGAGATCGTGTTGGCGACCTCCACGGAGAGGAAGGCGCCCACCAGGTTGAGTGCGGCGGACATGGCCACCGCGACCTTGGGCTTGAGCGCACCGGTCGAGATGGTCGTGGCCATCGCGTTGGCGGTGTCGTGGAAACCGTTCGTGAAATCGAACGCGAGTGCGGTAATCACCACAATCGCGAGGATCAGCGAGAAGCTTTCCATTTACCCAGGCAATCGTTCGAAGTCATTGGCCGGTTGAACGTAGGCAACCTTGATGAACGGAAGGTGAACTGAGGAGGGATTCATGGTGTCGTGAACGGCGTGCCCGCGGTGTCCGCCGCGACCCGTTGAAGAGATCTGCGTCACCCGCCAGGATCAGGGCATGACGGAACAGGTTGCGCATGCCTGGGAGGCGCTGGTCGGCACGGCCCGCCGCAGTGTGTCCGACGGGCTGGTCGTCGGCACCTCCGGGAACGTCTCGGTGCGCGTCGGCGACACCGTGCTGGTCACGCCCTCGGGCGTGCCGTACGACCGGCTCACGCCGGACGACGTGACCGGCGTGGACCTCGACGGCCGGCAGGTGCTCGGCACGCTGGTGCCCACCAGCGAACTGCCCATGCACCTCGCCGTCTACCGCGCCACGGACGCGCGGGCCGTCGTCCACACCCACGCCGTGCATGCCACGGCCGTCTCCACGCTGGTCCTGGAACTGCCCGCGATCCACTACATGACGGCGGCGCTCGGCGGCCCCGTCCGCGTCGCACCGTATGCCACGTACGGCACCGAGGAACTGGCCCGGAACATGCTCCGCGCCCTCGCCGGCCGCTCCGGCTGCCTGCTGCGCAACCACGGCACCCTCACCTACGGCGTCACCCTCGACCAGGCATACGACCGCACCGCCCAACTGGAGTGGATGTGCCGCCTGTGGCTGACGGCATCCTCAGTACCGGGCCACACCCCCACCCTCCTGACCCCCGCCCAGCTGACAGAAACAGCAACCCGCCTCACCACCTACGGCCAACATCCCTGACCCGCGCTTCCCCGGGGCCGCTGGGAACGGCGCGCCAAGCCACACACGACCCGCACTCACCGACAACGGCACCCCCCTTCCCCAGGGGCGCGGGGAACTGCGCAACAAACCACAGACAACCCGCACCGAAAACACCACCCGCACCCACCCCCCGGCCCGCGGAGAACTGCGCAACCCGGCCGAACCCAGCACACTGGTTCCGTGCGCACTGTCACAGCGACTGCCGCCGCCCTCACCGCGGCCCTGGCAGCCGGCGCGGCCGGCGTGGCCGCCGGACGGCTGGCCAGCGACGCCGCGCTCAAGGCGCCCGCCGGCCGGCCCCTGCCCACCGAACCCCGCCTCACCGTGCACGGCACGGCCGCGGGACAGATCACCCTCACCCGCGACCTGGCCTCCCTGCGCCCCGGCACCTACGGCCTCGCGGGCGACGGCTCGCACGCCGTCGTCGGACCCGTCCTGGAGTCCGTCCGGAGCACCGCCGACACCGTCGTGCGCCGCCTGCAAGGCGTCACCCACGGCACCCTCGAGGCCGGCGACAAGGTCTGGCTGACCCCGAACGTGCACGTCGGCAACCCGGCCTCCGCCCTCGACCTGGACCACGCCGACATCGACGTACCCGGCGAACTCGGCCCGCTGCCCGCCTGGTTCGTGCCCGGCCACCGGGACATCTGGGTGATCGCCGTGCACGGCCTGGGCACCACCCGTGAACAGACCCTGAACGTCATGGGCTTCCTGCACCACAGGCGCCTGCCGGTGCTCGCCCTCGCCTACCGCGGCGACCTCGGCGCACCCCGCAGTCCCGACGGCCTGAACCACTTCGGCGAGACCGAGTGGCGCGACCTGGACGCCGCCATCCGCTACGCCGTCCGGCACGGCGCCGGCCGCGTGATCCTGCTCGGCTGGTCCACCGGCGCCACCATGGCCCTGCACGCCGCCGCCCGGTCACCCGAGCGGGACCGTATCGCCGGGCTCGTCCTGGACTCACCCGTGCTGGACTGGCCGGCCACGCTGCGCGCCCTGGCATCGGCCCGCCATATGCCGGACGCCGTGCTGCCGCTCGCCGTGCGCGCCGCGCAGGGGCGCACCGGTCTGCACCCCGACGGCCTCGCCGACGCCGCCGACCCCGCCCGGCTCGACGTGCCCACCCTGCTCATCCACGGCCCGGGCGACACCGTGGCCCCCTGGGTGCACTCCCGGCGCCTCGCCGACCGCCGCCCGGACCGCGTCGCCCTGCACACCGTCCCGGACGCCCCGCACGCGGCCATGTGGAACGCCGACCCCGAGGCGTACGAGGAACAGCTGCGCCGGTTCCTCACTCCGCTCATGTAATCCATTCCGTTTAACTCCGTACCCGTGGCCTGATCATGGCCCCTCCGCCCCAGCCGGACACCGTGCCTTGGCCACCCCCGTCGCCCGCCGTGACATTCCGTTTGGGTTTTCGGACCGTCAACCGGAAGACTGCCCCCGTGACGTCCCGTATCCCGCGCGACTCCAGGCTTCGACTCGTCCGACCGCGACCCCTGGCCGCCGCCCCCAGAGCTGTGAACCAGCGGCGCCCACGCCGCCCCGCACCCCGGCCGCCGGAGGGCACGCCCGCCCCCGCGGAGCTGGCCAGAATGGCGCGCTCCGGCCTGGCGGGCGCGGCCCGCGTCGCCCACTGGGCCGACGCCGCCCTCGGCCCCGGCCGCGCCGGGGCCACCGAGGACGGCAAGGCCACCCTCTCCGACGCGGCCGCCGAACGCGCGGCCGCGGATCTGCATCTGACCGTGGCCCAGGTACGGGCCGACTGGGACACCGCCCGCCTCGCCGGCCTGGTCGAGGTGCACGGCGACAGCGCCCGCCCCGGCTGGCGGCTGCGCGCCTGGGACCGGGACGACAGCGCCGTACTGCGCGGCTGGGTCGCCCTCTTCGACGCCTGGTCGCTGGCCCATCCGGAACCCGCCGAGCACGAGCACGCGGTCGTCGCGGACGTGGTCTCGGCCATGCCTCAGGTGCTCTCCTTCCTCCAGTTGTCCGCCGGCCCGGTCCCGGTCGAGCAGCTTCTCGACCTGCTCAGGCAGCGGGTGACCGAACTGCGCACCGAGCGCTGCGAAGTCCCCTACGAGCCCGGTCCGGGCGACGCCCCGGGCGCCGCGCTCCCGACGGCCGACGCGCCCGCCGCCCCGCCGCCCGCGCCCGCCGAGGACATCCTCCTCGCCCCGATCCTCGACTGGGCCCTGCACGCCCTGGCCTCCGTCGGCGCCCTCACCTACGGCGACGGCCAGGCCACCCTCACCCCGCTCGGCAGCTGGGCGGTGTGGGTCAAGCTGGAGCAGATCTGCGTGGCCGCGCAGAGCCCGGCCGGGAACATCGAACAGTCCGCCGAGGACATGCTCCGCGGCTGCGCCCAGCTCCGCCCCAACGCCGCCCGCGCCGAGTACCGCGCCTGGCTCGCCGCCCGCCCCGTCGGCAGCGCCGTCACCGAACTGATCGAGGCCGCCCGTGGCGACGACGCGCTGCTGCGCGGCCTCGCCTTCGAGGCGTTGCGGGTCGTCGGCGCCCCCGCCGAGCCCGACGTACGCGGTGTCGTCGACGAGCCCACGCTGCGGCCCTACGCCCTGCTGTGGCTCGCCGAGCACGACGGCGCCGACCCGGAGGACGCCCACGAGGTCCTCACCCGCGAAGAGGCCACCTGGCTGTGGGTCGACACCGCCGCAGCCGTCGCCGACCACGGCGAGGCGCCGATGCTCGTGCGTCACCTGGAGTCCGCGGTGCAGCCCACCGTCCCCCGGCTGCTCGACGAGGTGCGCGCCGTCGGGCACCCGCGCACGGTTCAGGTCCTGGTCGCGCTCGCTGCCGCGCACCCCGACCCCGCCCTGGCCAAGGCGGTGCGCCGGGCCGCCTTCCAGGTGCACACCGGCGGATAGCGCGCGTCGGAGCGGGTCAGATCCCTATCTCGGGGGCGTATGTCCCGAAGCTCCAGATGTTGCCCTCGGCGTCCCGGGCTGTGTAGTCCCGCGAGCCGTAGTCCTGGTCCGTCGGGGGCATCACGATCTCCGCACCGTGGTCCACGGCGCGCTGGTGGTGCGCGTCGACGTCGTCCACCACGATGTAGACCCCCGCCGGGCCCGCGTCCCTCATCAGCGTGTCGAAGACACCGCCGCGGCCCTTGGAGCCCAGCATCACCGCGCCGTTGCCCTGCACCAGCTCGGCGTGCAGCACCGAGCCGTCCTCTCCCTCGTACACCGACAGCTCGGTGAATCCGAAGGCCTCCGTGAGCTGCTTGATCGCCGCCTTCGCGTCCGCGTACAGCAGCGTCGGATAGATGCTCGGACGCCCTCCGCCCGTCCCTGCCATGCCGATCACTCCTTTGTGAACATGCCTCACCTGTGTCCGTCGACGGTCCCGTCGGTCCCGTGGATCCGATCTGCCGCCCAGTCTTGCACCCGGCACTGACAACGCCCGGCGGCAATCGACCCCCGCTTCACCGGAACGTGTCGCACCGGTCCATGCCCCCGACCTGCCACCCTGCGGCCGAACGGGGGACGGCCCGACGCCCGCTCGCGTTGTCGCCCCGGCGCGCCCGGTCGGTACGGCCCCGAGGGACCGGGTGGCCCGGGGCCGGATCTGCTGGGCGGACCAGCGAAGAACCCGTTGGCATGGAAGCACGGCGGACCGGAGGGGCGGGGTGGTAGAGGGACTGGGCGAACGGGGAGGTCTGGATACGCCATAGGAACCGGCCGTACCCGTACGACCGGGCGGACTGGCGAAACCGGACGAACGGGAAGCACAGGAGGGCCCATTGGGGCGGGGCGCACCAGACGGACCGGTCGACCCGCAGCGACCGACCGACCCGGAGGGACCCGGCGCCCCGGAGGGCCCGACCGGCTCGGTGGGCCCGGCGGGACTGCGTGCCCTAGAGGGACTGGGCGAACCCGGGGAACCGGAAGAGCCCGAGGCGCCGGAAGGGCCCGGTGGACCAGAGGGGCCCGAGGGACCGGGAGGGTCGGTCCGCTCGGTGGGCACGGCCGGACTGAGTGGCCCAGAGGGACCGGAAGAGCTGGGTGGATCGGATGAGCCGGAAGGGCCCGGGGGAACGGTACGGCTCGGTGGATCGGGTGGTGCGGATGCGGCCGGGGGGCCGGGCGGCTCGGTGGGCCGGGTCGGGCTGAGTGGCCCAGAGGGGCTGGGTGAGCCGGTGGGGCTGGGAGAGCCGGATGGATCGGATGAGCCGGAAGGGCCCGGGGGAACGGTACGGCTCGGTGGATCGGGTGGTGCGGATGCGGCCGAGGGACCGGGCGGCTCGGTGGGCCGGGTCGGGCTGAGTGGCCCAGAGGGGCCGGAAGAGCCCAGCGGACCGGTTGGCGCAGAAGAGCCCGAGGGACCGGAAGGGTCCCCGGAGAGGCGGGGTGGACCCGGGGGAGCGGAACGGTCGGAGGGAGCGGTGCGGGGCCGCAGCCGCAGCCGGGGCCGGAGAGGGGTGGGGCGGGGGGTTGGGGTTGGCGGGGCTTTCGTGGGGGTGCTTCTCGTCGTCGCCCTTCAGGTGCGTCCCGTCGCCCCCTACGGGGACCGGCTCACCCCGCACGGACCCGAGGAGCGGGCCGCGACGGCGGTCCGCGCACGGGGTGCGGCCGTGGAGGCGTACGACCCGGCCCACGGCGAGCGGCGCTGGCGCTACGCGCGCGAGGGCCGCCGCCCGCTGGACGTACTCCCCGCGCGCGGGCACGCGATCGCCCTCTGGGACGACGGACTCGTGACCGCCACCGACGGCCGCTCCGTGCGCTGGCACCGCGCCCTGCCCGCCGTATCCGGCTGGCTCGCCGCGCACGGCGCCGCTGGCGTCCTGCGCCCGCTGCCCCGGGGCATGCTCGCCGTGGTCACTCCGCGCCGCATCACCGCGTACCGCACCGCCGACGGCGACCTGCGCTGGGTGCTGCCCGCACGTGAGCGCTGCGCGTTCCGTCCCGACCGCGCCGTGCGGCACGGCCCGAACCTGCTCGTGGCCCAGCCCTGCGCGCGGGGTGCCTGGACCGATCAGCTCGTCGCCGTGGACGACCTCGGGCCCGTCGCCCCGGACCGCTCGCCCCTCGGCAACGAGATGCCGGGCCGCACGGCGGGACACCCGGACCCGGGAAAACCGCTTGCACCGCCCCGTTAGACTGACCCCCATGGCCATTCTCCTCGCGCATTAGACGGCGGGAACGTCCTCAGCCGCCCATCCCGCCAACGACTTCGCCCTGGAGTCTGTCCGTGATCTCCGCCTCCGGTATCGAGCTGCGCGCCGGTGCCCGCATCCTCATCGAGAACGCCACGTTCCGCGTCGCCAAGGGCGACCGCATCGGTCTAGTCGGCCGCAACGGCGCCGGCAAGACCACTCTTACCAAGGTCCTGGCCGGCGAGGGCATCCCCGCCGCCGGCACCGTCACCCGCTCCGGCGAGGTCGGCTATCTGCCGCAGGACCCGCGCACCGGCGACCTGGACGTCCTCGCCCGTGACCGCGTCCTGTCCGCACGGGGCCTCGACGTGCTGATCCGCAAGATGCGCGAGAACGAGCAGCGCATCGCCACCGGTCAGGGCGCCACCCGCGAGAAGGCGCTGAAGCAGTACGAGCGCCAGGAGACCGAGTTCCTCACCAAGGGCGGGTACGCCGCCGAGGCCGAGGCCGCCACCATCGCCGCCGCGCTCAACCTGCCCGACCGGGTGCTCGGCCAGCCGCTGCACACGCTCTCCGGCGGTCAGCGCCGCCGCATCGAGCTGGCCCGGATCCTGTTCTCGGACGCGGACACGCTGCTGCTCGACGAGCCCACCAACCACCTCGACGCCGACTCCATCGCCTGGCTTCGCGACTACCTGAGGACGTACCGCGGTGGCTTCATCGTCATCTCGCACGACGTCGACCTGGTCGAGACGGTCGTGAACAAGGTCTTCTACCTGGACGCCAACCGTTCGATGATCGACGTCTACAACATGGGCTGGAAGCTCTACCAGCAGCAGCGCGAGGCCGACGAGAAGCGCCGCAGGCGCGAGCGGCAGAACGCCGAGAAGAAGGCCGCCGCGCTCAACGCCCAGGCCGACAAGATGCGGGCCAAGGCCACCAAGACCGTCGCCGCGCAGAACATGGCGCGCCGCGCCGAGAAGCTGCTGTCCGGCCTCGAAGCGGTCCGTCAGTCCGACAAGGTCGCCAAGCTCCGCTTCCCGGAGCCCGCGCCCTGCGGCAAGACCCCGCTGATGGCCGAGGGCCTGTCGAAGTCGTACGGCTCGCTGGAGATCTTCACCGACGTCGACCTGGCCATCGACAAGGGCTCGCGGGTCGTCATCCTGGGCCTCAACGGCGCGGGCAAGACCACCCTGCTGCGGCTGCTCGCGGGCGTCGAACAGCCGGACACCGGCATGGTCGTCCCCGGCCACGGCCTCAAGCTCGGCTACTACGCGCAGGAGCACGAGACCCTGGACGCCGACCGCACGGTCCTGGAGAACATGCGCTCGGCCGCTCCCGACATGGATCTGGTCGAGGTCCGCAAGGTCCTGGGTTCGTTCCTGTTCTCCGGCGACGACGTCGACAAGCCCGCCGGCGTCCTGTCCGGCGGCGAGAAGACCCGCCTCGCGCTCGCCACGCTCGTCGTCTCGTCGGCGAACGTGCTGCTCCTGGACGAGCCGACCAACAACCTCGACCCGGCGAGCCGGGAGGAGATCCTGGGCGCGCTGCGCACCTACGCCGGCGCGGTCGTCCTGGTCACCCACGACGAGGGCGCGGTGGAGGCGCTTCAGCCGGAGCGGATCATCCTGCTGCCGGACGGCGTGGAGGACCTGTGGGGCACCGACTACGCGGACCTCGTCGCGCTGGCTTGATCGAAAGAATGATCCACGGGCTATGGATCATTCGGCCCATCGGTGATCCATCATCTGTGTGAGATCTCCTGGTATCCGGGTGTGTCCTACACCCATAGAGCGGCCGATCCCTCCATCGGTGAGGGGTCGGCCGTCGTGCGTCTCTGACCTGGCACTTCGCGAATGAACCCGTTCGGCGGTACGGACGGCATGCGCCGGAATAAGTAATTCCGCTTGTGGGGATGTGCTCCTGTCGTCAAAACCGTGTCTTACGGACCTTGCCGAATGGGTGGCCATCGGGCCCGGGAGGGGTGATCATGAGGAGACCAGAGCGCACTTCCCATGAGGAGGCACGGGTGGCCGAGACTCTGAAGAAGGGCAGCCGGGTGACCGGCGCCGCGCGCGACAAGCTCGCGGCAGACCTGAAGAAGAAGTACGACTCCGGTGCGAGCATCCGGGCGCTGGCCGAGGAGACCGGCCGCTCGTATGGCTTCGTACACCGGATGCTCAGCGAGTCGGGCGTCACGCTCCGCGGGCGTGGCGGGGCGACCCGGGGCAAGAAGGCCGCATCGTCCTGACCCCGGGCGGCCCATCGGCTTCGATGGTGGCCACCCGGCCGGTCCTCCCACAGCGCCCCTGAGGGGGCCTGGGGGCACCTCAGATCGGCCGGGTGGTTACTGTGCAGTCACTTAGCATGCCGTCACGGCACGGCGTGTCGACCGCACTCATCGGAGGCGCCCCATGGCTTCGCCCGACCAGGACCTTGCTCCCGCACTCGACAAGGACGGCGTACGGCTCACCGTCGACGACGCGCTCGCCACGGTGACCCTGACCAACCCGGCCAAGCGCAACGCCCAGGGCCCCGCACTGTGGCGGGCGTTGGCCGAGGCCGGGCGGTCGCTGCCGGGCACCGTGCGAGTCGTCGTGCTGCGCGGCGAGGGCAAGTCCTTCTCCGCCGGCCTCGACCGGCGGATGTTCGCCCCGGACGGCATTCCGGACGAGCCGACGCTCACCGATGTCGCACGCCGCGACGATGCCGAACTGGACGCGACCATCGCCGCCTTCCAGGAGGCATTCACATGGTGGCGGCGGAACGACCTCGTCTCCGTCGCCGCCGTCCAGGGGCATGCCATCGGTGCCGGCTTCCAACTCGCCCTCGCCTGTGACCTGCGCGTCGTCGCGGACGACGTGCAGTTCGCGATGCGTGAGACCAGCCTCGGGCTCGTGCCCGATCTGACCGGCACTCATCCGCTGGTCGGCCTGGTCGGATACGCCCGCGCGCTGGAGATCTGCGTGACCGGGCGGTTCGTCGGCGCCGAGGAGGCGGTGAGCTGTGGGCTCGCCAACCTCGCGGTGCCCGTCGGCGAACTCGACGCCGCCGTACGCGACCTGACCGGGGCGATCCTGGCCGCGCCACGGGACGCCGTGGTGGAGACCAAGGCACTGCTGCGCGGTGCGGGCGGACGCACGTACGAGGAGCAGTGCGCCGCCGAACGGGCCGCCCAGGCGCGGCGGCTGCGGGATCTGGCCGGCGTCGGCGACTGAGCCGCGCACGGGCCCGGCGGCACCTGGCCGAGGACGCGCCCCCGGCGCTGCGCCCGGGCGGCACGGTCCCCGGCCGCCCACTGGCCGCCCTCAGGCGCCGGCGTCCGGGCGGCCGGGTGTTCCGCTGCGACCCCGGGAGGCCGCGCGCGTCTCGGCCGTGCCCCGGCGCGCCGGCCGGCCGCCCGGCGGCGCCCGAGCGGCCACCCCGGCCATGGCCGGGGTGGCTCGGCCGGCCACCGCCGGCCGTCGACGTGGCGCTCAGCCCACCGCCGTGACCAGCACCGCCACCGTCGCACGCCCCTCCAGCGCCGCCGCCACGGCGGTACGCACCTGGCGGACCACGTCCCGCGGCCGGTGCCCCGCCGCCACCGCCAGCTCCACCCGGACATGGCGGCGCGGCGACGCGCCCGGCCCAGGCCGGCGTACCTCGCAGTGCACACCCCGGCCGAGACCGCCGAGGCTGCCGGTCAGCCGGACCACGCCCGGCACGGACAGGGCCGCCGTCGCCGCGCGGATCTCGTCGGGGCCCGTGCCCTCCCGGGCCGGGGCCGGCTGCGGCGCCCGCGCCGCCGGGGGGTCCGCGGGCCCGTCCAGCAGTTCGGTGATCCGCAGGTCCACCTCCGTGACCGTCAGCCCGAGCCGCTGGTCCGCGGCCGTGGCCAGGGACAGCCGGAGCCGGGACGCGGTCTCCGGCAGCGGCGCGGCGGCCGTGGCCGCGAAGTCCGCCGCCACCCGCAGCGGTCCCGGGGGCAGCGCGCTCGGCGGCGCCGGTACGACGGCCTCCTCAGCCCCCTCGGCTTCTTCGGCCCGGTCGGTCTCCTTGGTCTCACCAGCTTCACTGGCCCCCTCAGCCTCACCGGCCGCTGCCTCGCCGGTCCCCTCGATGCCGCCCGCCCCGCCCGCCCCGTCCGTCTCGTCGGGCTCGGCGAGTGTGATCCGCAGCCTGCCCAGGCACACGCCCGGCACCTCCGCTGCGGCGCCCCGCAGCACCGCCTCGGCCGCCGCCTCCGTGATCCACCCGCCGTCCCGCGCACCGCCGAGCGGCAGCAGCCTGCCGAGCCCCACCTGCTGCCGCACCACTCGGGTCCATGGGTCCGCCGTCATTCCTCCAGCCTGCCCCATTCCCGGCGCGCGATCCCGCCACCGCACATACGGTGGTCGCAGGAGGACGACCGGAAGGGACGCACGGCGATGACCGACATGACGGAGCAGAACCGGACGACGGGCCCCGAGGCCGAGGCCGAGACACCGGTGCAGACCCGCAAGGCCACCAAACGCGGCGGTGGGGACCCGGCGAGCCGCGGCCGGACCACCATCGCCGACGGGGTCGTGGAGAAGATCGCCGGGCTCGCCGCGCGCGACGTGCTGGGCGTGCACGCGATGGGCAGCGGACTGAGCCGGACCTTCGGCGCCGTGCGCGACCGGGTGCCGGGCGGTTCGAAGTCGGTGACCCGCGGGGTGAAGGCCGAGGTCGGCGAGGTGCAGACCGCGCTCGACCTGGAGATCGTCGTGGACTACGGGGTGTCCATCGGCGACGTGGCCCGCGACGTCCGGGAGAACGTGATCGCCGCCGTGGAGCGGATGACCGGACTCGAGGTCGTGGAAGTCAACATCGCGGTGAGTGATGTCAAGCTCCCCGAGGAAGAAGAAGAGGAGCTGGAGCCGCGGATCCAGTGATGCCCCGGGCGGCGACCGGACCACGCGGCTGAGGAGCGGAGGAGGGCAGCATGAACATGGCCGTGATCGGCATGATCGCCGGAATGGCGCTGGGCTTCGCCGGATACTTCGGCGGATTCGGCGCGTTCCTGCTGGTGGCGGCCCTGGGCGCGATCGGGTTCGTCGTCGGCCGGTTCCTGGAGGGTGACCTGGAACCAGGTGACTTCTTCCGTACCCGCGACGGCAAGCGCGACCGGCGCCGATGACGACCGCCGGTGAGTCCCTGAGCGGCGGGCCGGGCGCGGCACGCGGAGCCGTGACCGCCGTCGCGCCGGGCGCGCGCGGCGCCACCCGGATCGCCGACCGGGTCGTCGCGAAGATCGCCGCGCAGGCCGCGCGGGAGGCCGTCGGCCCGCTCCCGAAGGACGCCGCGCCCCCGCACGCGACCGTCGTCGTGCGCCCCCCGGCCGCCGAATCCGCCAGGACCCGGGGCACCGCCACCGCCTCGGCCCGGGTCCGCGTCCACCTCGAACTCGACTACCCGACCGACATCGGCGCCCGCTGTGCGGCCGTGCGTCGTCATGTGACCGAGCGGGTAGGCGCGTTGGTGGACATGGAGGTGCCGGAGGTCGCCGTGGAGGTGGAGCGGCTGCATCTGGCACCGGGGCACGGCGCGGACGGGAGGACGCGATGAGCGAGCCCCAGGGCATGGAGACCGGCACCCGGCCCCTGCCGGTCGTGGAGAAACCGGCCGGTCCCGCACTCGACCAGTCCGCCTCGGCGGCGGACTACGATCCACCGCGCGCCGCGGACGGCCCGGACGGCCGGGACGGCCGCTTCTGGTCCGTGCGCCGGGTCCCGGCCGGCATCGTCGCGCTGCTCCTTCTGCTCGGCGCGGGTGTCTTCCTGTACGACGTCGCCGCCGTACGGGCCGACCGGCCCGCCATGCACTGGCGCCGCGCCCTGGCCCATCAGCTCGCGCACCGGCCCCTCGACGACATCTGGGTGCTGATCGGCGCAGGCGTCGCCACGGTCCTCGGCCTGTGGCTGATCGCGCTCGCCGTCACCCCCGGCCTGCGGAGCCTGCTGCCGATGCGGCGCGGCCACCCCGACGTACGGGCCGGACTCCAGCGGCGGGCCGCCGCCCAGGTGCTGCGCGACCGGGCCATGGAGGTCTCGGGCGTGCGGTCGGTGCGGGTGCGGATGCGGCGGCGGAAGGCCGACGTCCGCGCGGTCTCGCACTTCCGCGAACTCGACGAGGTACGCGCCGATCTGGACCTCACGCTCGCCGAGGCGGTCCGGGGACTGGGCCTGTGCCGGCCGCCCACCCTGTCGGTGCGTGTGGCGCGGCCCGGACGGAAGGGGTGACGGCGGTGCTCCGGATCGTCAACCGGGTGCTGATCGGGATCATCGGTCTGCTGCTGGTCGCCGTCGGCGGGCCGGTGCTGGCCGTGGGCCTGGGCGCGCGACCGCCGTCCTGGTGGATCCACGGCGGGCCGCACGACGTGCTGCTCAGCGACGCCCAGCGGAGCCGGTGGCGGGACGCCGGCTGGTGGTGGCCCGCGGTGATCGCCGGGCTCGCCGTGCTGGTCCTGCTCGGGCTGTGGTGGCTGACCGCGGTGCTGCGCCGGCGCCGGCTGGCCGAGGTGGTCGTCGACACGGGCGACGGCGCGGGCGCGCTGCTGCGCGGCCGGGCCCTGGAGACCGTGCTGGTGGGGGACGCGGCCCGTCTTGACGGGGTGGCCCACGCCCAGGCGACGCTCACCGGCCGCCGCACCGCCCCGCAGGCCCGGGTCTGGCTCCAACTGGAGCCGGACGTGGACCCCGGCACGGCCCTGCACCACCTCGCCACCGGGTCCCTGACCCGCGCCCGCGACTCAGCGCGGCTGCCGGCACTGCCGGCGGAGGTGTTCCTACGCGCCGTCAAGCACCGCGCGGAACGGGTGACTTGACAAAGCCCACGGTCGTGCCGCGCCGGGCCGTCACCGGGAGCCGGTGCGCTGCGCGACGCTCGCGGGCGGTGGTGGGTCGGCGTTGTGCACGGCGACCCTGATCGTGCCGGGGCCCGGTGCGGTCGCCGTGGGGGCGGCTCGCTGGTCGTTCTGTCCCAGGAGTGCCGCGGTGGGCTGCGGGGTGGTGCCGGGGTGGCCGTGCCGCTTCCGCTCACCAGATCCGGCCGGTGGCCGCCGGCCGGACTCGCCCTGGTCTTCGGCATCGAGGGGGACCCGCGGAAGCACCGACCACGGCCGGCAGACGACCCCGAAGCAGGTGCCGCGCGTTCCGGGACACCGGCCAAGGCGCGGGGGGAGCCCAGCCGACGAGTCCCGGGCCGTGGGTTCAGAAGCCGTGGCGCATTCCGCCGTCGATTGGGATCATGATGCCCGTCAGGTAGGAGGCGGCGGGGGACAGCACGAACGCGGCCACCCGGCCGAACTCCGCCGGTGTGCCGTACCGGCGCAGCGGGATGCGGGCCTCGTTCGCGGCCCGGGTGACCGCCGGGTCCGCGGACAGCGCGTCCAGCTCGCGCACGCGGTCCGTGTCGATGCGCGCCGGCAGCAGCCCCACGACCCGGATCCCGCGCGGCCCCAGCTCGTCCGCGATCGACTTGGCCAAGCCGGCCAGTCCGGGCCGCAGCCCGTTGGAGATCGTCAGCCCGGGGATCGGCTCGTGCACCGACCCGGACAGCACGAACCCGATGACACCGCCCTCCGTCAGCTCCTCCGCCGCCGCGCGAGCGACCCGCACCGCGCCCAGGAACACCGACTCGAAGCCCGCCCGCCACTGTTCGTCCGTGTTGTCGGCGACGAACCCGGGCGGCGGTCCGCCGACGCTGACGAGCACGCCGTCGAACCGGCCGAACCGCTCGCGCGCGGTCGCGATCAGCCGTGCGGGGGCGTCCGGGTCGGCGTTGTCCACGGCGATGCCGACCGCGCCGGGCCCCAGTTCGGCCGCCGCGTCGGCGACCCGTTGCTCGTCCCGCCCGGTGATGACCACCTTCGCCCCGTCGGCGACCAGTTCGCGCGCGGCGGCGTTGCCGAGCCCGCGGGTGGCCCCCGTGACGACGTACACCCGGTCCTTCAGTCCAAGATCCATGGCCCCTATCCTGCCCCGTCGCCCCCGAACAGCACGAGGGCGGTGTTCACCAGCGCGATATGGCTGAACGCCTGCGGGAAGTTGCCCAGCTGGCGCCCGGCCACCGGGTCGTACTCCTCGGACAGCAGCCCCACGTCGTTGGCGATCCCCACCAGCCGCTCGAAAAGCCGCCGCGCCTCGCCCGTACGGCCCGTCAGATGCAGCGCGTCCGCGAGCCAGAACGAGCAGGCCAAGAAGACGCCCTCGCGTCCGGGCAGCCCGTCGATGCCGTCGCCGGTACCGGCGTAGCGCTGCACGAATCCGTCGCACCCCAGCTCCGCGCGGACCGCGTCCACCGTGCCGATCACCCGCGGATCGTCCGGCGGCAGAAACCCGGCGCGGGGAATGAGCAGCAGGGCGGCGTCCAGCTCCTGTGAGCCGTAGTACTGGGTGAAGGTGTTACGGTCCGGGTCGTAGCCCTTCTCGCACACCTCGCGGTGCACCTCGTCCCGCAGCGCCCGCCAGCCCGCCTTGTCCCCGGGGAGTTCGGGGTACTCCTCCAGGGTGCGCACCGCCCGGTCGGCGGCCACCCACACCATCACCTTCGAGTGCACGAAGTGCCGGCGTCCGCCGCGCACCTCCCACAGCCCCTCGTCCGGCTGCCGCCAGTGGGCGCGCAGCCACTCCAGCAGGATGTTCTGCATCGACCACATGTGCGGCTTGGGTGAAAGACCGGAACGCCGGGCCAGCCAGAGCGAGTCCATGACCTCGCCGTACACGTCGAGCTGCAACTGGTTGACGGCGCCGTTGCCGATCCGCACCGGCGCCGACCCGGCGAACCCGGACAGCCACGGCACCTCGAACTCGGGCAGCCGCCGCTCACCGGCCACGCCGTACATGATCTGCAGGTCCGCCGGGTCGCCCGCGACCGCGCGCAGCAGCCAGTCGCGCCAGGCTCCGGCCTCCTTGTGGTATCCGGCGGACAGCAGGGCGCCGAGGGTGAGGGTGGAGTCGCGCAGCCAGCAGTAGCGGTAGTCCCAGTTGCGCACGCCGCCCAGCTCCTCGGGCAGCGATGTGGTGGCCGCGGCGACGATGCCGCCGGTCGGACGGTAGGTGAGGGCCTTGAGGGTGATCAGGGAGCGTACGACGGCGTCCCGGTAGGGGCCGTCGTAGCGGCAGCGGGCCGCCCAGCGCCGCCAGTCCCGCACGCTGGAGCTGAGCGCTTCGTACGGATCGACCAGGCCGGGGCGCGGCTCGTGCGAGGGGTGCCAGGTGAGGACGAAGGCGATCTTCTCGCCCTCCGCGACGGAGAACTCGGAGTGTGTGCCGAAGTCCTTGCCCCATGTCCGCACCTCGGGTTCGCTGCGCAGCCACACCGAGTCCGGTCCGGCGACGGCGACCCGGTGGCCGCCGGAGCGGCGCATCCACGGGATGATCGAGCCGTAGTCGAAGCGGAGGCGGAGCGTGCTGTGCACGGTGACGCGTCCGCTGACGCCCTCCACGATCCGGATCAGTTCGGGGGCGCGCTCGCGCTGCGGCATCAGGTCGGTGACCCGGACCGTTCCCTGCGGGGTGTCCCACTCGGTGTCGAGGACCAGGGTGTCGGGACGGTAGCCGCGGCGGGTGCAGCGGTCCGCGTCCACGGGTGCGATCCTCCAGTGCCCGTTCTCCTCGTCGCCCAGGAGCCTCGCGAAGCAGGCGCCGGAGTCGAAGCGGGGCAGACACAGCCAGTCGACGGAGCCGTCCGTGCCGACCAGGGCAGCGGTCTGCTCATCGCTGATGAGGGCGTAGTCCTCGATGCGGGGGTGCACGCTGATGCGGGTTCCCGGTGTGCCGACGGGACAATCCGGGTCGCGGCCGGGTGGGTGACCCGCCCGGCGGTCACACGGCGGCCGGCTCCGCCTGCGGCGTCGTCTCGCCGTCCGTCGCGCGGGCCCGCTCGCGTGCCTCCCGACGAGCCAGGACGCCCCAGCCGACCGGGACCGCGGCGGCGAACAGCCACCACTGGATCATGTACGCGTAGTTCAGCGGGGCGTCTTCCTTGCCCGGGTCGGAGATCTGCTGCGGGGTGTCGCCCTTCGGCTCGGGGGCCGTCTGCTCGATGTAGCCGCCGAGCACCTCGGCGCCGAGCCGCCGCGCCTCCTCCTCGCTGTTGATCAGCATGATCTGGCGGTCCGGCAGCCCCTCGACGTTCTTGATGCCGCTCGCCGCGGTCGTCTCGTCCGCCTTCAGCCGCCCCGTGACGGTGGTGCGGCCCGCGGGCGGCGCGGGGATCTTCGGGAAGGCGGTCTGGGAGCCGGTCGCCGGGATCCAGCCGCGGTTGACCAGCAGCACCTTGCCGTCGGTCAGCACGAGCGGGGTCAGGACGTGGAAGCCGACCTCGTCGCCGGAGTTGACCCGGCGGCGCACCACGACCTCATGGCCGGGGTCGAAGGTGCCCGTCGCGGTGACGCTGCGGTACCGCTCGGTGCGGGTCACCGTGTGTCCGGGCGAGGTCAGCTGCTCCACCGGTACGGGCTCGGCGGACAGCGCGTCGGTGACCAACTGGTTCCGGGCGCTGCGCTCTTCGTACCGGTGCTTCTGCCAGAAGCCCAGCTCGATCATCACGGGGATCAGGAGCAGGGCGATCAGGGTGAGGATCACCCACTGCCGGGTCAACAGGAAGCGGTACACCCGTCGACCGTACAACTTGGACGTCGGGTGCATTCAGTGGGGTACCGGTTCACACCCGGTCCACGATTCCCGTCTTGCCCGCGGCCCGGGCACAGTGGGCACCGCAGAACCACTGGCCCTCGGCCTCCACGCCCTGGCCGATGATCGAGACACGGCAGTGCTCGCACACCGGGGCCATGCGGTGGATCGCGCAGGAGAAGCAGTCGAAGACATGGACCGCGCCCTGGGCGTGCACCTCGAACGTCATTCCGTAGTCATTGCCGCAAACTTCGCATTTCGCCATGGGCTCAGGGTGAGCGGTCACCGTCCCCCGGTCGAGCGATCACCGCGCGAGTCGCCCCCAATCACCCGACCGCCCGGCAGCGCACGACCGCCCCGCCCAAGCCCCGGCACCACCCGGCGCCACCGGCCCACCGGCTCAGCCCCGCCCAAGGCCCGCAGGCCGCCCCCGTAGCGTGCGGTCAGCATTGGGGGGTCGCTGGTTCCACGTCTCTCAGTAGGTGGCCGAACGCCGCCTCGTCGATCACCGGAGTGCCGTGCTGCCGTGCCTTGACCGCCTTCGAGGTGCCCGAGTCCGGGTCGTTCGTGACCAGCAGACTGGTCAGCCGGGACAGGCTCGTCGACACATGCAGCCCCGCCTCGGTCGCCCGGTCCTCCAGCAGCTCGCGGTCGACCGACGTGTCCCCGGAGAACGCGACCCGCATGCCCTGCTTGAGCCGTCCGCCCTGCTCCCAGCGCCCCGGGTTGGGGTAGGGACACGCGGGACGCCTGCGGGCGGGGCGCCAACCGGACGGCCCGTAGCCGCCCGCCTGCCGGCCGATCCGCGGTACGGGCGTGTCGTTCCACTCGGTCAGCGGCCGGCACTCCAGCAGCGGCAGCCGCACCTCGTCCCGCGCCGCGGCCCGCAGGCTGGGCCGGAAGGCCTCCGCGAGCACGCGCGCGTCGTCCAGCGCGTGGTGCGCCTGCCGCTGTACGACGCCGAAGTGCGCCGCCAGCGACTCCAGCTTGTGGTTGGGCAGCGGCAGCCCCAGTTCCTTGGACAGCGCGATGGTGCACAGCCGCTGACGCACCGGTGCCTCGCGTTTCGCGCGCGCGTACTCGCGTGCGATCATCTGCCAGTCGAAGACGGCGTTGTGCGCGACGAGCACCCGGTCCGCCAGCCGGGCGGCGAACTCCTCGGCGATGTCCGCGAAGAGCGGCGCCCCCGCCAGCACCTCGCTCGTCAGACCGTGGATCCACACCGGGCCGGGATCGCGCTCCGGGTTGACCAGCGTGTACCAGTGGTCCTCGACCTCGCCGCGCGCGTCCAGCCGGTAGACGGCCGCGGAGATGATCCGGTCGTCCCGGGCCAGCCCGGTGGTCTCCACGTCAACGACCGCGTATCCCTGCGGATACGCGGCCGGCCACCGGGTGGGGGAGGACACTGCGGTCGTACGGTCTTCGAGCATGGTCACTGAGGATACGGGCCGGTACCGACAGTCCCGCCCCCAGGCTCCCGGCGCCCCGCGTCCTGTCCGAGCCGACGTCAATTCCCCGCACACCGCACGCGTTTCGGTCCCGGTACGCCGGCGGCCCGGCAAGGCGGGCCCGCAGCACGACCGTTGTGCGTTGCGGCCGGTGCGCGTCCCGTTCGGTGCGCGGCCGGCGCCCGGGAGCGTCGCTGCGGGCGCCGCCGAGCGCGAGCTGCGATCCTCCGTCCTGTGACGGAACCGACGCGCCCCCCACACGACGAGCCGCACGGCGGCGGGCTCGGCCTGCGGCTGAACTGGTTGCGGGCGGCGGTCCTCGGGGCGAACGACGGCATCGTGTCCACGGCCGGACTCGTCGTCGGTGTGGCCGGGGCGACGAGCGACCGTGCCGCCCTGCTCACCGCCGGACTCGCCGGGCTGCTGGCCGGTTCGATGTCGATGGCCGCGGGCGAGTACGTGTCCGTGTCGACCCAGCGTGACTCGGAGATGGCCGCCCTGGCGGTGGAGAAGCGGGAGTTGACGGAGCAGCCGCAGGCCGAACTGGCCGGCCTGCTGGAGGAGCGCGGGCTGTCCCGTGAGGTGGCGCGGGAGGCGGCGGAGCAGTACACCGCGCGGGACGCGCTGCGGGCCCACGCGCGCGTGGAACTGGGAATCGACCCGGACGAGCTGACCAATCCCTGGCACGCGGCATGGGCGAGCTTCCTGGCCTTCACCGTCGGCGCGCTGCTGCCCCTGCTCGCCATCGTGCTGCCGCCCGCGGACCGGCGGCTCCCGGTCACCGTGGTGTCCGTCCTGGCCGCACTGGTGCTGACCGGCTGGAGCAGCGCCCGGCTGGGCGCGGCGGCCCCCGGCCGGGCGGTGCTGCGGAACGTGGCCGGCGGAGCCCTGGCGATGGGGATCACCTACGCGGTCGGCACCCTGCTGGGCGCGGTCGGGGTCTGACCGGTCCGCGGTCCGACGCGCGGGTCCGTCCGACGGCGGTCGGGCGCGCGGACGACGTACCGTGAAGTGGGCTCGACCACCCCGGGCGCCCCGCACACACGCACGCACCACCCTGCGGCCACGCCCCCACCACCAGGCCCCCACCACCAAGCGCACCGCCGTACGCACACCGCCCGAGACACGAGGCACCGCCGCACGCACACCGCACGAGGCAGCTCCGCACCCACACCGCACGGATACCGCACGAGAAAGACCCCTGCCATGCGCGCCACCACCATCCACGCCCCGTACGACATCCGTGTGGAGACCGTGCCCGACCCGGTCGTGCGGCTGCCCACCGACGCGGTGGTGCGCGTCCTGCGCGCCTGCATCTGCGGCAGCGACCTGTGGGCGTACCGCGGCGCGGCGCCCCGGCAGCCGGGGCAGCGGATCGGACACGAGTTCCTGGGCGTCGTCGAGGAGATCGGCTCCGAGGTGGACGGTGTGCGCCGCGGCGATCTCGTCGTGGCGCCCTTCAAGTGGTCCGACGGCGTCTGCGACTACTGCCGTGAGGGCCTGACCACCTCCTGCGAGCACGGCGGCTTCTGGGGGTCCGTCGGCTACGACGGCGGCCAGGGCGAGGCCGTGCGCGTGCCGTTCGCCGACGGCACCCTAGTGACGCTGCCCAAGGAGGCGGCCGGCGACGACCGTCTGCTGTCCGCCCTGCTGACCCTCTCGGACGTCCTCGGCACCGGCCATCACGCCGCCCTCGGCGCCGGTGTCCGCCCCGGTGCCGGCGTCGCCGTCGTCGGGGACGGCGCCGTCGGCCTGTGCGCCGTGCTGGCGGCCCGTCGGCTGGGCGCCGAGCGGATCATCGCGCTGGGCCGGCACCGGGTCCGTACGGACCTCGCGCGCCGCTTCGGCGCCACCGACGTCGTCGCCGAACGCGGGGAGGCGGCCGTGGAGGCGGTCCGCGCGCTCACCCGGGGCCAGGGCGCGCACGCCGTCGTCGAAGCGGTCGGCACCGAGCAGTCGATGACCACGGCCGTGCGCATCGCCCGGGACGGTGGGGCCATCGGCTACGTCGGCGTGCCGCACGGCAGCGGCACCGGCCTCGACCTGGGCGTCATGTTCGACCGGAACATCGCCCTGCGCGGCGGCGTCGCGCCGGTCCGCGCGTACATCCCGGAGCTGCTGCCGGACGTCCTCGACGGCACCGTCGACCCCTCGCCCCTCTTCGATCTGACGGTCGGCCTGGAGGGCGTACCGGACGGCTACAAGGCGATGGACGAGCGTTCCGCCCTGAAGGTGCTCGTCACCACCTGAGAGGGCGCCAGGTCGGTCCCGGGCCGCCTGCGGACCGGGTCACCAGCGGATCGGCAGGGGCAGCGCGGTCAGCAGCCCCGACACCGCGACCACCACCCCGAGGACGATCACCTCGCCCCGCGCGGGTACGCACGCGGTGAGCGGGTCGGGCGCGCGGCGCAGCCGGATCCGCGCCCACAGGGCGAGCAGGGCGACGGCGGCCACCAGGATCACCTTGGCCAGCAGGGTGCGCCCGTAGGCCGTCTCCGTCAGCTGGCGCAGCACCGTGTCCGCGGGCATCCGGCGCAGGGTGCTGCACAGGCCCGTGGCGGTGATCGCCGCGAGGAGTACGGCGGCCACGCGCGCGTAGAGCCCCAGCAGCCCGGCGCCCGCCGGGCCGGCGCCGGACCGGCGCCACAGCCGCAGGGTGCGCAGCGCGTGCAGCAGGCCGCCGGTCCACAGCGCGGCGCACGCCAGGTGAACGAGCGTCAGCGCCGTACCGATCAGCGGGCTGTGCTCGGTCGTGGGGTGGGCGCGCAGCGCCTCCGCGCAGACGACCGCGGCCGCCGGCCAGAGCTGGAGGCCGGGACGGCGGCCGAGCGCGCACAGTCCGGCCAGGATGAACGCGTTGACCTCCAGCAGGGCGAGCGCGCCGTCACGGGTGCCGTAGAGGCCGCCGATGTCGATCTGGGAGGGGCTGTGCGGCACCAGGTTGCCGGTCGCCACGACCGAGGCGAGCCCCAGCGCGGCGAGGAAACCGGCTCCGGCCGCGTACGGCGCCCAGCTGCGGGGCGTGCCGGACGGTGCGCCGGGCAGCCCACGAGCCAGCCGGTTCACGAACAGCTCGCCCAGCGGTACGCACGGCGCCGCGAACAGCACCGTGCGCAGCAGGGCTATGCCGCCGACGCCCGGGGCGGCGGCCTCCCCGGTGCCGTGCAGGGCGGCGGACGGCCCGAGCAGGGGTATCAGAGCGGCCAGCGCCACCAGGGCCAGGACGGCGGTCGGTCGTATCAAGGTCACCCCCGGATCTTCGCCAGCCGTCGCGAACGGCAGCAAGCCGGGGAAGGCGACCACAGGTCCGCAACCACAGCTCCACCGCCGACCGTTCGGCCAGCTCGGCCCGCCGCGCCCCCGGAGGTGACCGGACAGCGGAACAGGCGGGCGGCCCGGACGGGTGTCCCGGGCGCCGCCCGCCTGTCCTCGGTGTTACTTGGTCACGGCCGCCAGGGCGTTCGCCGTGCCCCAGCCGTAGAAGCCGTTGTAGTTCTTCGAGCCCTCGCACACCGCGTCGATCTTGCCGTCGCCGTTGATGTCGTACGGGTCGGTGCACGGCGTGGCCGTGGCGCCCGCGTACAGCAGCGCCTTGACGAGGGCCGGCGAGGCGTGCGGGTGGGTGGACTTGATCAATGCGGCGACACCCGCGACGTGCGGGCTGGCCATCGAGGTGCCGGCCATGTAGCCCCACTTGCCGCCGGGCAGCGGGCCCAGGATCAGACCGCTGGTCGCCGGTGGCTGCGGCGTCTGGTAGGCGGTCGAGTCGCCGCCGGGCGCGGCGATGTCGATGACTCCGAGGCCGTGGTTGGAGAAGGACGACTTGACGCCCTTCGCGCCGGTGGCCGCGACGGTCACCACACCCGGCAACTGGGTCGGTATATCATAGCACTTCGACGGGTCGATCACCCGGTCGGACGGGGTGCCGTCGTTGGGCGAGACCGGGTCGGTGATCGAGTCGGCCGCGAGGTCGTAGTTCTCGTTGCCGGCCGCGGCGACGTTGACCGCGCCCTTCTTCTCGGCGTACCGGGAGGCCCGGGTGACGGCCTCGACCAGCGCCTTCTGGTCGGGGTCGTTCTTGCAGTTGAAGTACCACGGGTCGGTGTAATAGCTGTTGTTGGTCACGTCGACGCCGTGCTCGGCCGCCCACACGAAGCCGCAGACCACGGCCTCCGTGTAGAAGTAGCCGTCCGGGTTGGAGACCTTGATGCCGGCCACCTTGACGCCCGGCGCCACGCCCGTCATGCCCACGCCGTTCTTGGCGCCCGCGATCTCGCCGGCCACGTGCGTGCCGTGCGGGCTCTCGGACGCGGCGGGCCGCCAGGCGCCGTCGGCCGTGTCCGGCTTGCCCGTCACACAGTTGACGGAGGCCTTCCGGTCGAAGTTGGGCGCGATGTCGGGGTGGGTGTCGTCCACGCCGGTGTCGATGACGGCGACGGTCACCTTCGGGCTGCCGAGGGTCTTCTCGTGCGCCTTGTCCGCCTTGATGGCGGGCAGGTCCCACTGCAGGGGCTCCAACGGGTCCTGCCCGTTCACCGCCTGCGCCGCGGCGACCTGCTCGGCGCTGAGCGCCTTCGGGGTGCCGACGTCCGTGGTCGACTGCGCGGGCAGCGGCGCGTTGCGCGTGGCACCGGCCGACTCGACGCCGCGCACCGTGCGGATGGTCTTGGCGAAGTCCGGGTTCGACGAGTGGACGACGATCACGCCGATCTGGTCGTACGAGGTCACCACCGTGCCGCCGGCCCGGCCGATGGCCTTCTGCACCTGCTTCGAAGTGCCGGGGCCGGGGCGGACGTTGACGACGTAGCTGAGCGAGGTCGCATCCCCGGAGGCGGGCGCCGTGGCCGTGGTCGTGGCGTCCGCGGCGGACGCGGTGACGTTCGGCAGGAACGCGAGGGCCGTGGCCATGGCCATCCCGACCGGGATCGACAGGGCGCGGAGGTGGCGCGGCTGAGGCGCGGTCATGTGTCTGTGTCTCCAGTTCGTTGGCTTGCCGTGCATGCCGTGCATGCCGTGCGGGATTCCTGGCGTGGGGGGAGACTGCGACGTGGGGCGCAGAGGGAGCGGGCGTCAGCGCACCGCGCGGAGCGCGTTGACGATGCCGGACCCGTAGAAGCCGTTGACGCGCTTGCCGCCGACGCAGGTCGCGTCCACGACGCCGTCGCCGTCCCCGTCGTACGGGTCCGTCGGGCAGCCGGGGTTGTCCGCCTGGGCCTTGAGCAGCGCCTGAAGCCGGGCCGGGGTCGCGTGCGGGTGGGTGGACTTCAGCAGCGCCGCCACCGCGGCCACGTGCGGGGAGGCCATCGAGGTGCCCTGCAGGAAGCCGTACTGGCCGTTCGGCAGCGTGGACAGGATGCGGCCGTTCTGCGACGGCGTGTCCGGGATCTGGTACCGGTCGCCGCCCGGACCTGCCACGTCGACCACGCCCTTGCCGTAGCTGGAGTAGTACGACTTGGCGCCCTTGACGCCGGTCGCGCTGACGGTGACCACGCCCGGCAGCTGGGTCGGCACGTCGAAGCACTTGTGCGGGTCGACGGTGCGGGTCACCGGGGTCGAGTCGTCGGGGCTCGAGTCGTCGACGAGGGCGCGCGCGTCCAGGTCGTCGTTGGAGTTGCCGGCCGAGGCGACATTGAGCGTCCCCTTGCGCTGTGCATACAGCTGGGCCCTGTTGACCGCGTCCACGATGGCACGTTGATCGGGGTCGTCCATGCAGTTGTACAGCCACGGATCAACGTAGTAGCTGTTGTTGGTGATCTCCACGCCGTGGTCGGCGGCGAAGACGAAGGCGCAGACGACGCTCTCCGGGTAGAACAGCTGCGTCGAGTCGGGCTGTGCGACGGTGATGCTCGCGACCTTCACGCCGGGCGCGACGCCCGCGACGCCCGTGCCGTTGCGGGCCGCGGCTATCTCGCCCGCCACGTGTGTGCCGTGGTAGTGGTCGGCGTCCACCGGCCGCCAGGCGCCGTACGTCGTGTCCGCCTTGCCGCTGACACAGTTCGCGGACTGGGCGGCCGAGAAGTTGGGGGCGATGTCCGGGTGCGTGTCGTCGACGCCCGTGTCGATGACGCCCACGGTCACCGACCTGCTGCCCGGGTTGATCCGCGCGGCCTTGTCGGCGCCGATCGCCCGCAGGTCCCACTGGTCGGCCTCCAGGGGCTCCTGGCCCGAGGCCGAGCGCTGCGCGAGCTTCGCGGCCTGCGCCTTCGACAGGACCTGTACGGCGCCCTCGTCCGTGGTGCTCGCGGCGGCCAGCGGCGCGGTGCGGGTGGCGCCCGCCGACTGCACCCCGCGCACGGCGCGCATCGCCCGGCCGAAGCCGGGGTTCGACGAGTGGACGACGAGCACGCCGATCCGGTCGTACGTCGCGACGACGCTGCCGCCGTTCGCGGTCACCGCCTTCCGCACCGACGCGATGGTGCGATGGTCGGTCGCGGTGTTGACGACATAGGCCAGCGCCGGAGAGTCCGCCGCCGGGGCCGTCGCCGCCGTGGAGGCCGTCGCCGCCGCGGGGGCCGCCGACGCCGCGGACGGCAGGAAGCCCAGTGAGGCGGTCAGCGACAGCACGACCGGCACGGCGAGGCCGAGCCGGCGTCTGGAACGCAGATGAAGCATGGGGTCTCCACATCATCCGAAAACGAAACCGCCCGAGACACAGGTGCTGCCCGGGCAGGTACATGACGGGTGGTGCAGGGCGAAACTATCTCCCCGCCTCGCTGGCCAGCAATGATTTGGGGGGACGACTTCGGAAAGAACTCGTAGGACTTGAACCCGCCCTCGCGTGGCGCCGTGGACCTTCGACAGGGAGCACGAGCACGATCGAGCCCCCGTCCGCGATCCACCCGCAACCCGAGGAGACTCCGTGGCTACCGAGACACCGCCCCACTCTGAACCCCATCACCGACTCCCCTCCACCGAGGAGTTCGTCGCGGTGCAGGAGAGCGCGGAGTTCGGTGAACTGCGCCGCTCCTACCGCTCCTTCGCGTTTCCGCTGACCGTCGCGTTCATCGTCTGGTACCTGCTGTACGTGCTGCTGTCCAACTACGCGGGCGGCTTCATGGGCACCGAAGTGATCGGCAACATCAACGTGGCCCTCGTCTTCGGCCTCGCCCAGTTCCTCACCACGTTCCTCATCGCCTGGTGGTACGCGCGGCACGCCGCCGCGAAGCTGGACCCCAAGGCCGAGGCCATCAAGTCCCGGACGGAGGGCGGCGCATGAGCCCCGCGATCACCCTGGCCGCAGGCGAGGCCAGCGAGCACCGGACGCTGATCATCACCCTGTTCGCGGTGTTCGTCGCCGCGACCCTCGTCATCACGGTCTGGGCGGGCCGGCAGACCAAGGACGCCAGCGACTTCTACGCCGGCGGACGGCAGTTCACCGGCTTCCAGAACGGCCTCGCCGTCTCCGGCGACTACATGTCCGCGGCGTCCTTCCTCGGCATCGCGGGTGCCATCGCCCTGTTCGGCTACGACGGCTTCCTGTACTCCATCGGCTTCCTGGTCGCCTGGCTCGTCGCACTGCTCCTGGTCGCCGAGCCGCTGCGCAACTCCGGCCGCTACACCATGGGCGACGTGCTCGCCTACCGGATGCGCCAGCGCCCCGTCCGCACCGCGGCCGGCACCTCCACCATCGTCGTGTCGATCTTCTACCTGCTGGCCCAGATGGCAGGCGCGGGCGTCCTCGTCTCCCTGCTGCTCGGCATCACCAGCGACGGCGGCAAGATCGCCATCGTCGCCCTGGTCGGCGTCCTGATGATCGTCTACGTCACGATCGGCGGTATGAAGGGCACCACCTGGGTGCAGATGGTCAAGGCCGTGCTGCTCATCCTGGGCGCCCTGCTGCTGACCTTCCTCGTCCTGCTGAAGTTCAACTTCAACATCTCCGACCTGCTGGGCTCGGCCGCCGACAACAGCGCCAAGGGCAGCGCCTTCCTGGAACCCGGCCTCAAGTACGGCGCGACGGGCACCACCAAGCTGGACTTCCTCTCGCTCGGCATCGCCCTGGTCCTGGGCACCGCCGGCCTGCCGCACATCCTGATCCGCTTCTACACGGTGCCCACAGCCAAGGCCGCCCGTAAGTCGGTGATCTGGGCGATCGGCCTGATCGGCGCCTTCTACCTGATGACCCTCGCCCTCGGCTTCGGCGCCGCCGCGCTGATCAAACCGGACGAGATCATCGCCTCCAACAAGGCGGGCAACACGGCCGCGCCCCTGCTCGCCCTGCACCTCGGCGGAGTCGACTCCAACTGGGGCGCCATCCTGCTCGCCACCATCTCCGCGGTCGCCTTCGCCACCATCCTCGCGGTGGTCGCCGGCCTGACCCTGGCCTCGTCCTCCTCCTTCGCCCACGACATCTACGCCAACGTCATCAAGAAGGGTGAGGCCACCGAGAAGCAGGAGCTGCGCGCGGCCCGCTGGGCCACGGTCGGCATCGGCGCCGTCTCCATCGTCCTGGGCGCCCTCGCCCGCGACCTGAACGTCGCCGGTCTGGTGGCCCTCGCCTTCGCGGTCGCCGCCTCCGCGAATCTGCCGACGATCCTCTACAGCCTGTTCTGGAAGCGGTTCACCACCAGCGGCGCGCTGTGGTCGATCTACGGCGGACTGATCACCGCGGTCGGCCTGGTGCTGTTCTCGCCGGTGGTCTCCGGCAAGGAGACGTCGATGTTCCCCGACGTCGACTTCCACTGGTTCCCGCTGGAGAACCCGGGCATCATCTCCATCCCGGTCGGCTTCCTGCTGGGCGTCGTCGGCACGCTCCTGTCGAAGGAGACCCCGGACGCCGGCAAGTACGCGGAACTGGAGGTACGGTCCCTGACCGGCACCGGAGCCCACTGAACGAGCCGCGGACGGCCGCGTCGCGGATCTCCGCGGCGTGGCCGTCCGCGCTGCCCCGCCGGGCGGGCTCTCGGCCGATGTCGGCGCCGTCGCGTAGGCTCGCAAGTGACGGAAGACGACTGAGGGAAGAAGCGTGTCAGGGACGAGGGAGGGGGCCCACGTGCTCATCGACACCTACGGCCGGGTGGCCACCGACCTGAGGGTCTCGCTGACCGACCGGTGCAATCTGCGCTGCACCTACTGCATGCCCGAGGAGGGCCTGCAGTGGCTGGGCAAGCCCGACCTGCTCACCGACGACGAGATCGTCCGGCTGATCGATGTCGCGGTCACCTCCCTCGGCATCCGCGAGGTCCGCTTCACCGGCGGGGAGCCCCTGCTGCGCCCCGGCCTGGTCGGCATCGTGGAGCGGGCCGCGGCCCTGCAGCCGCGCCCCCGGCTGTCCCTCACCACCAACGGCATCGGCCTGAAGCGCACGGCCGCGGCCCTGAAGGCGGCCGGCCTCGACCGGGTCAACGTCTCCCTCGACACGCTCCGCCCGGACGTCTTCAAGGCCCTCACCCGCCGCAACCGCCACCAGGACGTGCTGGACGGCCTCGACGCCGCCCGGGCCGCGGGCCTCACCCCGGTCAAGGTCAACACCGTCCTGATGCCGGGCCTGAACGAGGACGAGGCCCCGGACCTCCTCGCCTGGGCGCTGGAGCACGGCTACGAACTGCGTTTCATCGAGCAGATGCCCCTGGACGCCCAGCACGGCTGGAAGCGCGAGGGCATGGTCACCGCCGCCGACATCCTGGCCGCCCTGCGCACCCGCTTCGAACTGACCCCGGAGGACGCCGGGGAGCGCGGCTCGGCCCCGGCGGAACGCTGGCTGGTGAACGGCGGCCCGCAGCGCGTCGGCGTCATCGCCTCCGTCACCCGCCCGTTCTGCGCGGCCTGCGACCGCACCCGGCTGACCGCCGACGGCCAGATACGCACCTGTCTGTTCGCCCGCGAGGAGACCGATCTGCGCGGCGCGCTCCGCTCCGGTGCGCCCGACGAGGAGATCGCCCGTATCTGGCGGCTCGCGATGTGGGGAAAGAAGGCCGGATCCGGTCTGGACGATCCGTCGTTCCTCCAGCCGGAGCGGCCCATGTCGGCGATCGGCGGCTGAGGCGCCCGACCGGGGCGCGGACCGGGCAGGCTGTCGCCGCGGACGAGGGACGGCCCGTCACGGGCCGTCCGGCGGAGCGCTCAGTGCTCCTCCCACTCCCGCAGCGGCACGACGTCCTTCAGGAATCCCCGCACCCCGAGGAACTGCGACAGGTGCTCCCGGTGCTCCTCGCAGGCCACCCACGTCTTGCGCCGCTCGGGCGGATGGATCTTCGGGTTGTTCCAGGCCAGCACCCATGCGGCGGCGGCCCGGCACCCCTTGGCTGAACAGATAGCGTCACTCACCGGTTCGTCTCACAAAGGCCCCGCACACAAGGCGACGCCGAGCAGCCACGGGGGGAGCTGCCCGGCGTCGGTCCGTCGCTCCGACGGGGGATGCGGAGCGCGTAGGAAGTATGTCACGGGTGACCGGCCGCCCGGCACCGGAACAACATGATTGATCTGAGCATTTCTGCGCCGCCCATGCGCCGGACGCACGCTTCCCGCCATCCGCAGAGGTCATGCCGGGTCGGCCCGCTCACCGCCCACCCCCGTCGGCGGATCGGCCCGCGTCTGCTCAGGGCCGGGCTGCGTCCGGTCGTCCGGCGCAGGCGACGGCGTGATCACCGGCCGCAGCGGCGCGGTCACGAAGGTCGACGGCAGCGACGGCGGCCGCTCCCGGCCCGCGTTGGCGATCACCACCGCGACATAGGGCAGCACCGCGCCGAGCACCAACGCCACGATGGCGACGGGCCGTTCGACGTTCCACAGCGAGACCGCGAGGATCACCGAGACGGTACGGATGGACATCGAGATGACATACCGGCGCTGCCGGCCCCGCACGTCCTCGGCCAGGCCCGTCCGGGCTCCGGTGATCCGGAACACCTGGACGTTGCCGCCGCCGTGCTGCTTCCGCATCACATTCCACCATCCGCCCGCTTCGGGACTCTCCCCGGCCCGTGCCCGGCCCGCATCAGGTGCGGCGCACCGGACCAGGACAGCATCCACGTTACGCCGCCGCTGCGCCGCCTTCGAGACCGGGTCGCCTCCCGCTTGGGCGAACGCCGTGCGCCGTATCGCGTACCGCGCGTGCACCACACGGCCGTACCCGACATGCGCCGTTCGGCGGACCGGCCGACACTGGGCGTAATGCTCACGTCGAGCCGACGAGGAGGCAGCCATGGGCTGGTTGTGGGCGATCATCGTGGGGTTCGTGCTGGGTGTGATCGCCAAGGCGGTCATCCCGGGCAAGCAGCACAGCCCGCTCTGGCTGACCACCATCTTCGGCATGCTCGGCGCCATCGTGGGCAACGCGGTCGCCCGCGCCGCCGGCGTCGCCTCGACCCCGGGCGTCGACTGGACCCGGCACCTCTTCCAGCTCATCGCCGCGATCATCATCGTCTTTCTCGGGGACATGGCGTACATGGCGCTGTGGGGCAGGAGGAAGCAGGAGCGGCGGGTCTGAGACAGGCGGCGGACACGACGAGGGGCGGCGGGCCCCGGGCGCGGGGCCGCCCCTCGTCGCTCTGTGTCGCGCTGTGTCGCTCTGGGGTCCCGGCTCAGCCGGAGGTGACCTCCACCGCCGCCAGGTTCTTCTTGCCCCGGCGCAGCACCAGCCAGCGGCCGTGCAGCAGGTCCTCCGTGGCGGGGACCGCGTCCTCGGCGGTGACCTTCACGTTGTTCACGTAGGCGCCGCCCTCCTTGACCGTCCGCCGAGCGGCCGACTTGCTGGGCACCAGGCCGACCTCGGCGAACAGATCGGTCACCTGTCCCAGCTCGGTGACCCGGACGTGCGGCACCTCCGACAGGGCGGCCGTCAGCGTCCGCTCGTCGAGCCGGTCCAGCTCGCCCTGGCCGAACAGTGCCTTGGACGCGGCGATCACCGCGGTCGTCTGGTCGGCGCCGTGCACCAGCGTCGTCAGCTCCTCGGCCAGCGCGCGCTGCGCCGCCCGGGCCTGCGGACGCTCCTCGGTCTGCCGCTCCAACTCCTCAAGTTCCGTACGGGACTTGAAGGACAGGATCCGCATGTACGGGGAGATGTCCCGGTCGTCCACGTTCAGCCAGAACTGGTAGAACGCGTACGGCGACGTCATCTCCGGGTCGAGCCAGACCGCGCCGCCCTCGGTCTTGCCGAACTTGGTGCCGTCCGCCTTCGTCATCAGCGGCGTCGCCAGCGCGTGCACGCTCGCGTGCGGCTCCAGCCGGTGGATCAGGTCCAGACCGGCCGTGAGGTTGCCCCACTGGTCGCTGCCGCCCTGCTGGAGCGTGCAGCCGTACCTCCGGTACAGCTGCAGGAAGTCCATGCCCTGAAGGATCTGGTAGCTGAACTCCGTGTAGCTGATGCCCTGGTCGGACTCCAGACGGCGGGCCACGGAGTCCTTCGTCAGCATCTTGTTGACCCGGAAGTGCTTGCCGATGTCCCGCAGGAACTCGATCGCGGACAGCCCCTCGGTCCAGTCCAGGTTGTTGACCATGACCGCCGCGTTCGGCCCCTCGAAGGACAGGAACGGCTCGATCTGGCCCCGCAGCCGGTGCACCCAGCCGGCCACCGTCTCCGGGTCGTTCAGCGTGCGCTCCGCGGTCGGGCGCGGGTCACCGATCAACCCCGTCGCGCCGCCCACCAGCGCCAGCGGCCGGTGCCCGGCCTGCTGGAGCCGGCGCACGGTCAGCACCTGCACCAGATGCCCCACGTGCAGCGACGGCGCGGTCGGGTCGAAACCGCAATAGAACGTGACGGGACCGTCCGCGAGCGCCTTGCGCAAAGCGTCCTCGTCGGTGGACAGGGCGAACAGCCCGCGCCACTTCAGCTCGTCGACGATGTCCGTCACGGTTCTCGTGTCTCCTCGGATGATCTTCGGCCGGCCGGCTGACGGCCGACCGGGAACGCCTACGAGGTTATACGCCCTGGCTGACCGAGCTCATATTGAAATCGGGGACGCGCAGCGCCGGCATCGCGGCCCGGGTGAACCAGTCGCTCCACTCGCGCGGCAGCGTCTTCTCGGTCCGCCCGGCCTGTGTGGCCCGCCCCAGCAGATCCACCGGCGACTCGTTGAACCGGAAGTTGTTGACCTGCCCGGTCACCTCCCCGTTCTCCACGAGGTACACGCCGTCCCGGGTCAGCCCCGTCAGCAGCAGCGTCGCCGGGTCGACCTCGCGGATGTACCACAGACAGGTCAGCAGCAGCCCGCGCTCGGTGTCCGCGACCATCTCGTCCAGCGAGCGGTCCTCGCCCCCGTCCAGGATCAGGTTCCCGATCGCCGGGGCCACCGGGAGACCGGTCAGGGCCGCGCTGTGCCGGGTGGTCGTCAGGTGCTTCAGCTCACCGTCGCCGATCCAGTCCGTGGTGCGCACCGGCAGCCCGTTGTCGAACACCGACTGGTCGCCCCCGGAGGAGTGCGCGACCACGAACGGGGCGCTCTCCAGACCCGGCTCGTCCGGGTCGCTGCGCAGGGTCAGCGGCAGCTCGGTGAGCTTTTCGCCGAGGCGGGTGCCGCCGCCCGGCCTGGAGAACACCGTCCGGCCCTCGGCCGCGTCCCGGCCCGACGCCGACCACAGCTGGTAGATCAGCAGGTCCGCCACCGCGGTCGGCGGCAGCAGCGTCTCGTAGCGGCCCGCAGGCAGCTCCACCCGCCGCTCGGCCCAGCCGAGCCGGACGGCCAGCTCGGCGTCGAGCGCGCCCGGGTCGACGTCCTTGAAGTCCCGCGTCGAGCGTCCCGCCCAGGCCGAGCGGACACGGTCCGGGGACTTCGCGTTCAGCTCCAGCGTGCCGGTGGGCTGGTCGTGCCGCAGCCGCAGCCCGGTGGACGTCCCCAGATACGTGGAGACCAGTTCGTGGTTGGCGAAGCCGTACAGTTCCCGGCCGCCCGCACGCGCGCGTGCGAACGCCTCGCCGAGCGCGGGGGCGAAGTCCGCGAACACCGCCGACGAGGTCTCGGCGGGCGCGTCCGTGAAGTCCGGCGCCTCCGGCACGCCCGTGACCAGCGGCTGGGCGTCCTCGGCGGGTCCGGCGCCGCGCGCGGCGGCCTCGGCGGCCCGCACCAGGGGCTCCAGCTCCTCGGCGGTCACGGCCGAGCGGGAGACCACCCCGGAGGCCGTGCCCTCCTTGCCGTCGACGGTGGCGACGACGGTCAGCGTCCGTCCCCGGGTGACGCCGTTGGTGGTCAGCGCGTTACCCGCCCAGCGCAGATTGGCGGTCGAGTGCTCGTCGGCGATCACCACGCAGCCGTCGGCCCGGGACAGCGCGAGCGCCTGCTCGACGACCTCGTGCGGCTTGTTGCTACGGGCACTCATCGACCGGCCTCCTGGGTCGTGTTGAGGATGTTGACGCCCTTGAAGAGGGCGGAGGGGCAGCCGTGGGACACCGCGGCCACCTGTCCCGGCTGGGCCTTGCCGCAGTTGAAGGCGCCGCCCAGGACATATGTCTGCGGGCCGCCGACGGCCGCCATGGAACCCCAGAAGTCGGTGGTCGTGGCCTGGTAGGCGACGTCCCGCAGCTGGCCGGTGATCCGCCCGTTCTCGATCCGGAAGAACCGCTGCCCGGTGAACTGGAAGTTGTAGCGCTGCATGTCGATGGACCAGGACCGGTCGCCGACGACATAGATCCCGCGGTCGACGCCGCCGATCAGATCCTCCGTGGACAGCCCCGCCGGGTCCGGCTGGAGCGACACGTTGGCCATGCGCTGCACGGGCACATGCCCGGGCGAGTCGGCGTACGCGCACCCGTTGGACCGGTCGAAGCCGGTCAGCCTCGCGATCCGCCGGTCCAGCTGGTAGCCGACCAGGGTGCCGTCCTTGACCAGGTCCCAGGACTGGGCCGCGACGCCCTCGTCGTCGTACCCGATGGTGGCCAGGCCGTGCTCGGCGGTGCGGTCACCGGTGACGTTCATCAGCTCGGAGCCGTACCTGAGCTTGCCCAACTGGTCGAAGGTGGCGAAGGAGGTGCCCGCGTAGGCGGCCTCGTAGCCGAGGGCACGGTCCAGCTCGGTGGCATGGCCGATGGACTCGTGAATGGTCAGCCACAGGTTGGACGGGTCGACGACCAGGTCGTACGGGCCTGGCTCCACGCTCGGCGCCCGCATCTTCTCTGCGAGCAGCTCGGGGATGCGGGCCAGCTCGCCGTCCCAGTCCCAGCCGGTGCCGGTCAGGTACTCCCAGCCGCGGCCCACCGGCGGGGCGAGGGTGCGCATCGAGTCGAACTCGCCGCTGGACTCGTCGACCGACACCGCGGTCAGCTGCGGATGCAGCCGCACCCGCTGCTGCGTGGTCACGGTCCCCGCGGTGTCGGCGTAGAACTTGTTCTCGTGCACGGTGAGCAGCGAGGCGTCCACGTGGTTGACGCCGTCCGCCGCGAGCAGCCGGGCGCTCCAGTCGGCAAGCAGCGCCGACTTCTCCTCGTCGGGCACCGAGAACGGGTCGATCTCGTACGACGAGATCCACGTCCGGTCGGCGTGCACCGGCTCATCGGCCAGCTCCACCATCCCCCACTGCCCGAAAGGCGTGGGAGGTGCCCCCACCTCCGACCCGGCGGCCCTGATCACCTCGGCGGACAGCTTCGCCATCGCCACGGCCTGTGAGGCGACCTTGGCGGCGGCGTCCAGGGTCAGGTCGACCCCCGACGCGAAGCCCCACGTGCCGCCGTGCACGACCCGTACCGCGTACCCGAGGTCGGTGGTGTCGGACGACCCGGCCGGCTTGGCGTCGCGCAGCCGCCAGGACGCGCTGCGCACCCGTTCGAACCGGAAGTCCGCGTGCTCGGCCCCCAACGCACGCGCGCGTGCCAGCGCGGCGTCGGCGAGGGCCCGTAGCGGAAGCGCCGTGAAGGCTTCGTCGATGGAATGAGGCACCGAGGTCTCCCTGCTGTCGTGGCCTGTCGGCTCCGATGATGTCGCGCGACCGGGCCCGCGGACCACACGTTTCCGCGTGACGGCGACCCTTTCTGTAGGGATCCGACAGTGACCCGCGTGCGCCACTGTCGGTGCCCGAATGCCCGCAGGCGTTCCGCTACCGATAGGTTTTCGACGAAGCCGCCTGTCATCCAGGTGTTCGGGCGGATGTGTCAGACCGCTATCGAAAGGGTGATCCGTTGAGCCGCTCGGTTCTCGTCACCGGAGGCAACCGGGGCATCGGCCTCGCCATCGCCCGCGCTTTCGCCGACGCCGGCGACAAGGTCGCGATCACGTACCGCTCGGGCGAGCCGCCGTCCGGTTTCCTGGCCGTCAAGTGCGACATCACCGACCCCGAACAGGTGGAGCAGGCCTACAAGGAGATCGAGGCCGAGCACGGCCCGGTCGAGGTGCTGATCGCCAACGCCGGCGTCACCCGGGACCAGCTCCTGATGCGCATGTCCGAGGAGGACTTCACCTCCGTCCTCGACACCAACCTGACCGGTACCTTCCGGGTGGTCAAGCGCGCCAACCGTGGCATGCTGCGCGCCCGGAAGGGCCGGGTCGTCCTGATCTCGTCGGTGGTCGGACTGCTGGGCTCGGCGGGGCAGGCGAACTACGCCGCCTCCAAGGCCGGGCTCGTCGGCTTCGCGCGCTCTCTCGCCCGTGAGCTGGGCTCGCGCAACATCACCTTCAACGTCGTCGCGCCCGGTTTCGTGGACACCGACATGACGCGGGCGCTCACCGAAGAGCAGCGCGCGGACATCGTCGCGCAGGTACCGCTCGGGCGTTACGCGCAGGTGGAGGAGATCGCCGCGGCGGTCCGCTTCCTCGCCTCGGACGATGCCTCGTACATCACTGGAGCCGTCATTCCCGTTGACGGCGGACTGGGAATGGGTCACTGATCACCATGAGCGGAATTCTCGACGGCAAGCGCATCCTGATCACCGGTGTGCTCACGGAGTCCTCCATCGCCTTCCACGCGGCCAAGCTGGCCCAGGAGCAGGGCGCCGAGATCATCCTGACCGCGTTCCCGCGGCCCACCCTGACCGAGCGTGTCGCCAAGAAGCTGCCGAAGCCCACCAAGGTCATCGAGCTGGACGTCACCAACGACGAGCACCTGGCCCGGCTGGCCGACATCGTCGGCGAGGAGCTGGGCGGCCTCGACGGCGTGGTGCACTCCATCGGCTTCGCGCCGCAGGACGCGCTCGGCGGCAACTTCCTCAACACGCCGTTCGAGTCCGTGGCCACCGCCATGCACGTCTCGGCGTACTCGCTGAAGTCGCTGACCGTGGCCTGCCTGCCGCTGATGCAGAACGGCGGCTCGGTCGTCGGCCTCACCTTCGACGCCCAGTACGCCTGGCCGCAGTACGACTGGATGGGCCCGGCCAAGGCCGCCCTGGAGGCGACCAGCCGCTACATGGCGCGCGACCTGGGCAAGCAGAACATCCGCTGCAACCTCGTCTCCGCGGGCCCGCTCGGCTCCATGGCCGCGAAGTCGATCCCGGGCTTCAGCGAACTGGCGTCCGTCTGGGACTCCCGCTCCCCGCTGGAGTGGGACCTGAAGGACCCCGAGCCGGCCGGCCGCGGCATCGTCGCCCTGCTGAGCGACTGGTTCCCGAAGACCACCGGCGAGATCATCCACGTCGACGGCGGCCTGCACGCCATCGGCGCCTGATCGCCCCACACCCGCCGCACCACCGAGGCCCCCACCCCGCGGTGGAGGCCTCGGCCCGTCCCGGCCTCAGCCGTTCGGCTCACCGGCCGGCTGACGGGCCGCTGCTGGAAGAATCCCGGCTCGGTATGGATCAGCCACCAGAAGGCGCACCGAGCCGGCCCGGGCGGCACAGGAACGGATAGCTCGCCGCCTCCCGCCCGGCCGCCTCCGCGTCGCCGGTACGGATCGCGTCGACCAGGCGTGAGTGGTCCATGTGCGTCTCGGGCGTCAGATCGGCGCCCACGTCGGCGCGCAGCCAGTCCCGCAGCACCTCGCCCAGGTCGGCGGACATGGCGGTCATGACGTCGTTGTGGGAGGCGGCCACCACCGCCAGATGGAAGGTGGCGTCCGCGGTCACGAAGGCCTCCGCGTCGCCCGACTCCCATGCCTCCTCGCGCCGCACGAGCAGGGCGTCCAGCTGCTTGAGGTCCTTCTCGGTGCGCCGCCGCGCCGCCAGCGCCGCCGCGGCCGACTCCAGCGTGGAGCGCAGTTCGGCGATGTGCCGCGGGTCGGCGTCGGCGAAGCGCCGCTGCATCACACCCGCCAGCTCGCTGGTCGCCACGACATAGGTGCCGGAGCCCTGGCGGATGTCCAGCAGGCCGTTGTGGGCGAGCGCACGGACGGCCTCACGGACCGTGTTGCGGGCGACGCCGAGCTGCTCGACCAGCTCGGGCTCGGTCGGGATGCGGGCGCCGACCGGCCATTCGCCGGTCGCGATCTGGTTCCGCAGCTCCGCGATGACCTGCTCGGACAGCGCCGAGCGGCGGGGGTGGCTCAGAGGCATGGCACACCTTCGCACGGGAGGGCCGGGTGGCGGCGACCCGGGAATGGACAACCAATCATCCCATGATTCTATGATGTCTCCCATGGCACGCGAGGAAACCCACCCGACAGACACGGCGACGCGATCCACGGACGCGCCGCCCACCGCGGCAACCGCCGAAGCCGGCCAGGACGCGCACAACAAGACGCACGGCACCGCGACCGCCGAGGCGGGCGCCACGCGCGCGTGGACGACGCGTCTGGTCGTCGTCGGCATCGTGCTCGCCGCGCTGAACCTCCGCCCCGCCATCACCAGCCTCGGCGCCCTCCTGGAGGAGGTCCGCGACGGCCTCGGCATGAGCGGCAGCGTGGCCGGGCTGCTCACCTCCGTACCCCCGCTCTGCTTCGCCGTCTTCGGCGTCACGGCCCCGCGGCTCGCCCGCCGCTTCGGGCCCGGCGCGGTGGTGTGCGCCGGCATGGCCGCGATCACCGCGGGCCTGGTCATCCGCCCCTACATCGGGGGCACCGCCGGATTCCTGGCCGCCAGCGCCCTCGCGCTCATGGGCATCGCGGTCAGCAACGTCCTCATGCCGGTCATCGTCAAGCGCTGGTTCCCGGACCGGGTGGGCTCCATGACCGGCCTGTACTCGATGGCCCTCGCCCTCGGCACCTCGCTGGCCGCCGCGGTCACCGTGCCCATGACCGACGCGCTCGGCGGCAACTGGCGCACCGGCCTCGGCGTGTGGGCCGTGCTCGCCGCGGCGGCCGTCCTGCCGTGGCTGCCACTGGTCCGGGACCGGCGGAGCGCCCCCGCGCGGGCGGCCATGCCCGCGGCGGATCAGCGGCCCGCCGCGGCGCCGCTGCGGATCACCCGCAGCCGTACGGCCTGGGCACTCGCCGTCTTCTTCGGGCTCCAGGCCACCGCCGCCTACATCACCATGGGCTGGATGGCGCAGATCTTCCGCGACGCGGGCGTCGCCGCGGGCACGGCGGGACTGCTGCTCGCCGTCACCATGGTCATGGGCGTACCACTGGCCTTCGTGATCCCGCGCCTGGCCACCCGGCTGCCCCACCAGGGGCCGATCGTGGTGGCGCTCGGCACCTGCGGCCTGGCCGGCTACGCGGGCCTGTACCTGGCTCCGGCCGGCGGCGCCTGGGCGTGGGCGCTGCTGATCGGCATCGCCAACTGCGCCTTCCCGCTGGCCCTCACCATGGTCGGCATGCGGGCCAGGACCGGCGCGGGCGTCGCCCAGCTCTCCGCGTTCGCACAGAGCACCGGCTATCTGATCTCCATCCCCGGGCCGCTGCTGGTCGGGGTGCTCTACCAGCACAGCGGCGGCTGGGGCCTGCCCATCGCCCTCATGGCTGGCCTCATGGTCCCGCAGATGGCGGTGGGCATCCTGGCGGGCCGCCCCCGAACCATCGAAGACGAAGCCACCCGCTGACCCCCGACCCGCCGAACCCCTTCCGTCCGCGAATCGGCCAGAGCCGCCAACGGCCCGCCGAACCGGCCAGGGTCCCCCGGGGCCGCCACCGCGCCTCGGGGACCCACCGACCGCGTCCCCCAGCCCGGCCCGGTCCAGCCCCGGCCGGGCTGTTGACCGGCCCTGGGGCACGCCCGGACGCTGACTGGGTACTGGGGCGCGGCATCCTCTCGCCCGTCTCACCGGGCGGTCAGCCGCCCCGGGGCGTTGACCGGTCCCGGTCCTGCCTGCGCCCGGTCTTTGACCTGCTGGTCCGGCCTCGGGGTGCGGCCTCCCGCCACTCGCCCCACCGGCGGCCGGGCGCCGCCCGGCCCGTTGACCGGCTTTGGGTCGCGCCCGTCCCCGGGTCCCTGGTCCGCTGACCGGTCCTGGGCCCGCCTTCCTGCCGTACGCCGACCGCCGGGGCCCAGGGGTCCGCTTGGGCACCGTCCGGTTCCGAGCCTGCCGCGCACGCCTGTCTGCTGATGTATCCACCCCGCTGCCGCCCGCCCCGCCGGCGGTCAGGGCCCCGCCCGTGCCCCGTCGGCCCCGGGCCGGTGAGCCGGGATGCGAGCCGTCGGGGTGGATTCGCCGGGGCCGGGGGGTTGGGCGTGGGGGTGGGGTGCGAGACTGGGCCGCATGCCCGTGCTCGATCCGAACCCCCAGAACGGCCAGAAGAAGATGCTGATCGTCTTCGGCTCGTTCTTCGCCATCTTCGTGCTCATCGCCATCATCGCGACCCTCGCCTCCCCCTGACCCCACCGCCGCGGCCGATGGTGGGGCCAGCCCCACCATCCCCTAGGGGGTGAGTGTCAGGGTGAACTGGGTGGATCACCGGATGGGGCGGCGCCCGCGGATTGCCTACCTTCGAGATGTGACCGCGAAAGGCGGTCACCGACCACTCGGAGACCAGCGGAGGCGATCATGTCGGCCCGTACGCACCCCCGGCCCCACCCGGCGACCACGGGCGGCGTCGACATCCGGCTGCCCTGGTGGGCGCTGGCCCTGCCCGTGCTCGCCTTCGTCTCCCTGCTGGTGCTGCTCCTCAACCCCTCGGACGCCCAGGCGGCCACGGGCCAGCCGGCCGTCGCCCAGTTCCTCGAACGCGCCCAGCACCTGCTGACCCGCTGACCCCGGGGGCGGCCCGGTCGGGTGTCAACTCCCCTGCGCCCCCTGGCCTGTTTCATGCGAAGCTGGATCTCATGAGCGTCGCAGAACCCCGCAGGATCGTCCTCTTCCGGCATGCGAAAGCCGACTGGCCTCAGGTGACCGACCACGAGCGGCCGCTCGCCGAGCGGGGCCGCATGGACGCGGCAGTGGCCGGCCGCAGACTGGCCGACAGCGGTATCTCCTTCGACCTGGCCCTGTGCTCCACCGCGGTGCGGACCCGCGAGACCTGGAAGCTCGCCGTGCAGGAGCTGCCGCACCGGCCGAAGACCGTCTACGAGGAGCGGCTCTACGAGGCATCGCCCGGCGAGATCATCGCCGTGCTCAACGAGGTGCCCGACGACGCGCGCAACCTGGTCCTGGTCGGCCACAACCCGGGCGTGCACGGCCTGGCCGAGATCCTTTCCGGTTCCGCCGACGGCGACGCGGGCGAGCGGATGCAACGCCGTGGCTTCCCCGCCGCCGCCTTCGCCCTGCTGACCTTCGACGGCTCGTGGAAGGGCCTGGAGCCCGGCGCCGCGGCGCTCGCGGACTACTGGGCGCCGTCCGACTGACCGCCGTACGACCCGTACGAGACCCGTAGGACCGTACGACGACCGCGTACCGCGTGTACGGCCGCTGCGACCCCGACGGGGCCCGCTGCCGCGGCGGCGCCGGCCCCGTCGGCAGGGGGGGCGTGCCGGTGGCTCAGCCCTCGTCGTGGGCGTCCGCCGCCTCCACCTCTTCGCGGGTGATGCCCAGCAGATACAGCACCGTGTCCAGGAAGGGCACGTTCACCGCGGTGTGCGCGGCCTCGCGGACCACCGGCTTGGCGTTGAAGGCGACGCCGAGACCGGCCGCGTTCAGCATGTCCAGGTCGTTGGCGCCGTCGCCGATCGCCACCGTCTGGGAGAGCGGGACGCCGGCCTCGGCGGCGAACCGGCGCAGCAGCCGTGCCTTGCCCGCGCGGTCGACGACATCCCCTATGACCCGGCCCGTCAGCTTCCCGTCGACGATCTCCAGGGTGTTGGCGTGGGCGAAGTCCAGCCCAAGCCGCTCCTTGAGATCGTCGGTGACCTGGGTGAACCCGCCGGAGACCACGCCGACTTGGTAGCCGAGTCGTTTCAGCGTGCGGATCAACGTACGCGCGCCCGGCGTCAGCCGCACCTCACCGCGCACCTTGTGCACGACCGAGGCGTCCAGCCCCGCGAGCAGCGCCACGCGCGCGTGCAGCGACTGCTCGAAGTCCAGCTCCCCGCGCATGGCGGCGGCGGTCACCTCGGCGACCTGCTCCTCGCAGCCGGCGTGCGCGGCGAAGAGTTCGATCACCTCGTCCTGGATGAGGGTCGAGTCGACGTCCATGACGACCAGCCGCTGCGCCCGCCGGTGCAGGCCCGCGGCGACGACGGCTATGTCGACGCCGAGCGCCGCCGCGTCGGCCACCAGGGAGGTGCGCAGCGGCTCGGTCTCCACACCGGACACCGCGAACTCGACCGCGGTCACCGGGTACTTGGCGAGGCGGAAGATCCGGTCGATGTTGCCGCCGACCTTCGCGATCCGGGCGGCGACGGCGGCCGTCGACTCGGCGGTGAGCGGGTGGCCGAGGACGGTCACCAGGGAGCGGCCGAGGCCGCGCGGACGGTTGTCGCCGCGCCCGGAGATGATCTCCGCCTGCATCTTCATCGAGTCGGCCCAGCTGTGCACCGTGGCCCGCAGATCACCCTCAAGACCGGCGGTGGGCTGGGTCACGAGCGCGCAGAGCACCAGCCGACCGCGGGTGACGACCTGTTCGATGTCGACCACGTCGACGGAGAAGGAGGCAAGGGTGTCGAAGAGACCGGCCGTGATGCCCGGCCTGTCCTTGCCGAAGATCTTGACGAGGAGGGTGGGGACCTCGGAAGTCTGCGAAGCGCTCATGGTGCATCCACCGTATCCGGCACCCCGTGCCCCACGCCGCCGAGGTCCGCCTGGCGGACACGGAACAACAGATGTCGGGTCGGTGTCCGACGCCTTGCGGCAGCACCACGACCGTGCCGCCGGCGGCCGGGCCCGGGCGGCTGACCAGCGCCGCCGTGGGTTCCGCCCGCGTCGCCGGGGGGCCGTCGCACCCGGCTCCGCCGCGCCGCGGGACACCCCCTCGCGTCCGGGCCCGCCCGTACGGCGCCCTCGCCCGACACCACCGAAGCGGTCACCGCGTGCCGCCCCCATGAACCCCTTGTCCGTGACCGACCGTCACCCGTGCGGCACGGCTCAGTGCCTCCGGTCCGGCTGCCCTGGGTGGTGGCTCGATTACCCCCCCGGCCGCACTGGCGTCGCCGCGGGCCGTGGTGGCCGTGGTGGCTCAGTGCGCTCCGCCTGGCCGTCCTGGCGGCGCCGTGGGTGGGGGACCGTCGTCGAGGGGGTCGGCGGGGTGGTCCGTGGTGTGCGGTTCGGGGTGGTGCCGGGGCCGCGGTGGTGGGGCCGGTGGGCGGGCCACGGTGGTGGCGTCGTACACATCGCCGGGCGGCGGCGGGCCGGCCGGCGGTCGCGGCTGCTCGGCATCGTGCGGCCCGGAGGCCCCGGCGTCCCGCAGTTCGTCGGGCAGCCGGAGGTAGGGGTTCGTCGCGGGGTTGGGCGGTCGGTACGGCACCCGAGGCGTGTACGGCCCGCTGCCGCCGATGTCGGCCGGCCGGCCGGTACCGCCCGCCGACCCGCCCAGGGCCAACGGCGCCGCCTGCCGGCCCGCGGCCCCGCACACCCGGGCGAGCACCGCGCCCACGGCTCCCGCCCCGGCGCCCCAGGCGGCCCCGAGGAGCAGCGCCGTACCGAGACGCCCGTGCAGTTCGACCCCGGCGCCCAACGCGTCGAGGCCCAGCACGGACAGCGAGGCGTCCACGGAGACGTCGGCCAGCCAGGCGAGCAGGGGCAGCGCAAGCGCGGTCACGGCCCCCAGCCGCAGCGCACAGCACCCCGCGAACCCGAGAACCCTCGAACCCCGTGCACCGACACCTCCCGCGCCCAGCAGCCCCACTCCACCCGCCGCCCCGGG